>PLRK01000095.1 GCA_003163875.1 Acidimicrobiaceae bacterium | reverse complement strand
ATGATCTCCTGGGCGGTGAAGAGGACTTCGATGGCTGCCTTGAACGCTTCGATGTCGAATCTTCCGTCGCTCCGCAGAAACTTCATAAGGTTCAAACTCGCGAGGTTGCACGCGGAATTATCAATATGCATGTACTCCGAGCATGGGTTCGACCCATTGATGCGATCGGTGTTCGACGAGGTGTGCCACTTGTTGATCGTGGTGTCGAACTGCAGCCCGGGGTCTGCGCACTCCCAGGCGGCGCGAGCAATGTCGCGCCAAAGTTCGCGAGCCTTCACCGTGCGAACGTTGCGACCGCCGTGACGAGCAACGAGGTTCCAGTCCGCGTCCTCGAGCACCGCTTCCATGAAGTCATCGGAGACACGCACCGAGTTATTCGCGTTTTGATACTGGATGGACGTAATGTCCTTGCCGTCAAGATCCATGTCGAAGCCAGCGTCACGAAGAACGCGAGCCTTCTTTTCTTCATTGGCCTTGCACCATACGAACTCTTCGATGTCGGGATGATCGGCGTCGAGAATGACCATCTTCGCCGCGCGACGAGTCTTTCCCCCCGACTTGATTGTTCCCGCAGACGCGTCCGCACCTCGCATGAACGAGACCGGCCCCGACGCGGTACCGCCGCCTTCGAGGCCCTCGGCGCTGGAGCGGATCTTGGAGAGATTGACACCGGCTCCCGAACCACCTTTGAAAATGATGCCCTCTTCGGTGTACCAGTTGAGGATCGAACGCATTGAGTCCTCTACCGCCAAGATGAAGCAGGCACTGCCCTGCTGCGGGACGCCCTTGACGCCGATGTTGAACCACACCGGCGAGTTGAATGCCGCTTTTTGCGTGATCAACAGATGCTTCAATTCGGCGCGGAATGTTTCGGCTTCCTCTTCGTCGACGAAGTAGTCACTGTCGACTCCCCAACGCGTCACGGTGTCAACGATACGGTCGACGACCTGCTTCAAACTGGTCTCTCGCTCGGACGTGCCGAGCGTGCCGCGAAAGTACTTCTGCGCGAGAATGTTGGTGGCGTTGAACGACCACGACGCGGGGACTTCGACGTCGAGCTGCTCGAAGGCGATCGAACCATCACGAAAGTTGCTAATGCGCGCGTCTCGTCGATCCCACACGACCTCGTCGTACGGGTGACGATCTTCGGTCGTGAAGAAGCGTCGGATTCCTATCCCTAAGCGCTGTGGTGCGATGGCCATTTCGATCTCTTTCTATCCGTTTCCGACACTGCTGCTGCCTTCTCGCACTACCGAGACTCAGAGTCGCGAGAATACTGGCTCCCGGCCCCCTAGCCACAATATGTAGTGGTCGGGCCACTACGCGTCGCAAGATGCTGTGTTATTACAGCACTGTAATTACACCGCGTCAACTCTATTTTTCAGTTTTCGCAAGAATTCTTGTACCGGACATTCTAGGGCCAATAACTGTCCAGAATTCCTCACTATCCTCGCCCCAATGGAGCTGATCCTCGCCCTCGACGCTGGCACGTCGAGCGTCCGGACCCTCGCGTTTGACCCAGGCGCCCGGGTTCTTGACATCGCCTCTCGCGAACTCACCCAGCATTTCCCCCACGCCGGTTGGGTCGAGCACGACACTTGCGAGATCGCCGACCTGGCGATCGCCACCCTGCGCGAGGTGGCCAGCCGCGCCCTCGAACACGGCCACCGAATCGCCGCCGTGGGCATCACGAACCAACGAGAGACAACGGTCGCCTTCGACCGTGAAAATGGCCACGTGGCACACCACGCCCTCGTGTGGCAAGACCGCCGAACGGCGAGCTCGTGTGAACAGTTCGAGGCCAACGGCAAAGGCCCCCTCGTACGCGAGATCACGGGTCTCGTGCTCGATCCCTATTTCTCGGCGACCAAGATGCGCTGGCTTCTTGACGCGGGCGTGCTCGATGCGGCGAGTGCGCCGAGCCTTTGCACGATCGATTCCTGGTTGCTCTGGTCACTCAGCGGCGCGAGTGATGGCGGGGTGTTTCTCACCGAACCCTCGAATGCCTCACGGACCATGTTGATGGACCTCGACACGCTCGACTGGTCGCCCACAATGACGGCGCTCTTCGCGATTCCCACCGCAATGCTCGCTGACATACGACCATCGAGCACGAATTTCGCGACCATCAGCGCAGAGGTCGTGCCCGAGCTCGGCGGTGTTCCCATCACGGGCATCCTGGGCGATCAGCAGGCTGCACTCTTTGGACAAGCGTGCTTCGACGCCGGCATCGTCAAAGCCACCTACGGCACCGGGGCGTTCATCCTCGCCAACGCGGGCGACAGCTCGCCAGGAAGCGTCGACGGACTGCTCACGAGCGTCGCGTGGGACCTCGGCGCCTTCGGGCCCGCCACCTATTGTCTCGAAGGTTCAGCGTTCGTCGCGGGAGCGGGGGTCCAATGGTTGCGCGATGAACTCGGATTCATCGACACTTCGAGCGATCTCGAAGCACTCGCGAACTCGGTTGAGAGCAGCGAAGGTGTGGCATTCGTGCCCGCCTTCACGGGTTTGGGTTCGCCGTTCTGGCGCGCTGGCGCGCGCGGCTCGATCAGCGGTCTCAGTCACAGCTCTCGACCAGCGCACGTCGCTCGAGCCCTCCTCGAGGCGCTCGCCTTCCAAGTGCGTGCCATCACCGACGCATTTCAATCAGGCGGCGTCGCACTTCGTGAATTGCGCGCGGACGGAGGAGCCGCGGCGATGGACACCATGTTACAACTCCAAGCGACGAACAGTCGCCTAGAGGTGGTGCGTAGTCGATCTCTCGAAGCTACCGCCCGAGGCGCGGCGTGCGTCGCCGGACTCGAGATCGGACTATGGCATTCGCTCGAACAACTCAGTGCACTGTGGGAGTCCGACGCGCGTTTCACGCCGAAAGATCCGCTCTTCGCCGACCTTGGTTACGAGGCGTGGTTGCGCGCGTGCGAGCGCTCCTGAACTAGTTTCCTGCAAGGGGGGAACATGTTGACATACTCAACACGCGTCATCAGTGAAGGACTTTCATTTGGAGAGGCTCCGCGATGGCACGACGAACGCCTCTGGTTTTCAGACTTCTATCGCCACGGCGTCTTCTCGATTGACGCCGACGGTGCCAATGAGCGACTCGAGCACGTCGTCGACAACCAGCCTTCGGGGCTTGGATGGCTGCCCAATGGCGATCTGTTGTGCGTGTCGTCGACTGACCATCGGGTGCTGCGCTTTCGCGGCAACGCGCGTACTGAGTTCGCCGACATCAGCGAGTACTGCGGATTCTGGGCCAACGACATGGTGGTGTCGCACACGGGCTATAGCTACGTCGGAAACTTCGGCTTTGACCTTGACACGATGCTCGCCGACATCGGAGTCGAAGGCATGCTCGCGACCCCGCCACCAACGACCAACCTCGTCGTCTTGAATCAGGACGGTGACGTGATTCAAAGTGTGCCCGATATGGCGTTTCCCAATGGGACCGTCATCACGCCCGACGGCGCGACACTCATCGTTGGTGAGACCATGGCCTTTCGACTGACGGCCTTTGACGTGCATTCGGACGGCACACTGAGCAATCGGAGGATCTGGGCGCAACTCGACTTCGTCGCCACCGACGGTATGTGTCTCGATGCGCAGGGTCAGATCTGGCTCGCGAACGCACTCACTAACAAATGTCTGCGTGTGAAAGAAGGTGGCGAGATTACGGGCGAGGTGATGACGAGCCAAACGGCGTTCGCGTGCATGCTCGGCGGCGACGACGGCACCACACTTTTCATCATGACGGCGCCGTCGAGCAATCGATTCGAGATCGCCGACAAGACGTTGGGAAAACTAGAAGTCGCGAGGGTGAGCGTTCCTCACGCGGGTTTGCCCTGATCTAACCGAGCTTGGTGAGAGCTTTTCGTATATTGCGAATTGCTTGTTGCGTGCGAAGTTCATTCTCGATGAGCGCGAAACGAACGTGCGTATCACCACCCTCGCCGAATCCCACGCCCGGACTGGTCGCGACGTCCGCTTCTTCGATGAGGAAACGCGCGAACTCGAGGGAACCCATTTCAAGATACGGCTCGGGAATCGGTGCCCAAATGAACATTGAGCCCTTTGGAGCCTTCACGTCCCAGCCAATACGGTTGAGACCTTCGATGAGCAGATCGCGCCGGGTCTGATAGATCGCGAGAAGTTGCCCCGGATAGTCAACGGCTTCATTCATCGCGACGATCGCGGCGATCTGCACTGGTTGGAAGGTGCCGTAGTCGAGGTAGCTCTTCAATTTCGTCAGCGCCGCGACGATCTCCGCGTTGCCAACGAGGAACCCGACGCGCCACCCGGCCATCGA
>PLRK01000075.1 GCA_003163875.1 Acidimicrobiaceae bacterium | reverse complement strand
CGAGAACCGATACACATTCGTCTATTGCTTCGGCGTGGCAGCAAGTTATTCGTCCTGGTGATCGAGAATCCTGGAGACTGCCTCAACGATGGTTTCAACTTCGGCGTCGGGCCGCGCGAGGGTCGAGCCATCCCAATCACGGCCTCTCGCCATCCAAATCGTAGCGAGCCCTGCCGCGCGTCCGCCTTCTATGTCAGCGTGCGGCGAGTCTCCGACCATCCACCCATTGAGCGGGACCTTACAGATTTTCGCCGCCTCTTCGAAAATCCTGCGCTCAGCCTTTCTCGAACCGACAATCGAGGAAACGCAGATTACGTCAAATTCGCCCGCGAGATTTGTGGCGTCGATGTTGAACAATTGCGAAGGTGGCCCGTTGGTTACCACGCCGACTTTCCATCCCGCGTCTCGAAGTCGCCGAACAGCGTCAGCCGTCTCGTCGCAAACCGTGTAACACCGTGGGTAATCGTCGCGGTACGCGTCAAGAAGCTCGTCAGTGCTCGCTCTGATTGATAGCGACGTCCGAAGGAGATTGAAGAATTGATCTCGTGGGCGCATGCCCTCTTCGTCCGCCGATTCGATTACCGTCCATGCATCGTGGTCGAGGTCGTGGATGTTGATGAATAACAAAGCCCACTTTGCGAACGCCACATCACGATCAAGCAACGTATTGTCCAGATCGAAGAGAACCAACCCTCTTGCGGCCTTTGCGGAGATGACCGAACTGATGAGCACGTGCCCCTACGAGGCGACTTGCACGACTGCTACTTGTGCAGACGGCGGCGGGACAGCCTCGCCGTGCTCGCGCATCACCTCAATGTGCATTTCAATTGCGTCGGCGATGTTCGCCTTGACTTCTTCAAGCGTCTTGCCCGTCGAGACACATCCATCGAGATCCGGAACCCACGCCCCGTAGTTGTTTGGAGAGTGTTCAATAACGACTGCGTATTCAATCATCGCCTTCTCCGTTCAATTCCGGCCTGCCTCATAATGCTACCGAGCAGTTCTCGGTGTAGGTCGTCTCCCATCGCGCCGGGCACTGTGACGGTGCCGGGCTTCGTCGGATGGTGGTAGTGACGATGGCTCCCCCTGTGTCGAACCTGCATCCAGCCGTCGCGCTCAAGTTCCTTGATGATCTCTCGAACTTTCACACCTCACAATGGTTGCGACAATTTCGAGATCAAAACCGGAAAAGATGGGGAGATCGCCGGCTAACTATCTTCTAGGAAAAAACGGTAGACATTTGTCTCTCGAAGGACGAATCCCATCTTCTGATAGAGAGCGTTCGCCGCTTCGCGTGAGGACCGACTCGTCAGATCGACGGTCTTCGCACCGCGCTCCTTGGCGCAGCGAAGTGCAAATGCTACGAGCTGTTCGCCGACACCCTTTCCCCTCGATGCATTATCGACGATGACGTCTTCGACGATCGCCCGCAAACCCGTTGGAATGGAGAAGACGACGAGCGTAAGCGTCCCGATGATCTCATCGTCATCTTTTGCAACGACCAAGGTGCTTGAATCTTCCATAAGAAGATTGTCGAGTGCGCTCAATGTCAGTGGCGCGGCGGAACTTGAAAGTTGCGGCACGAGCCGGCGCAGCGCATTGAAAAGTTCTGTCGACGAGTGCGAGACGACCTCGACGGTGACGCTCACGAATCGCCTCGCCACACTGGTCGACGCAAATCATCGTAGAAAACGTCACGGTGCTCGCCATCGATGGCGGCGAAAATGAAATCCGCCCATCGTTCCGCGCCCAACGTAGCCAATGGAAGCGTGTCGCGGCGAAACCAACCAGCGTCAGTGCACTCAAGGGGATGGATCTTCATCTCTCCTCCCACCGCGCGACATAAGAACAGCAACGAATAGAGCGGTACACGCGACGCGCCCAATCGCATTCCGTCAAGAACCCCGATGAGTCGAATCGGTTCAACCTCGATACCGGTCTCTTCGAGAACCTCCTTGACGACGACTTCAGGTGCCGAGTAACCCACATCACACCAACCGGTGGGATACAGCCATAACCCTGAATCAGCACGTTGAATGAGGAGCAGTTCGCCTTGGTCATTGGAAACCGCCGCACCTACCGCGACCTTGGGCGTCGCGTAGCCGGGCACACCCTTGCCAACGTCGCGCATCCACTCGGTGACGATGCCTTGCGCGTCAAGGACACCGTCGAGTCCTTCTTGCGCTGCGACCTTGATATCACCCGCGATCTTCAAGACTTCCTCGTAACGCTCGCGTTCGAACTGACTTTCCGTGAATCCAATACCGGTCTTCGCTACTCCGGCGAGCGATTCCGCCCAGCGCAGGAGTGCCTTCTTCGAGATGGGTTCACTCACGTTCGAGACGCTACCAACAAGCCTTAAGCCAGCGTGGCGTCGAGCACCTCGTCGACAGTACCGACGAGACCTGTGTAGAAAGCGCCGAATTCGCCATACAGCGTCGAGGCCTCATCAAAGCGCATCGTGTAAACACAGTCCTTCAGGTCATCAATGTGGACGCCAAATAAAGTGACGCCCCACTCCCAGTCATCGAGACCCGTTGATCCCGTGACCACTTGGAGCACGCGACCTTTGAACTCTCGACCCGACGATCCGTGTTGGCGCATCAGCGCGAGTCGCTCGTCGTAAGGAAGTGAATACCAATTGTGCTCGTCACCACGACGCTTGGACATGGGATAAAAACAGAACGCACTCATCCCCTCGGGGGGCAAGACGGGAAAGAGCCGGTCTTGGAGAATCTTCTCGGGCGTACCCGCCGCATACTCGGATATCTCGGTTACCGAGACGTAACTCTCCGCAACCTTGAAGCCGGCTGCTTGGATCTTCGACTGGAACCTTCGAAGATCCCACAGGTTCTCACCGAGCACCATGAAGCAGGCATCGGCCTTCGCCCCCATGATCGCCGCCGTCACAATCTGCAACCCCGCCTCGATGCCGTCATCGACGGCCTTTCGAACGGCACCGGCGTCCACCACGCCCTCGGGGTGGCAAAAGAGATGGACGACGTTCAGACCTCGCGAGGGGACCAATGGTGTGGGAGTCGTCATGACCCCATGCTACGACGAACGAGCGTCGCCGAAACGGGCCAGAAAAGCAGAAAGACCGCGGACAAGTCCGCGGTCTTTCGCCAAAGTGTTTGAGACGATTTAGTAGTCGTCCATCCCGCCGCCAGGCATCGCTGGCGCTTTCTCTTCGGGCTTGTCGACGATGACGCACTCGGTCGTGAGGAAGAGCGCCGCGATCGACGCTGCGTTCTGCAGTGCGGAGCGAGTCACCTTAGCCGCGTCAATGACACCGGCCTTCACGAGGTCCTCGTAGTCGCCAGTCGCGGCGTTCAGTCCCTCGTTGGGCTTCGCGAGATGACGCACCTTGTCGACGATGACGCCACCCTCAAGACCCGCGTTCACCGCGATTTGATTGAGCGGTGCTTCGACGGCCTTAGCAACCATACGAGCACCGGTCGCCTCGTCACCGAGCAATTTGTCGGCGACTTCGAGAATCCTCGACTGGCTGCGTAGCAAGGCGACGCCACCACCAGGCACGACACCCTCTTCAATAGCCGCCTTCGTCGTCGACACCGCGTCTTCGATACGGTGCTTCTTTTCCTTGAGCTCGACTTCCGTTGCGGCACCCACCTTGATAACGGCGACGCCACCGGACAACTTCGCGAGGCGCTCTTGGAGCTTCTCGCGGTCGTAGTCCGAGTCGGTGTTTTCAATCTCAGCTTTGATCTGGTTGACGCGACCCTTGATGTCCTCTTCAGATCCCGCGCCCTCGACAATCGTCGTCTCGTCCTTGGTCACGACGATCTTTCGAGCCGTACCGAGTTCATCGAGACCAGCGTTCTCGAGCTTGAGGCCAACTTCTTCGGAGATAACCGTCGCACCCGTGAGGATCGCGATGTCTTGAAGCATGGCCTTTCGACGTTCACCGAAGCCCGGCGCCTTGACGGCGACAGACTTGAAGGTGCCACGAATCTTGTTCACGACAAGTGTCGCGAGCGCTTCGCCCTCAAGGTCTTCGGCGACGATGAGAAGTGGGCGACCCGACTGCATGACCTTCTCGAGCACCGGGAGCACGTCGCGAACCGCGCCAATCTTGCTCGAGACGAGCAAGATGTACGCGTTCTCGAGTACCGCTTCCATACGCTCGGTGTCGGTGGAGAAGTAGGGCGAGATGTAACCCTTGTCGAAACGCATTCCCTCGACGAGGTCCATGTCCATTCCAAAGGACTGACTCTCTTCGACGGTGATGACGCCGTCCTTACCAACCTTGTCGATCGCGTCAGCGATCATCTGGCCAATTTCAACGTCAGCCGCGGAGATCGATGCCACTTGGGCGATCTGCTCTTTGGTGTCAGCTGGTTTTGCGAGTTCGTGCAACGAAGCAACAGCGGCTTCAACGGCCGCTTCGATACCCTTCTTCAGCGACATCGGGTTCGCACCCGCGGCGACGTTCTTCAATCCTTCGCGAACCATCGCCCACGCGAGGACCGTCGCGGTCGTGGTGCCGTCACCGGCGACGTCATCAGTCTTCTTCGCGACTTCTTTCACGAGTTCGGCGCCAATGCGCTCAAAAGGGTCTTCGAGGTCGATGTCCTTCGCAATCGAGACACCGTCGTTGGTGATGGTGGGTGCTCCCCACTTCTTGTCCAGGACCACGTTGCGGCCCTTGGGCCCCAAGGTCACTCGTACTGCGTCGGCCAATTTGTTCATGCCGCGCTCGAGAGCCCGACGGGCCTCTTCGTCAAAAGCGATCAGTTTCGCCATTTTGATTCCTCCTGGTGCGACTTCGCACCTCTACTGGTGCAATGTCAATATTAGCAGTCTAGGGGCGTGAGTGCTAATGAGTGCTCAGCCGCCCGCGACGGCTGGAACGAGCGACACCGTCTGGCCGCTCTCGAGCACCGTATCGAGTCCTTCGAGGAAGCGAACATCCTCATCAGCGACGAAGACGTTGACGAAACGTCGCAGTGCCCCACGGTCATCCAGCACGCGCACCGCGATGCCCGGGTACTCGCTGTCGACGGCGTTTATCGCATCACGTACGGTCAGCGCCTCGACGGGCACTTCCGCGGCGCCGCCCACGAGGGTGCGCAGCTGGCTGGGGAGTCGAACGATGACGCTCATGAGGCAGAACTTACGAGTTGGTGAAAGCGGAGTGCCTCTTCGGCGTCGGCGAGCGAAGGACTGATCCTCGAACTAAAGGTCGCCGTGTCGCTGATCGCGTCGAGGGTCTTCAGCCCGTGTCCCGAAATGATCGCGACAATGGATTTGGTGGGATCGATGGTGCCGCGCGCGATCATCTGGCGAAGCGACGCAATCGTCACGCCGCCGGCGGTCTCGGCGAAGATTCCTTCAGTTTGAGCGAGAAGGCCAATGCACTCGAGGATCTCCTCGTCGGGCACCGAACCACAGTCGCCGCCGTTGCTTCGAAGTTGGTCTAAGACGTAGGGCCCGTCAGCGGGGTTACCGATCGCGAGAGATCGAGCGATGGTATTGGGGCGCTGCGGTGTCACGACATCAGCGCCCTCGGCGAACGCCGTTGCGATCGGTGAGCAGCCTTCAGCCTGTGCACCGAAGATGACTGGCGCGTCGCCTTCGACGAGATCGAGTGCGATGAATTCACGAAAGCCCTTCGCCACTTTCGTCAATTGGCTACCCGACGCTACGGGCACGACGACTTGGTCGGGCATACGCCATCCGAGCTGCTCACATATCTCAAAGGACAGGGTCTTGGAACCTTCGGCGTAGTAGGGACGCAAATTCACATTGGCGAACGCCCAGTCGGGGTGCTCGGCCACGAGCTCGACGCAGAGACGATTGACGTCGTCGTAGTTACCTTCGACACCAAGGACGGTGCCCCCAAAGATCGCGGTCATGGCGACCTTGGACTTCTCGAGATCGGTAGGGATGATGGTCACGCTCGGCCATCCAATGAACGCGGCGTGCGCCGCGACCGAGGTCGCAAGATTGCCGGTCGACGCGCACGCTGCTGTTGAAAAGCCGAGGCGTCGAGCGCTCGAGAGCGCGACGGAGACGACCCGGTCCTTGAACGATCCAGTGGGATTGCGCGTGTCATCCTTCAGCCAGAGTTCACGCACGCCCAGCACTTCAGCGAGTCGCGACGCGCGACGCAGCGGCGTCCAGCCGGCGCCGAGGTCGACTGGCTCAGCACCGGGATCTGGAAGGAGTGCTCTGTAACGCCAAATCGAGTTGGGTCCTCCCTCGATCGACGCTCGGGTCACCGCCCCTTTCGCGGCATCGAAATCATACGCGACCTCGAGGGGTCCAAAACAGAACTCACATGAATAGCGTGCCTCCGCAGGGTAGGCGGTGCCACATTCTCGGCATAGAAGACCAGTTGCGAAACTCATAACTCCCTTTTCATCGATCGGGCTTTGGCACCTGGTGTGACGAGGGTCTCTCGATACCACACTGGTTGTCGCGACGTCTGCGGGCCCGCCCCTCAGTCGCTCTTGATGACCCCCCAATTCTTGCGGTTCGAGCACCCGTTGTCAAGTCTGGGCTCAAGACGATGCCCCCTAGATTCGTGTACGTGAGTACCGCGGACGTGCCCTGGACCCTTGAGCGTGACGCATTTGACCTCGGACGCGTCACCACGCTCAAAGCGAAGACGTCCGTCGCGGTCGTGATTCCCGCGAAGAACGAAGGTGCCACGATCGGCGCGGTGCTCGAAGCGGTACGCCACCACGTTGGCTTCGTCGACGAACTGGTGGTCGTCAACGACCATTCAAACGACGACACCCCCACGATTGCGAACCACCACGGCGCGCGCGTCCTGCACCTCGAGGGCCGCGGGGGCAAGGGCGAAGCAATGAAGCTCGGACTTCGAGAAACGAACTCGGAGATTGTCGTGTTCCTCGACGCTGACGTGCTCAACACGACGAGCGAGTTCGTCCCGCGGCTCGTCCAACCGCTGCTCGAACGCGACTCCATCGAACTCGTTAAGGGCTACTACGAGCGACCCCTGCACAACATGCCCACCGGAGGTGGGCGTGTCAACGAGCTCGCGGCACGACCAATCCTCGCCTTGCTGTACCCGGGGCTCGGTGAGATCCGCCAGCCACTCGCAGGTGAGACCGCAGTTCGACGTAGCGCGCTCGAATCCGTCACGCTCGAATCGGCCTACGGCGTCGAAATCGCCCTTCTCATCGATATTGCCCGTCAGTACGGCGTACACAGTCTTGCCCAAGTGGACCTAGGAACACGCCGACATCGAAATCGTCCTCTCGAAGAACTGCGCCCGATGGCGGTGGACGTGCTCCGCGCGGCATTGGGTCGATTCAAAGTGGCGTTACCGCCACAGGCCTAATCAGCCCTTTATCGCGATATCAGGACCAAGAATCACAATGACGTCGTCGCCTGACGCTCCGGGCACCGGGCTCAAACCGTTGAGCGATTGAATTGCTGTCGCACCCACCTTGATCTCGCTCGCCACTTCTTGAGCCGCCCATACGAAACCTGGGTTGTAATAGACAACGGTCGAGGTGACCTTTGGACCATTGACCTGAGGAAGAACGTCCCAGTTCAATGCTTCAAGCTGTTGGGTATATTTGCGCGCCAAACCTGAGACGTCAGTCCCGTTGGCGACTTGAATTCGAACTTTGTTCTTCGGCAAGGTCGTCGACGTTGTGTTGCCATCACTCGTCGTGACAGTCGTCGTCGACACGAACACACTCGTCGAGGCGTGATTATTGGAGCGGAGCATCAAAAAGACGGCACCCACAAAAAGAATCAAGATGAGAAGAACGACACCCAACGATGGCTGATAGTGCGAGCCGTCACCAGACGACTGGTGTGGGGCGTGTGGGGCGTCACTCATTTTGACAACTCTAGAGCGGCGCGCGTGAATTAACTAACCTAGGGAATCGCACGCCGGTGTGGCGCAGTCTGGCAGCGCAGGCGATTTGTAATCGTCAGGTCGGGGGTTCGAATCCCTCCACCGGCACAGAGGAGGAAAAATGAAGGATAAAGAGAAATCAGTGGGACTTCTAAAGGAGTTCCAAGCGTTCGCCTTCCGAGCCAACGTCGTGGATCTCGCGATCGCCGTTGCGTTGGGAGGAGCGTTTACCGCCGTGGTAACGGCAGTCGTTGCGGGACTGTTTACACCACTCATCGCGGCACTGTTCGGCCAAACCAACTTCAGCGCGCTGTATTTCACTTGGCACCATAGTGAATTCCATTACGGGCTTGTGGTCAACGCCCTCATCACGTTGATCGTGATTGCGCTGGCACTCTTCTTCTTGGTCGTAAAACCAATCATGGCGATTCGTCGCCGAAACGGACAGACAGCGACGCCGCCACCGCCTATGGCCCCTTGCCCGTCATGCCTCACCGACGTCGACCTTCGCGCCACACGATGCCCCGCGTGTACAGAAAAACTCTCTGCAGGTTGGGGCAGTTGACTACAGCTTGAGGAAGACTTCGACCCGACGGTACAGCGAGTTCGTCGCGCCCTTCACTGAACCTTCACCCGATGAACGCATCGAGACTGCTTTGACGTGAAGGCTCAGCAGTTGGGCTCGAAGATACGTCACCACGGCCAGTGCTCTTGCCGCGCTGAGAGACGTCGAACCGGTCTTTGTTTCACTCGGAAGCGAGTAACCAAACAGTGACGCTGCGGCGTAGCCCTTGAATTCCATATTGCGTGCGATGCGCTGAACTTGATTCTTCAACGTGGTTCCGAGCACAGACGAATGAGCATTAAACGGTCCAATCGCGCCCGCAAGAATCGATTGGTGGGAGGAATTCGGCGTTACCGTCCAAAGTGCGTAGAGCGTGAGGGCACCAGTGACAACGTAGGTTGCACCGCCGGCGTAAATGCTTCCTTGCGATGATGGCGAAGTGCTCCAGCCTTCAAACGTATAACCGGGATTCAGCAACGTGCCAACGGTTGGCAATGAAATTGTCGATCCGACAACGGCGCTAACCTCCGGCACACTACCGAGCCCGGCATTCGCCGAAAATGTAATCGAGACGGCGGCGTTTGCCACCCATTGCGCGTAGAGGAGCAGTGAAGTTGGAGGAATAATGGTGACGCCACTTGTTCCAACGAGAGCGCCTCCCGTCGCAGCGGTGTACCAACCGGTTTGAGTGAATCCCGGGTAGGTGAGTGCGGCCGCCACCGGAAGTTGAACCGAACCACCTGCGGTCACCGTGACTGGATTTAACACACCTGTGCCTCCGTTGTCGTTGTAAGCAACCGTGTATTCACTAGGTGAAACTGTGACCGAATTTGCGACCCACTGCGCGTAAAGAGTCATGTTGCTCGCGAACGAATATGTAGCTCCATTCGCATATGAAGCCCCGCTACCATCTGATGCCGTATTCCAATCATCGAAGGCATACCCTGGGTCGGTAAATGAGGGACTAAGTGCCGAAAAAAGTGTGAACGATGTGGGAACAGACGACGTTTGGGTTGCTATCACATTGTCGCTGGGATTGTCGTTCTCTCCGAAGGTGACAACTTGAAATGAAGTGCCGAAGGCGATGGCAGGAATGGCAAGACTAATCATGGATGAAACGAGAATGACGGAAGCAAAACGACGGAGCAAAATTTTAGGGTTGTGACGCATCAGATTCCTTTATTCGGAGGATTGTGCGTCTGGGCAAACAGCCGTACTTACGACATCTCCATTTGCCGCGATTGACATTCGTGCCACGGGCTGGAGACAATTCAACTTCGTATCGAAGCCTAGGTACAACGGTCGCTACTTCGTGCGGTCGTGGAAACCTCGTTGGCGTGCTACTTCAAACGCGGCGACCGATACAGCGACACCTGCGTTCAGCGAACTGATCTTTCCCAATTGCGGAATCGAGACCACCGCCGCGCAGCGCTTGCGGGTAAGAGATGCGAGACCTTTTTCTTCTCCGCCGACCACCAACGCAACGGGCACGGAACCCAAATCCAAGTCATACAAGGATTCCTTGGACTCGCCCGCGAGCCCCACGGTAAAGACTCCCGCTTTGTTGAGTTGGTCGATTGCCGCGGGGATGCCCCCCACGTCAGAAAATGTCAGATATTCAATGGCGCCCGCCGCGGTCTTCGTGACCGTAGGTGAGATGCGCGCCGACCGGTGACGAGGCACGACGACGCCGGTCACACCCGCGCCATCGGCGCTTCGTAACATCGCGCCGAGATTGCGCGGGTCGGTGACGCCGTCACACACCAGGAGAAAAGGGTGTTTCGCCTCCAGCACCACCTCGAGTCCCACAGTCTCGAGGCGAGCTGCGAACGCGACAACTCCTTGATGACCTTCCGTTCGCGCCTCGCGATCGAGACGAGCCATGGACACGACCTGCACTGGAATTCGTTGGCGCTGAGCCTCGCGCTCAATCGCGTCAAGGATGTCGGAAGGATCTTGCGCCTCGGCGACGAAAATTCGCTCCACGCGGCGGCGGCGAGCCTTCAAGAGTTCGAGGACCGCGTGACGTCCTTCGACTTGCTCGCCTCCAAGCCCTTCCTTTTCGCCACTCGGGGCGCGACGAGGACCTCTCACTTGCCCACCGTTCATCGGGCGTCCACCTTGGGTCAACGGGCGACCCTTTGGATTATTTCGTCGCGGCGCGGGTCGCGGACTCACGAGGTCTCCCTTAGCAAGACGACGGCACTCGCGCCAATGCCTTCTTCGCGACCAAGAGCACCAAGACCTTCAGTGGTCGTGGCCTTCACCGACACGACCGCACCCAGCACGTTCGAGAGTCGCTCGGACATCGTCGGGATGAACCACGCGAGTTTGGGTTGCTCAGCCATTATCGTCAGGTCCGCCGATTCGACCACGAATCCCGCGTGGTCGATGAGTTCGCGAGTCACTTCGAGCATGGTCGCGGACTTCGCTCCGGCGTAACGTTCGTCGGTGTCGGGAAAATGATGACCGATGTCACCTAGGTTCGCCGCTCCGAGCAATGCGTCGATGAGCGCGTGGGTGGCGACGTCGGCGTCAGAATGGCCTTCGAGACCCACCGCGTCGGGGATCAACACGAGTCCGAGCCAAAGTTCACGAGTTGGCTCGACGCTGAAGCGATGGACGTCGATGCCCTGGCCGATTCTCATCGCGAACTCTTTTCGAGCGACCTGACGACGAACTCCAGATCGCTCGGTTCGGTAATCTTCACGTTCGTCGCCTCACCATCGACAATGACCACGCGACCCTGCAGCGCCTCGACGAGTTGTGCGTCATCGGTCGAATCACTGGCGCTCGCGTGAGCGCGTTCGAGGATCTCGCGTCGAAACGCCTGGGGTGTTTGGACCGTGACCAGGTCGTCGCGAGGAATCGTCTCGCGGACTTCTGGCGGCTGCGCATCGCTCACGCGCTTGATCGTGTCGGTGATACGTAGTCCCGGAATGGCCCCGTCAGCTCCGCGCTCGATTGCGTCAACGACCGCGTGGAAGAGTTGCTCGGACGCGAGCGGACGCGCCGCGTCGTGCACCACGACGATGTCGACGTCGTGGCAATGCGCAAGACCTTCACGAACGGAGGCTGCTCGCGACGTGCCACCCGCGACGACCAGATCGGCACCTTCACCGTCTCCGTCGTAGTGTTCGGGAACGACCAGGACGACTTTGCCCGCGACGCTCCGTGCGAGTCGAACGCTGCGCGTCGCCACCGTCTCTGAGGCGAGCAGGGCGAATTGTTTGGGTCCGCCAAAGCGAACTCCCTGACCGGCGGCCACGACAATGGCGGCCACGGACATGTCTAGGGCAGAACCGAGGCGAGCTTTTCTTCAGCCGCTTCAGTGTCGACGTTCAAGGCGAAAGTCAACTCGGAGACGAGAATCTGACGAGCGCGCGTCAACATGCGCTTCTCACCGGCAGACAGGCCCTTGTCCTTGTCACGAATCGACAAGTTACGAACCACCTCGGCGACCTGATAGATGTCGCCCGAACGAAGCTTTTCGGAGTGGTTCTTGAAGCGGCGCGACCAGTTGGTCGGCATGCGGGCCTCTTTCTTGCGAAGCACGGCGAAGACTTCCTCGACCTCTTCGTCGTTAATGACGTCGCGCAGGCCCACGGATTCGGCGTTCGCGACGGGAACCATCAAGACGAGGTCGGTGTAGGCGACTTTCAACTTCAAGTAGTCCTGTTTCACGTCAAAAGCGGTCATCTTCTCAATCTTTTCCACGGTGCAGGCGCCGTGGTGCGGATAGACGAGACGGTCACCCTTTTTGTATTTGCGAGGGGTCATAAATCGGTTTCTCCTCAAGGAAAATTCCGCCCAAATAGGGCGTTAGGGGGATTAGTAATTCTACCGCACTTTGCCCAAAACGTGCCGTCAAAGGAGGGGAACGGTTCTTTACGACTGTCCAGCACGCCACCCTAGGGTGACGTGCTGCACTACTCGTTGGTGGAAAGGTCCTCGAAATCAACCGAAGGCGGCAGGCCCTCGACGCCCTCGAAGGTCAGGTACGGACCGTCGTCGCCAGTGGCGGCGTCAATCACAATCGTCTGACCGGCGTGGAAGTCCTTGAAGAGAATCTTCTCGCTCAACACGTCTTCGACGTACGTCTGGATCGCTCGACGCAACGGACGCGCGCCCAACTCGGGGTCATAGCCCTTCTCCGCGAGGAACGCTTGAGCGCCCGCCGACAACTCGAGACCGAGGCCCTGGATCGCCAGTTGATCGCGCAGTCGCGTAATGAAGAGGTCCGCGATGAGGATGACCTCTTGCTTCGTGAGTTCGTGGAACACGATGGTGTCGTCGATGCGGTTCAAGAACTCTGGGCGGAAGTGCGCCTTCAAAGCTTGGTGCACCTTTTCCTTCATGCGCTCGTGGCTCGCCAAGTCCGAGTCCTTCACGAAGCCAATCGCAGCCTTTCGAAGGTCGGCGGTGCCGAGGTTGGACGTCATGATCAAGATGGTGTTCTTGAAGTCCACGGCGCGACCCTGCGAGTCAGTCAATCGACCGTCTTCAAGGATCTGCAGCAGGGTGTTGAACACGTCGGGGTGCGCCTTNNTGCGCCTTTTCGACTTCGTCGAACAGCACGACCGAGAAGGGCTTGCGCCGCACGGCTTCGGTCAACTGCCCGCCCTCGTCGTAACCCACGTAGCCCGGGGGCGAACCAACCAAACGGCTCACCGAGTGCTTCTCCATGTACTCAGACATGTCCAGCTGGATGATCGCGTCCTCGTCGTCGAACAAGAATTCGGCGAGCGTCTTGGCGAGTTCCGTCTTGCCAACGCCAGTCGGGCCGAGGAAGATAAATGATCCACCAGGACGCTTGGGGTCCTTCAAACCAGCGCGGGTGCGCCGAATGGCGCGACTGATCGCGGCGATCGCCTCGTCTTGTCCGACGATTCGCTTGTGCAATTCGTCTTCCATGCGCAAGAGCTTGGAGGTCTCCTCTTCGGTGAGGCGATAGACGGGAATCCCGGTCCAGTTCGCGAGCACTTCAGCGATCGTCTCCTCGTCGACCAGGTCGAACGTCTGACCACCCGATGCCTTCACGGACGCGTCCAACTCGTCCTTCTTGGTCATGAGATCGCGCTCTTGCTCTTCGAGGGCCTTCGCCTGCTCGAGGGCACCGCTCTCCATCGCCGATTCCTTGTCGTTTCGAACTCGAAGGATGTCCTCGTCGTACTTCTTCGCCGCGGGAGGAGCGGCCATACGACGAATGCGTAGGCGTGAACCAGCCTCGTCAATGAGGTCAATCGCCTTATCGGGCAAGAAGCGATCAGCAATGTAGCGATCGGCGAGGTTCGCCGCCGCGATCAAGGCTTGGTCGGTGATGCGCACCGCGTGGAATTCTTCGTAGACCTCGCGAAGTCCCTTCAAGATCTCGATGGTCATCGCGACCGAAGGTTGCTCCACTTTCACGGGCTGGAAACGACGTTCGAGAGCGGCGTCTTTTTCAATGTGCTTGCGATACTCGTCGAGCGTCGTCGCACCAACCGTCTGGAGTTCACCGCGAGCGAGCATGGGCTTTAGGATCGACGCCGCGTCGATAGCACCTTCGGCGGCACCCGCACCCACGAGCGTGTGAATTTCGTCGATGAACAAGATGATGTCGCCACGAGTGCGAATCTCCTTCAAGACCTTCTTCAATCGCTCCTCGAAGTCACCGCGGTAGCGACT
>PLRK01000029.1 GCA_003163875.1 Acidimicrobiaceae bacterium | reverse complement strand
ACTCGTCGGGTCAGGACATTATGTGCACGAGTTCTCCTCGCCACCGATAAGTGAGCAGGCACCCGAGTCGTGGTGGCTCGCAATGCAACGTGCCTTCGCGCAAGCCATTTCAACTGCCGACGTCCCCGACGCAGGGAAGAACATCGCCGCGATATCAGTGGCGGGTCAGCAACACGGNNTCGACGGCTCTAAGGTCCGCGCTCTCCGATGAAGCGTGGGCCCGGGCGTGTGGCAGCGTGCCTTTGGCAGCTTTCACGATTACGAAGCTGGCGTGGCTCAAGCGCGAAGAGCCGACGACATTCGACAAGGTCGCGAAGGTCCTCCTCCCCCACGATTGGATCAACTTCAAACTCACTCACGAATTCACAACTGATCGAGGGGACGCCTCAGGTACGGGTTACTGGTCGCCGCGCTCTAACGAGTACGACTTTGGTCTTCTCGCCCTCGTCGATTCACACCGAGATTGGAACTCACTACTCCCCACTGTTCGGGGTCCCCGGGATCTAGCGGGGCACCTCGAGCGCGAAGCCGCCGAGGCACTCGGTGTTCGAACCGGCATCCCAGTTAGCGTCGGCACCGGTGACAACATGGCGGGCGCTCTCGGACTCGGTCAACGCCCAGGTGATGTCNNCGTCCGATCAACTTGCCTGCGACCCCTCAGGTGCGGTTGCCGGTTTCGCCGACGCCACGGGACGATACCTGCCACTCGTTTGTGTCTTAAATGCCACGTTCGTCACAGATGCCGTTGCCCGCCTGTTAACTCTGACACCATCCGCAGCCAGCGACCTCGCACTGACCGCACCACTAGGATCGCGCGGCCTCACCCTGGTGCCGTATTTCTCCGGAGAGAGAACGCCGAACGAACCGGATGCGAGTGGCGTACTCAGTGGTCTGCGCAGTAACGTGACTCGCGAAGATCTCGCCCGAGCCGCATTCGAAGGTGTTGCGTGCGGGCTTCTCGAAGGTCTGGACACCCTCGTCTCGCTCGGTCCCTTTGTCGAAAGTCCTGTCATAGTCCTGATCGGAGGCGGTTCTCGGTCACCGGCATTCCGCGACGTGCTCGCAACACTGGCGTCGAAGCCCGTTGTCATACCTCATGACCTTGAGGTTGTTTCCACGGGCGCATCACTGCAAGCGGCGTCGATAGCGACCGGCACAGACTTTGACGAGATCTCGGAGGCGTGGGGTCTGCGAGGGGGCGACGTCGTGGAACCGCGATACTCAGTCGAATCAGTCTCGGAGGTCCGGCGAAGATACGCCGATGCACGGGAGTTGGCCATCCGGTACGCCACCCCGTAAGGGAAGCGCGATCCATCGTTTGGAGCTCTAGGGATCCATCATCTTCGCACTGCGCGACGTCACCGCAACAGTCGAACTTGATCCACGCAATGTGCTACCCATAGGGCCGCAACGTCGAACGAACTAGATTGGCGACACTGAAACTCGGGTGCCCTGCCTACCCGTGACTAATCTGTTTCGCCAATGGTCGTCGGCTCGAATGCCTGAGTGGTTCAATGAATCGAGGATGAGAATCTAGATGGTGGGTCCCGAGAGCACCAAGCGGCCGACGATGGGCGACGTGGCCAAGCTGGCTGGCGTCAGTCGCAAGACCGTGTCGCGGGTCTACAACTCCGAACCCACTGTCGCGGAGGAACTCGTCGCGAAGGTACGCATCGCCGCCGATCAGTTGAACTACAAGATGAACCTTGTCGCGAGCGACCTTCGTCGCAGCGGAGGGCGACCGTCGACGATTGGTTTGCTCATCCAGGACGTGTCGAACGAATTCTCCGCCAGCATCTTCCGCTCGGTCGAGGACGTAGCCGAACAGTTCGGTGTGACAGTCCTCGCGAGCAACTTGGATGAAAGCGCTGAACGAGAGCGTGAGCTCACTTCGATCTTGATTGCTCGTCGGGTGGACGGTTTACTCATCGTCCCCGCCGGCCTCGATCAAAGTTATCTCGCCAATGAACAACGTTCCGGAATGCCCTTTGTCTTCCTCGACCGACCACCGCACCTCGTGCTCGCGGACACCGTGCTCTCAGATAACGAGAACGGTTCGTTCAACGGCGTCACGCATCTCATCGAGCACGGGCACCGTCGTATCGCCTTCATCGGCGAGACAGGCACGCACGAACCCGCTCGACAGAGGTTCGATGGGTACCGAGTGGCGCTGCAACACGCGACAATTCCAGTCGACTCGAACATCATCCGCCAGGACCTGCAGAGCGAGACCGACGCAGAACGTGCAATCATCGAAATCATGGCGACCAATAGCCCGCCGACGGCGGTCTTCTCTGCGCATAACCGTCTTACCAAAGGCGTCGTGAAGGGCCTGCGGACAATGGGCGTCGAGCGAACTGTCGCGCTCGTAGGATTCGACGACTTCGAACTCGCGTACCTGCTGCAGCCCGCAGTGACCGTTGTCGCTCAGGATCCCGCCACGATCGGACGTGTCGGCGCCGAAAAACTCTTCAAACGAATTCACGGTGACCACTCGCCGGTTGGCACGCAGATCGTCCCGACGACGCTGATCCCCCGTGGCTCGGGTGAGATCTCCGCCCCTCGACGGCCCAGCAGCGTGGCCCGTTAGGAAGTACCAAAAAGTTCGGCACCGACTTCCGCCATGCCACGAAGCGTGCGCTCCCCTGCGGGGTCGTCGTC
>PLRK01000066.1 GCA_003163875.1 Acidimicrobiaceae bacterium | reverse complement strand
ACAACGGCGACCAGCCTGCTCGTGACCAACACGAACGGTGGAGAAGCCACTTCAGCTCCAGTCCTTGCTGCGGCAACTGTCGTGAGCGTTACGCCTTACACCACTGGTGAAAGCGGCAACGGTACTGCGGGCAAGACGGTCTCGATTCAAGTATCCGGCGCCGGTTTCTACGGCCAGCCAAAGGTCACCTCGACCAACGGCATCAAGGCTGTCGTCTCCGCCGACAGCGGGACTGAGTTGACGGTTCGCGTGACAGTTCCTGCCAAGGTTGGCGGCGAGCACACGCTTACTTTCACCGAGCCCAACGGCGACGTGTTCAAGGCGAACTTCAAGGCTTAAATAGCCAAAAGTTGTACCAGCCTTAGTGCAATGGCCCCCCTCGAAAGAGGGGGGCCATTGCCGTTGGTGTTGTGTGTCTCGTTGGTGCAAGANNCTAGGGCGCCTGGAGCGACCAGGTCGATCCTGAGGGGCCATCGTGAACGTCGATGGAGGCCTTCACCAATGCGTCACGGAGGTCGTCCGCGAGTTCGTACTGACCTGCGGCGCGGGCTTTTTCCCGCGCAGCGAGTACGCCTTCAATCAGGGTGGTGGGGTCAATGCGCCCTTCGCCGCCAGATTCGCTCCGGCGTACAAGTTGCGCGAGGGACTCCACTGCGTTGGGAGCACCGTCAAGAATTCTTTGGGCGAGTTGTTCGTTTGAGGTCGTTATTGGTTCGCTTTCAGTACTCGTGACGTCGATCGGTTCGAAACTTCGCGTTCGAAGTTCCCCTAAGTTTGTCACTGAGCCATTCTCGAGCACCTTGACGTTGGCACCTCGGCGCCAGTAACCCCGTGAGCGTCCGAGAATGCGAAGTGAGTCGTCTTCAAGGTCTAAGACGAGTGCCGTGTGCTCATCGACGCCCAACACGCTGACGTGCGGCGGCAGTTCCTTGTCCATGAGCGTCAGACGGCGAAGACCGAGATAACAGCAACTGGTGTCGTAGTTTCCACCCTCGGCGTTGTCGAAGTGGGGAATGACGACACAATCAAGTCCGAAGTTGCTCAAAAGATCCATGCCCGGATTCCAGTAGGGCGCGGCACCGACTTTGTAGATCTCATACACCGGAGGACTGAATGCGCCAATAGTCGCGGCGGCGGCAGACGAAAAGCAAAGTGTCCCCCCGCTGGCGAGAACGTGTGTGAGGTCATCAGCGAGCCCCAAGGGGAGCCATTGATCGATTGCGTAACTGGGGCTACCGGGTCCCGCAAAGACATAGTTCGCGTCGCGTACTTCTTGCTTGAAGATGGCTCGACTTAGTTCGTCGGACTTCGCGTAGGACGCAAAGCCCAGAGGTTTGACGGTCGTCTGTAACGACGTCTGAAAATAGCTCGTGAGCTTCTCGGTCATTTGGGGAATGTTTTCTTGGAATCCGTACGCCGTGTCAATATTGACCGCACGGACGTCGCCCGCGATACCCTCAAAGAGCATGCGGTGGATCTTGGTCATGCCTGGAGCTGTTTCTCCCGAGCCAAGTATTGCGAGGACGCCCCTGCTCATAGGAGCATCGTACCGGTCAGCGTCGTTGGCAACACCCGAGCATTGAGTAAGTTGAATGCATGAGTGGCGTCGTTTTTCAGGTTCGCGAGCGGTCCCGGGGTAACGTCACGGCTTCGATGCTTCTTTGGGCGACGGCGATGGCGGCGGTCTTCTTTCTCTTTGAGACGCGTTGGGCGTCGCGCGTGACCATGAGTTGGGTTGGATTGGGTGTTACGGCGCTCTTCGGGGTCTATCTCGGTTGGCGCCGACGGGCCGCGGCGGTGTTCGTTGCCCCTTTCGTGAGTTGGTTTGTCGCGTGGTTCCCACTTTGGATAGGGGCCATGATTCACTACGGTTTCTTCGGAGGCCTCTTTCGAGGACTTTTCCTGATCACGATCGGGTGGGTCGTCATTGGCTTTGGTGAGTTCGTGTGGCTCGGAGCCGTCGCGTTCCTGATTCGCATCTTGCGAGGTCCCTCTAACGGCGCGGGCCCGAGGGTCGTCGTCTTTGGACCCAACGATCAGCCCTAACGACACTGAAGGGCTTACGAACTGTGTTCGTCCATTATCGCGCGCAGCCGCGTGAGATTCCCCTGCCAGATCGCGTGTAACACGGGTCCAGCGACGCGCGCACCAAGTTCGCCCATCGCCCACCACGGGAAGTGAAGGTTTTCCTCCCACACGACGTCAGTGCCTTCTTTCGTCGGGCGAAGTGAAATAGTGCCGCTGCCGGTGATGATGCCCCGGTGCTTGATGCCCATGACTTCGTTCTCGGACCACGCGGTCACCGTCATTCGGTCGTGCGTGACGAAGGGACCCACTTTGGTCACGCAGATGAAGGTCGTCCCGACGCCTTCGCGTTGCTCGGTCTCAAAGGAAATGGAATGCGCGTCCATCATCCAGTTCACGTGACGTTCGATATGGCGAAGCTCATCCCAGATTTCGGCGGGTGTTGTTGCAATGCGTACGTGAACGCGAATGTGTGCCACTACGCGTCGAGTGACAGCGCGAGGCGGTGCCACTCGTCGCGGGGCACGACACCCATGTCGGCACCAAGCACTTGGAGGCACAC
>PLRK01000016.1 GCA_003163875.1 Acidimicrobiaceae bacterium | reverse complement strand
TCGCGAGTCAGACGATCACGGTGCCTACGACGACGACTGCCTACAACGGCAGCGCGTACACGGTCACTCTTACGTCATCAGGCTCCACTGGCACGGGTGCAATCACCTACGCGATTGCGTCGAGCCCATCGAGCACTGCTACTGGATGTTCGATCTCGGGTGCGACGCTTACCGCGACCTCAACAGGTATCTGCTACGTGACCGCGACGATCGCAGCTGACTCGACGCATGCAACTGCGACCTCAACTGCATCCGCGCAAACCTTCACCGCCGCAAGTTCAGGCGGTGGTGGTGNNCCGATCGCTGAGACCGGTGGTGTGGGGACTATCTACTGGGAAGCAACGGGACTTCCCGCAGGACTCAGCATCAACGCCGCTGGTGTCATCTCGGGAACCGTGACCGCACCCGCGGGAACCTACCCAGTGACGGTGACGGTAATTGACACCGATGATGCTATGAACTCGAAGACCTACGGTCTCATTGTGGGCAATGGTGTCGTTGTTGCGACGAACGCACTTCCGAATGGAGTTGTGGGAACGCCTTACACCGATACGCTGACGAGCCAGGGAGGAACCGGCACCGCCGCATGGACGTGCGCCGGTTTGCCCGCAAACTTGACTTGCTCCAGTGCTGGTGTGATCTCGGGTACGCCAGCAGTTTCCGGGACTTTCCCCGTCACGGTGACGGTCACGAACGCGACGGGAACCGCAACTGAAACGCTTCCGCTGACGGTGACTGCATCGGGAACGTTGGCTGCTCCTGCGAACCTGTCGGTATTGCCAGGCGATAGTCAAGCATTGGTGAGCTTCTCGCCGCCCTCAAATGCGTCGCAGTTCAAGGGCATCACCTACACCGTCACGGCTGGACCGGGAGGAGAGACGTGCACAACGACCGGCACCTCTTGCCTGGTTAATGGACTGACGAACGGTACGCCGTATGTCTTCACCGTGGTGGCTACTTCAACGACGCCTGCTGAGACGTCAAGCCCTGCGACATCACCCTCCGAGACGCCGACGCCTGACCCGATCATTACTGGTCCATCGGGTATTGGTACGAACGGAACGACCATCGCCAAGGAGCTGAAGCCTGGTATCGCGTCAGCGACACAGCTTGATGGTTCCACGTCGGCAGCGAAGGTGGCGGTGTCGAACTCGTCAATCGACGTGACCGGTGGCGGACTTTCGATGTCGATTGCGGCTCTGTCTACGGTCAGTACGCCAACGGGCTTCACGATTGTCTTGGTCCAGGGCGGTACGGCGAAGGTAAGTGGTTCGGGCTTCTACCCAGGTACCTTGGTTGACGTGTACGTCTTCTCGGCGAATGTCTTCTTGGGTGCAGTACCCGTGAAGGCGAATGGCTCGTACTCGGCAAGCTTGCCAATTCCAAAGACCATTCCCGCCGGTTACCACACGGTGTTGTCGCAGGGTTACGTGAAGTCGGGCAAGCGTGCGTCGGTGTCCGTAGGAGTGGTTGTTGACGCAGCGAACTCCGCGTTCTTGACGTTGTTCCCCTTCGCGGTTGGATCGCCTGTGTTGACGTCGACGATGACTTCACAGATTCGCACCTTCGCGCAGGAAATCAAGAACATCGGTGCTTCGTCAATCACCTTCATTGGTTACACCGACATAGCAGGTGGTCGGGCGTACAACTACAACCTTGGTCTCAATCGAGCTAGGAGTGCCGAGAGCTACTTGAAGCAGGCGCTGCTGGCTGATGGTGATTCGGTTGCAATTCGGATGGTGGTGTTGTCAAAGGGTTCCACTGCGCCAGCCGCCTCCAACAACACGCTCGCTGGGCGGGCTCGCAACCGAAATGTAACGGTGTCAGCTGTACTGAGTTAAGGCGATCGCACCGCGGTCCCCCCAGACATAGTCTGGTCAGGGACCGCGGTGTTTCGTCTTTCTGGGAGTGCGATGATTCCAATCTTGAGCGTTGAAGAAATGCGAAAGAGGGAAGCGCCATTCGTCGCCCAAAGTCCCGACTCGTTGGTGAGGGCGGCGGGAACTGCTGTTGCGCATGTTGCGCAGTCAATGCTTGGTTCGTGTTACGCGCGCCGTGTCGCCGTAATTGCGGGCCCCGGTCTTAACGGCGCAGATGGGCGAGTTGCGGGGGCGTGGTTAAAATACCGAGGCGCGAGGGTTGATGTTATCAATGTCGCTGATCAGCCCCGAGAATTGCGGGGTTATGACTTGGTCATCGATGCTGCGTTTGGTGTTGGTTGCTCAAGACCGTATTGGGCGCCGACTGTCGCGCCGCGCACGAGGGTCCTTGCGGTGGACGTTCCGTCGGGTGTGAACGCCGATTCCGGCGAGCTCTTTGGGTCTCCACTTCGAGCTCATGTGACACTCGCCATTGGCGCGTTAAAGTACTGCCACCTCAATGGACGTGCGGCAGAGTACGCGGGCGATCTTCGCTTCGTGGATATCGGTGTCGTCGCGGACTGCGACGATGGCGTGCTGGCGGACGGTGATCTGGCCGCGTTCGTCGTTCTTGATCGGTTGGACCACAAATGGAAGCACGCCGTGCAGTTGTACGCAGGTTCACCAACGATGGCCGGCGCGGCGCAGTTGGCGTGTCTGGGAGCGATGTGTGCCGGTGCCTCAATGGTTCGTCTTGAAAGCCATGGCGAGTTGGCGAGCGATGTGGATATTGCGCCAGAGGTAGTTCGCGTCGCTGATGCTGAGCACGACCCTCGAAGTAGGTCGGTCGTCGCGGGACCCGGCATCGGTCCCGGTGCCGAGGATTGGTTGGTGAGCCGGCTGCGAGAGACTGTGCGCCCTACAGTCCTCGATGCCGACGCGCTGAGCAAACCAGTCGTCGATCTGGCCAAAGGAAGGTCTGACTGGGTACTGACACCTCACGAGGGGGAGTTCGTTCGATTGACTGGCGAGGAGCTTGGTCCTGACCGCATTGGCGCTGTACGGGCCATGAGTCGCGAACTGGGTTGTGTGGTGTTGTTGAAAGGACCCAATACCCTCGTGGCGAGCCCGTCAGGCGCCCTGCGAGTCGTCAGATCGGGGACACCAGCGTTGGCAACGGCTGGCTCGGGTGATGTCCTATCGGGGATGATTGGGGGTGCGATGGCTCGCGGTCACCAGACATTGGAGGCGGCGTCGTTGGCCGCTTTCCTCCATGGCCGTGCGGGAGCCCGTCTTCGCGCTTATTCCAGTGCCTCTCATCTGCCACGCGAGGTGTTAGCAGTCCTCAGCGAAGTTTCAAGGAGCACCGACCCCGCGTCTCGAGCGAGCATCGTCACCCTGTAACACGGTGCCCCTCCCGTGAATTATTTCGGGAAGGTTTCGGAGTATGGTGAACGAAAGGTCGATGAAACAGGGCTGTTTCGTGCGGCCCGTTTGCCGATTGGTCGAAGGAGAGTGTCGCATGGAGCCCACGAATGATCGGAATCCTGACTACTACCACAAGGTGGTGGATTGTCAGTGGGCTTGTCCGGCGCACACCGATGTGCCTGGTTATATCCGCCTCATCGCTCAAGGTCGATTCGACGACGCGTACATGTTGAATCGCGAGTCAAATGTCTTTCCTGGCATCTTGGGTCGAACGTGTGACCGACCTTGCGAACCAGCGTGTCGACGCACACGAGTGGACGGAAGCCCGGTCGCCATTTGTCGACTGAAGCGCGTTGCGGCTGATCTGAAGGGCGACGTGAGCGAGCGTCTACCAGCGATCCCTAGTCAAAAGAATGGCAAAAGAGTTGCGTGCGTCGGTGCCGGTCCAGCATCGCTCACGGTCGCGAATGACTTGTTGCCTCTTGGTTACGACGTCGTGATGTTTGAGCAATACGAGCGCCCGGGGGGATTGATGCGCACGAATATCCCCGAATTTCGCCTTCCCGAGCAAGTGCTGACCGATGAGACCCAAGTAATCATTGACATGGGCGTGGACATCCGTTACAACTCACCGATTGCTAGCATGTCGAACCTCTTGAACGAAGGTTTTGACGCAATCTTCGTCGGCGTCGGTGCTCCTCGAGGCAAAGAACTCCACATCCCAGGGCGCCACGAAGAGACGGGCGACAGCCACATCTTCATTGGTATTGATTGGCTTGAATCGGTGGCGTTTGGACACGTTGATCAGATTGGAGAACGGGTACTTATCATTGGCGTGGGCAACACCGCCATGGATTGTTGTCGCTCGTCTCGCCGCCTTGGAGGTGTTGACATAAAGGTGATGGCGCGTCGACCCCGAGAGTACTTCAAGGCGTCTCCGTGGGAGCTTGATGACGCCGAAGAAGAAAACGTCGAGATCATCGTGAATCACGCCCCAAAACGGTTCGTGCTGGAGAACGGAATCTTGGTGGGGATGGAGTTTGACGTGCTCTCGTGGAATGAGAATGCGTCAAAGTCCGAAATACTCGAGACGGTGTTTCTACCTTGTGATGACGTCATCCTGGCAATTGGTCAAGAGAACGCCTTCCCGTGGATTGAGCGAGACCTCGGCATTGAATTCGGTGAGTGGGATGTGCCAATTGTCGACGACGTTACGTTCGAGTCCACGCTGGCGGGTGTTTATTTCGGTGGTGACGCGGCGTTTGGCCCCAAGAACATTATCTGGGCCGTCGCACACGGACACGAGGCGGCGAAATCGATCCACGCGCACTGTTCGCAGCTGGACGTGCGCGATCGCGAGCCACTCACCATGACCCTTGAGAGCACGAAGATGGGTATGAATGAGTGGCGTTATCACAACGATTACAACCCCTCGTCGCGTCAGAAGATGAACCACGTCGAGCTCTCGAAGCGTTTCGCCTCGCTCGAACTGGAGGTGGAACTGGGCTTTAATCCAGAACAAACCGCGCGAGAAGTGCAGCGTTGCCTCAACTGCGACATCCAGACGGCCTTTCAAGCGCCGCTGTGCATCGAGTGCGACGCGTGTATCGACATATGTCCTGTCCAGTGCCTGACAATCACTGAGAACGGCGATGAGGATGCTCTTCGAGCGCGACTTTCGGCGCCAGCGCTCAATCCGGCGCAAGCTCTGTACGTCTCCGCGGCGCTTCCGCAAACGGGCCGCGTCATGGTGAAGGACGAGAACGTGTGCGTGCATTGTGGACTCTGTGCCGAGCGGTGTCCCACGTCCGCCTGGGACATGGAGGAATTCGAATTACGGATTCCCTACGCCGGAGATTCGGGTCTCTTGACGATTCCCGTGCGCCGTAGCGCCAAGTCGGTCAGTGAGGTGAGGTAGTCATGGCTATCGATACCGCGCGAGAAACACCGGTGCGCATCAATGACTTCGCGATCAAATTGGCGAACGTTAATGGCACCGGTTCGGCGAGCGCAAACAGCCTGCTCATGCAGGCGATCTTTCGCATGGGGATACCGGTCTCGGGCAAGAACCTCTTTCCCTCCAACATTCAAGGGTTGCCGACTTGGTACGAGATTCGCGTCAACCAGTCCGGCTACACGGCGCGGGCCCTCGACTACGACCTGATGGTCGCCATGAACTCTGCCACGTACAAAGAGGACATTCACGAAGTTCGCCAGGGCGGGTACGTTCTCTACGATTCGTCGTGGCCCTTGGAGGATGATCTCGTCCGCGACGACGTGACGTTTCTTGGCGTACCACTCGCCACCATATGCATCGAGAACTTCGCGGCGCCACGTGAGCGAATTTTAATGAAAAACATTGCGTACGCTGGCGCTATCGTGGCACTCGTCGGGCTCGACGTGCAGCTCGTGTCGGATCTGTTGGCTGAGACGTTCGCTCGCAACGAGGCGTTGCGCGAATCCAACCAACGAGCGTTGCGACTCGGTTACGACTACGCCATCGAGCATTTCGAGTGCCCTCTGGCGTTTCGGGTTGAGGCGCTAGGCGCATTGAATGAGTCGATTCTGATTGACGGCAACACGGCGACCGCCCTCGGGTGTCTGTACGCCGGTGCGACGGTGGCGGGTTGGTATCCCATCACGCCCGCGACCGCGGTGATGGACAATTTCACTCGACTGTGCGCTCAGTATCGCCGAGAGCGAGTGGAGAACCCGGCGCCAGGGGAGTTGGAGTATCGCAACAACTATTTGATCCTCCAGGCGGAGGACGAAATCGCCGCCATTGGCATGGTGCTTGGCGCGGCCTGGAGTGGCGCGCGTGCGTTCACCTCCACGTCGGGTCCTGGGATTTCGTTGATGAACGAGCTCCTCGGTCTCGCCTACTACACGGAGATTCCCGCCGTCATCGTCGACGTGCAACGAACTGGTCCGTCGACCGGCATGCCCACTCGAACCCAACAGGCCGACATCTTGTTGTGCGCGTACGCATCGCATGGTGACACTAAGCACATTCTGCTCTTTCCCGCGAATCCGCACGAGTGCTTCGAATTCGCCGTTCAGAGTTTCGATCTCGCTGAGCGATTCCAAACACCCGTGTTCATGCTAAGTGACCTCGACATTGGGATGAACGACTGGGTCGTTCCTGAGCTCACGTGGGACGATGCGTTCGTGCCGGACCGGGGACGAGTTCTCAACGACGCCGATCTCGCCACGATGGGAGAGTTCTTCCGTTACACCGACGAGGACGCCGATTTCGTGACGCCTCGCACCATCCCCGGATCTGACGAGAAGGGGGCCTACTTTATCCGCGGTTCTGGTCACGACAAGTTTGGAAAGTACACGGAGAACCCTGTCTACTATCAAGAAGTGGTCGATCGCTTGAAGAAGAAGCACGCATCGGCGGCGACCCACCTTCCCGCACCCATCATCGAGCGAATGGAGGGCGCGACCATCGGGATCATTACCGTGGGAGGCTGTGACCTCGCGGTGCGCGAGGCGATCGAACTCCTTGGCCAGCAAGGTATTCGCGCGGACTACCTGCGTGTGCGAGGTTTCCCCTTCGTGAGCGAGATTCGTGAATTCGCCGAAAGACACGGCGGATGCTTTGTGGTCGAGCAGAACCGCGACGGACAGTTGCGAAGTTTGATCAGCATTGAAACGGGGGTACCCATTGAGTTGTTGCACTCGGTGCTCGCGTACGGGGGTTTCCCCCTTAGCGCACAACAAGTAGTGGACGGCGTTCACGCAGAATTGGAGAAGAAATCATGACGTCTATCGCCAAACCGGTGATCCCCTTGGTGGCGCTGCCCAAGAACGAGCTTGGACTGAGCATTCGTGATTACGAAGGTGCGATTTCCACGCTCTGTGCCGGGTGCGGACACGATTCGGTCACCGCCGCCATCAGCCACGCGTTTTGGGAGTTGTCGACGCCCCCGCACATGATTGCCAAGTTGAGCGGTATTGGATGCTCATCAAAGACCCCGACGTACTTCGTGCGAGGCGCCCACGGCTTCAATTCGGCACACGGACGGATGGCGACGATCGCCACCGGCGCCAACGCGGCGAATCGCGAACTCACGTACATTGGCATCTCGGGAGATGGAGACTCGCTCTCGATTGGGCTCGGTCACCTCGCGCACGCCATTCGTCGAAACGTCAACATGGTCTACGTCATTGAGAACAACGGCGTCTACGGTCTGACCAAGGGACAGTTCTCCGCATCCGCAGACATTGGATCGCGTTTGAAGAAGGGTGAAGCCAATGCAATGGCACCGATCGATCCAGTGCTGCTGAGTTTGTCGATGGGTGCGACGTTTCTCGCGCGTAGTTTCTCCGGGGACAAGGCGCAGCTGGTGCCGCTGTTGGAGGCTGCGGTAGCACACAACGGATTTGCGTTGATTGACGTGATATCGCCATGCGTGACATTCAACGACCACGAGGGATCGACCAAGAGCTACCGCTTCATGCGCGAACACGAGGTCAAGGAGATCGAGACTGATTTCGTGCCAATTCGCAAGGAGATTCGACGTTCCATTGCTGATAACGACGCGACCGAGGTGACGATGCACGACGGAAGCGTGGTTCGATTTCGTTCGGTACCCGAGGGTTACGACCCGTACGACCGACAGAAGGTCGAGGACTACATTCGCACTCGCCAGGACCGAGGAGAGATCGTCACCGGTCTGTTATACGTGAATGAATATGCGGCGGACGTGCACGCGCTCAATAACACGCCGCTACAAGGCCTCAACAGTGTTCCCTACGAGAAACTCTGTCCGGGTTCGGATGCGCTCACGAAAATGCAGCAAAGTTTTCGCTAATCCTGCCCGCGGTTCTCGGTTGCAGCGCACCGGATATTTTGCTTTTGATCAGGAAGGTTTCTGGGGCTCAGCGATTTCTAGGGCGAGCAGCGGCGCCGATACCTTGTTGATGCATTCCTCGTATTCGAAGGATGGTTGACTATCCGCGACGACACCGCCGCCCGCCTGCACGGTGGCGAAACCATCGCGAATCGAAACGGTGCGAATCGTGATAGCGAAATCGGCATCGCCGCTCAAGGAGAAGTACCCGACGGCGCCGCCGTAAGGTCCACGATGCACGGGCTCGAACTCATCGATCAGTTCCATGGCGCGCACTTTTGGTGCGCCGGTGAGGGTACCGGCGGGGAAGAGGGCGTCAAAGGCGTCAAAGGCGTCTAAGTCGGCGGCGAGCTCGCCAGTCACCTGCGAGACGAGATGCATGAGGTGAGAGAACCGTTCAACCTGCGCGAGCCGTTCGACGCGGACACTGCCAGGAATCGCCACGCGGCCAACGTCGTTTCGGCCCAAATCGACGAGCATCACGTGCTCGGCGATCTCCTTATCGTCGCGACGCATCTCCTCACCGAGGGCGAGGTCCTCGCGGTCCGTGGCGCCACGTTGGCGCGTGCCCGCGATGGGGCGAGTACTCACGGTGCGGTGGTGCACGCGTACGAGCATCTCCGGTGACGCGCCCACGATTTGGTTGTCGCCGCTATCGAGGAGATACATGTACGGCGACGGGTTCAGCGATCGCAGCACTCGATAAAGGGTCAAGGGATTGACCCTCGTCGGCCGGCGAAATTGTTGGCTGGGCACGACTTGAAAGACATCGCCAGCTCGGATGTAGGCCTTCGCGCGTTCCACGACTGCGCAGTAGGCGTCTTTCGTGAAGTTGGAGAGACCACTCGCGATGGAGCGAATTTCGATGCTCTGTCGCAGTGAAGGCGCGGTTGCGACCAGACGCTCCGTGTCGGGATCGACGTCAGGGGCGTTTTCGATGAGCACGTCAATGATGTCGTCGAGCTTCTTGATGGCGTCGTGAAAGACTTCGACGGGGCTGGAGCCATCGAGCAACGCGTTCACGACGACGGTCGTCGAATGGCGAAGGTGGTCACAGATCAAGGTCGCGCCGGGAAACGAAAAGTCGACGTCGGGCCACATATGTTCGGCGGGCGCCTTGGGTAATTTCTCGAGTCGTCGAACGTAGTCGTAACTCACGAATCCAACGGCGCCGCCAAAGAAGTCGGGGAGCTCTTGTGGCAGGAACGTTCGATAGGCGCCGAGCAGTGCTCGTAGCGTCTCGAGTGGCCCAGCGCTCGTTTCGACGGCGTCGCCGTCAACGACCGTCGCACCCTCGTTGCTGTAGACGCGCCATCGCCGGTCTAGACCAATGAATGAATAGCGACCCGTGGCATCTCCCAGCGCCGCACTCTCGAGCAAGAAGATTGCGCGCCCATTGCTAAAACGTTGGTAGAGCGAGACTGGTGTTTCTCGGTCGAGTTGCAGCGTCTCATGAAGAGGGATGACGTTGAATCCCGCCTCGACAAGGTCGAGGAATTCTTCGAGGCTTCGGCTCTGCATTGTAAAAGGTTACTGACTCCTCGAGCGTCTCTCCTAGTATTCATGTATGCCAGCGCCTTCAATACTCGTCGTTGATAACTACGACTCGTTTGTGTACAACCTGGTGCAATATCTCGCCGAACTTGGCGCCGCAACGACGGTGCGTCGCAACGATGAGGTGGAGATCGATGACCTCGACGTGACGAGGTTCGATGGTGTAGTGATATCGCCCGGTCCCGGTCATCCTCGTGACGCCGGTGATTGCGTCGCGATCATCAAGGACTGTGCGCTCAGGGGCGTTCCGATGTTCGGCGTGTGCCTAGGACATCAAGCGCTCGCTGAAGCGTTCGGTGCCGACGTCGTCGCGGCACCCGAACTTGTCCACGGTCGCTCCACCCTGGTTGTCCATCAAGGACTCGGCGTGTTCGCTGGTGCCCCGTCACCTCTGATCGCGGGGCGGTACCACTCGTTAGTCGTTGATGAATCGACCTTGCCCGACGACTTGGAAGTCACCGCGCGCTCGGGGGACTTGATCATGGGTATTCGCCATCGCACCATGGCGCTCGAGGGTGTGCAGTTCCATCCCGAATCGGTATTGACCCAAGACGGCTACCTGCTGCTCGCGAATTGGCTCGCGGTGTGCGGATTCAACGATGCCATGGGGCGTGTCGAAACGCTCGCCAAGCGTATCGACGACGTCCGTCTGGCGCTGCCAACGCCGCGCTAACTCGAGAATTTTGCCCCCACGCCGACGCGCGTCTCGATGACGTCGTCGCCGACGAGTTCGACTTTGTACGCGGCGGGACCGGTATTTGGAGGAGTTGGCGTGTCCGCCACGACGCTCGTTGCCTCGATGCCTTCATACCAGATGCCAACGTGGTCGTCGGTAGCGTAGGCGAGTGGGGCGAGCGTGTGCTCCTTGATCAGCTGGTGCAGCAAGGGGCGACGTTGCGCTTCTGAGTCGTAATGCACGCCGTTCGCGTAGGGAAGAATGCCGAGTGCGTTGGTGACGGGCTGGAGAATTTGACTGAAAGAGTCAGTCGTTCCACCAGTGTGCCAACACAAACTTCCCGCGGACACCCCGCCGAGGATGACGCCGTCACTCCACGCTTGGTGCATGGCGTCGTCGACCCTGTGAAGTCTCCAGAGCGCCAGCAGGTTCGCCACAGACCCGCCACCGACCCATACGAGGTCACTGGTGCACAAGCGCTCCATGGGATCCGCCGAGGGCTGTGGGAACAGCTTCAGCTCGGTCACGTCACAGCCCGCTGCGTTGAAGGCTTCGTAACTCATGGCGTAGTACATCGACGCGTCGCCCATCGCCGTGAGTACCAGGCAGACGCGTGGACGATCCTTGCCGGTTCGCGCGAGCGCGTCGATGAGCATGGCGCCGAGTCGCACCGATTGTTGGACGGGACCGGGGACGTAACCGCCCGAGGTGGCGAGAATTCGGGGTGTTTTCATCGTCCCTTTCTACTCCAGCCGCAACGATCGACCTACCCGTCGCCACTGCCTACAATGCGAGGAGCAGCGCAACATAGAGGAGACATCGTGACGAGCGAAGCAGAGATTGATTCGTTGATTGACGAACTGGTCAGCACCTTTCCACCAGCCTCGACCGATCCGGTGAAATTCATGGGCGCCCAGTTCGACGCCGGTCTCGCGTGGGTGCATTTTCCCGTGGGTCTCGGTGGTTTAGGCGCGACGCCCGCCGAACAGCTCTACGTGCATCGTCGGATGTCGAAGTTGGGTGCGCCCACCGCCTTCGCGCGAAACGTGATTGGTTATGGCATGTGTGCGCCCACAATCGTCGCGCACGGCACGGACGAGCAAAAACAACGCTTCTTGCGGCCTCTCTTCACCGGTGAGGAGATCTGGTGCCAACTCTTCTCAGAACCGGGCGCGGGATCAGACGTCGCCTCGCTCGCCACTCGCGCCGACCGCGACGGCGATGAATGGATTCTCAACGGTCAAAAGGTCTGGACCACGCTCGCGCACGAGGCCTCCTACGGCCTGCTCATTGCGCGCACGAATCCCGACGTCGTCAAGCACAAGGGCATCACCGCGTTTCTGGTGGACATGCACGCGCCGGGCGTGGACGTTCGACCCCTCTACCAAGCGACGGGCGAGGCGGAGTTCAACGAGTGCTTCTTCAGCGACGTGCACGTTCCAGACACCCGTCGTCTCGGTGGCGTGGGCGAGGGTTGGAACGTCTCGATCACGACCCTGATGAACGAACGCGTCTCCATCGGGGGGACCGTGCCACCTCGAGGTTCGGGTCTCATTGGCGAAGCGCTCAAGATCTGGAAGCAGCACTGGACCACGCGCCGTGACGCGCACGCGCTCGCGGTTCGTTCGGACTTGATGCAAGCCTGGGTGCGCAACGAAGTGGGCCGGCTGACGAATTGGCGCGCCAGTGATCTGCGCAAGGCGGGTACACCTGGACCCGAAGGTTCGGTCGCCAAACTCGCCTTCGCCGAAGAGAACCAGCGGACCTCGGAACTGTGCGTGAACCTCATGGGCGCCGAGGGCATGCTCTACGGCTCGGACTATCCCCAAGTACGCCCCGTTGAGTCGGCCATGACGGGTGGGGATATGCGAAAGGCCTTCATCCGCATGCGCGCCAACTCCATCGAGGGCGGCACNNTCGCGACGTGCTCGGCGAAGAAGCGCAGGGTCTTTGACGTGGCGTCTTTCGCGGCCGCCTCGTTGTAGACCGCGACCCGGGCGTCGCAACTGAAACCGTGTTCGGCGTCGGCGTAGCGGTGCACCTCAGTCGGATGTGACGTCGCCGCCACAGCGGCGCGAAGGGCTTCGACTTGCTCGACCGGGATGCCCTTGTCGAGGTCGCCGTAGAGACCGATCCAGGCGCTCTTGAGGTCGCTCGCGAGCTCGAGCAACGGGGCCAGTCCGAAGCGGCCCGTCTCGACGCCGCCGCCGTAGAAGCTGGCGGCCGCGCCCACGATGCCGAGGGTCGCGGCGTAGAAGGCGACGGTGCCACCCATGCAGTAACCCACGACCGCGGTCGCGGCGGCGGGGTAGCCCGCCTCGACGAGGAACGCGGACCCCGCGAGGAGGTCTTCGGTGAGGCCCTCCTTGTTCAACTCGCCCATGGGGGCCATCGCCGCGGGGAAGTCGTCGTAGGCCACCTCGGGCGAGCCGCTGCGGTGAAAGAACTCGGGCGCGACCGCGTAGTAGCCCTGCGCGGCGAAACGCTCGGCCACCTCGCGGATGTGGTCGTTCACCCCGAAGGCCTCTTGGACGACGATGATGGCGCGCGGCGCGTTCACGTCGCCCGCGATCTGGACGGGAGTGCCGTTGGGCAGTACGAGTTTGGTGATCATTCGAAAATCGGTCCTTGGGTTCGGGTGCGCTTCAGTTCGTAAAAACCCGGGGTGCCAGCGACCAGGAGCACGCCGTCGTAAAGTTTTCCGGCCGCCTCGCCCTTGGGTGCGGGCGTCACGACGGGACCGAAGAACGCGACCTCGCCCACGTGCAGCACCGGCGTGCCGACGTCGTAGCCGACCGGGTCCATGCCGGCGTGGTGGCTCTTGCGCAGCGCCTCGTCGAACTCGTCACTCGAAGCCGCCTCGGCGAGGTCGGCCTCGAGACCCACCTGCGCGAGTGATTCGCTGATCACCTGGTCGGGGTCCTTCTCTCCTTGCAGATGGATGCGCGTGCCCATGGCCGAATAGAGCGGCTCGACGACTTCATTGCCGTGGCGCTGTTCGGCGGCGATCAGTACGCGCACGGGCCCCCAGGCTTTCTTCATCAGTTCGACGTACTCGTCGGACAGGTCGCGGCCCTCGTTCAAGACCGCGAGGCTCATGACGTGAAAGTCGACGTCGATGTCGCGAACCTTGGTGACCTCGAGGATCCAACGCGACGTCATCCAGGCCCAGGGACAGAGCGGGTCCACCCAAAGGTCAACGTGTTCGGACATGACTACACCTCATTTCTTGGCGTGCGCACCTATCACGGTAGCGACCGCGTTGGTCACCCCGACCGCCATGGGCAGGTCGAGCATCTCGTCGATGCCGTGGGCGTTCGAGTGGGGACCGAGCACGCCCGTCGCGACGAACTGCACGCCCGGGTAGCGCTTGGCGAGCGAACCGAGGAAGGGGATTGAACCGCCCTCGCCGGTGAAGCCGGGCGCGCGCCCGAAGGCGGCGCTCGACGCCTCGTCCAGCGCGTCTTCGAGCCAGGGCTCGAGTGCAGGGGCCACCCAGCCGTCCGCGCCCTCGACGTTCACCGTCACCTGCGCGCCCGAAGGCACGTCGGTGCCGAGGACACGCTCCAGGGCCGCGCTCGCGACGTCGGCGTCGACTGTGGGCGGCAGACGAAGCGACAGCACCGCGCTGGTGAAGGGGCGAAGGACGTTGCCCGCCAACTCGGGTGCGGGGATGCCGCCCATGCCCGTGACCGAGAGCGTGGGCCACCACGTGCGCCGCAGGATTCGCTCGGCGGCCGATCCGCCCATCAACCGCACGCCCTCGAGCGTGGGCAGTTCCTCGGCGATGAGATCACCGAATTCGTCGGCTAGTTCGTCGGCGGCTCGCGCATGCTCCTCGGGGATCGTCGCGTGCATCTCACGCAGCAGTATCTCGCCCGTCGAGGGGTCCTCGACGCGGTCGAGCAGTTGGCGCAGGACACGAAACGACGACGGTGCCACGCCGCTCGCCGAACCACTGTGGACGCCTTGTTCGAGCACCGCGACGCGCAACTGGGCGATTACGACCCCGCGTAGTGACGTGGTCACCCAGAGTCGGTCGTAGGTGAGAGCGCCCGAGTCCAGGCAGATCATGAGTTCCACCTGGCCCAAGTGTTCGCGCAAGGCGTCCAGGTAGAACTCGAGGTCCGAACTGCCACTCTCCTCGCTCGCCTCGATCAGCACGACGCAGCGTGCGTGGGCGATGGCGTTCGCCTCGAGTGACTCGAGGGCGAGCAGCGCCGAGAAAGTGGAGTAGCCGTCGTCGGCCACGCCGCGCGCGTAGAGCCGGTCGCCGCGGCGTACGGGCGTGAAGGGCGCGAGTCCCTCGGACCAATCACCGAGCGGCGGCTGCTTGTCGAGGTGGCCGTAGAGCACGACCGTGCCCGTGGTCGGCGCCGTGGCCTCGACGCTCACGACCAAGACCGGCGTGCGGCCCTCGAGGCGGTGGACCTCGACTTCGAAGGAGCCAAGCGTGCGTGCTCTGGCCCAGGTCGCGAGGAGCTCGATGGCCTCTTCGATCTTCCCGTTGGCCTCCCACTGGTCGTCGAACATCGGAGAGAGACACGCGATGGTTGCGTAGTTCGTCAGCGTCGCCAGTGCCTTGTTCTCGAAGTCGGCGAGGGTGAGGTCGGGCACGGCTACGAGGTTACCGGGCGCGCGCGAAGTGCACGGCCTGCCAGCAATACCACGCGACCTCACTTCGTACGCCGGCGAATCGTTCGCCTTGGGCCATCAGGTCGCGCTCGCTGATCGTCTCGTCGAGCTCGTGCACGATGCTCCAACCGTTGCGCACGCCGTAGTCACCCACGGGCCACACGTCACGTCGGCCCATGGTGTGCATCAGATACATGTGCGCGGTCCACGGACCGATGCCGCGTACGGCGGTGACCTCGGCGAGGATCTCGTCGTCGCTCATGTAGCCGTGGCGCTGCAAGCGAACGCGACCGTCCTGGACGTGTTCGGCGAGGTCGATCATCGCCTCGGCCTTGGTCCGTGAGAGTCCGGCGCCCTTCAGGGTGGTGGGTCCGGCGTCGAGGATCGACGCCACGTCGACCGAACCGCCGCAGGTCTCCTCGACCCGGGCGTGGATGGTGTTAGCCGCCGACGTCGCGAGAAGTTGGAAGACGATCGAGCGCACGAGGTACGCGAAGCGCTCGTCGACGCGTGACGTACGTCGCGCGGGCGGCAGGCCCGCCTGGCGAATCACTTCGCGAAAGGCCCTGTCGCGTCGCGCGATCAGTTGCGCGACGTCCTGGCGGTTGCTCACCGCTCCATGTTGCCAGGTGCGGTGTCGCCGGCGATGAAGACGCCCTCGGGAGCGGTCACCGCCGACTTGACGACGTCGATCAACAGTGCGTGGATGGCGCGCACGGGGGCGGCGGGGAATCCGAATCGCCGGCTGACCAGGCTCACGCGCCGCTTGGCGATGTGCTCAATGGGCACCGCGGCGAAGCGCTCGCGCAGATGGTACGACAACATCGTCGCGGGCAAGATGGAGGGACCGTGTCCGTCAAAGGTCATCGAGGCGATCGTGCG
>PLRK01000033.1 GCA_003163875.1 Acidimicrobiaceae bacterium | reverse complement strand
CCGTCGGACGAGACGGCGGCATCAGCGGTGTGACCCAGCGCGACCCACTGGCCACCGCCGTAGCCGACGGCGTACCAACTCCCCACTGGTGATGGCTCCGACGCGACGTTCCATCCACTGAGGGCCGAACTAGCCAGTGCCGGCGGCGCTGGAGACGCGACGACACAGGCCACCGACACCAAGGCAGTGGCGGCGATCGTTGTTCCGATACGAGAGGTAAGAGGTTTTCTCAAAAGTTTGCCCTTTGGGTGTCAGAAAACCCTTGCACTGCCATCACACGACACCTTCTACGGATTCACTACACGCCGTCTATTTACAAGGCTCAGCAACGTGACATCCAAAGAAATTTGGGACGTAACCGTCTGCTCGAGCACGTGGCAGGGATGCTTGGACCTGCGAGCCCACCGGCCTCTGCGTGGGACAGCCCCAGAGTCGACACATGGAATGTAGGGGGATACGCGGTGGCGGGTTGGTTGGAATTAAGAGGTGCTCATCGAAAACGAGTAGGGACAGTGCGGGGTCACCGTGTCGAGGTCGGTAGCCTGACTTCCACTTCTACCGGGGAGCAACTCGCGTGTCGTCCAAGTATGACGTAATCGTTGTCGGCGCTGGCCTCGCAGGGCTTCGCGCTGCGGGCGTGTTGGAGGCGCGCGGCCTTTCGGTGGTCATCCTCGAGAAGCGTGCGACGGTCGGTGGGAGAATGGCCTCGCACCGAGTCGATGGCTTCGTACTCGACGAAGGCTTCCAACTCATCAATCCCGCCTACCCGGAACTCATCGCGACGGGAGTGCTCGACGACTTCGATTTGCGAAGCTTTGAGCCTTCGGTGAGATTTGTCCGTGGTGACTCCTCGATAACGCTGGCCGATCCGCGCCACTCGCCCACTGCAGCGCTCGCCTCCTTGTGGTCGCGGGACGTGTCACTGGCCGATGAGATGAGAGCGGTACGACTTTTCGCACATTGCGGTCTCGGATCGGCCCAGAATATTCTTGCCCAGCGTGATACGACCATCATCGCGGGACTGCAGCGCTACGGCTTTTCCTCGGCGATGATCGAGGGAGTCTGGCGGCCATTTTTGCGAGGGACGTTGCTGGAGGACGACCTCAACTCATCGTGGCTCTACGCCCAGCTACTTTTGCGCAGTTTCTTCAAAGGCCGACCCGGGACTCATCCGGAGGGAATCGCCGCCCTCCCACGCGCATTGGCCGCACAACTCCGAACAACTTCAGTTCATTTGGACGAAGAGGTGATATCCATCGCGGGCACGACGGTGCAGACCACCGAGGGAGAGTACCGAGGACGAGCAGTGATTCTCGCCACTGATCCAACGGATGCCATATGTCTGATTAAGGGTGATGACGTCCCGTGGCTCGGTCAAACGACGTGGTGGCTCTCGTTGCCAAAGGATTACGGACTATCGAGTCTGCAGATTGATGTCCTCGCTCAACCCTTCACTAGCGCACTCGAAATAACCGCTGTTGCGCCGGAGCGAGCACCGGCAAACTCGGTTCTTGTAGCGGTGCCAGCCAATGGCGTATTCGAATCAAGTGAATTCGATCGATTGGCCGTTGGATACGCGGCGCGGCTGTATGGCACCCGGGTGGCCGACATCTCCCTCATCGAAAAGTCCGTGGTCTCGAGGGCGCTACCAAAATTACGTTTCCCGCTCACTTTTCCCAACGTCCAGCGGCGCGGCGACCTCGTGTACGGCGGTGACTACCTGCAGACGCCTTCCATCCAGGGAGCACTCGTAAGCGGTCGGCGAGCTGCTTTTGAGGTTCTGACGATGCTTGGTTCATGACGCACGACGCAAGGCATGTTCTTGAGCCAGCGTGAAAGGTCGGAGTGAAACGCGGTTACTTCTAATTCGAGCGGGCTTAAATCCTAAATTTCCGGCAAACACATCATTCCCGCCGGTGAAAGCCCACGGGGGGGACTCGATGATGAATTTTGCTCCTCGAGCATTGACTTCCTCAACGTATCCGCTGAAGCAGAGCCAGCGCACCGTTCCCCTTAGCGACGTGTAAGCCCACACGTTTCGAACAATATTTCCGGCTTGGGTGCCGAGGCAGAACGCTACGGCGCGACTCGTGTCGTCAAAGACGCCCACGCAGATAACACCGTCCATGAATGCTCTGAGATTTCGATGAGCATTTTCGATCTCGAACTGCTTCCACCCGCTATCTGTGAAAACCTGGGAGGTCACCTCAACAATCTCCGAAGGTGAGACCGTTTTTACCCGAAACCCTGCGGCTCTCGCTCTCGCAGTTGACTTTCTCAGGTTCTGCCGCGCCTGTCCTCGCCAGAAGTGCTCAATTGGCGTCGGAAGCTCGATGTAGGACGAAATGAAGCCCTGGAGTCGCCACGGACGTTGCCGGTCGTACATCCACCGCGCCCTTGACTTCTCAGAAGGCGGCACCGTGACATTTACAATCGGAGATCGCAACACATAGTGAAGAGATCCCAATGCGACTACCGGGTGGAGGAGTGTAAAGGTGAGGCGTCTAAGGAACGGGGTCGATTTTCCCGTTCCATCGTGGAATATGTAGGACAGAAACCGATCAATGTCCTCGACACTTGGCGTCATCACCTTCAATTGACCTCTTTCGTGGCGATACGTATGTCGAGGGTGAATCCTGGAAGTCCACCATTTCTAATCAGGCAGACCCCGCAGAAATTTCACTTCATTGTAGGCAAGACGCGCTGACTGTATCGGTTTTCGAATCTCGGGTGACGTGCGTGTCTATTGAAGTTGACTCACGTACTCGCTGCATCTGAATCCTGAGCGAGACCAACCGCGGGACGTCCTCCTCGGACGCCGGAAGACGCCCCTTTCCCCGAGCATCGAGCATGAACCAAAGGCATCGCGGAAGTCAAGGGTAGGTCGAGGGTCACCGTCAGCTCCCCTCTGGCCCTATTCCCGAAGCGGCGGCCCAGCAAGAGGGGAAATGGTTGGCGAGAGAGTGTGAAGCAACTCATGGAGTCTGCGACGCGAAGCTCCGAAGATCCAGCGGACATTCAGTGAGCAAAGACGCTGGACGCTTCGACCTTTCGAATGCTGACAATAGGGAAATCTGTTCGTGGTTGGACAAGGCTCCTGCGGCCTTTCAATCGCGCACAGGGGAACTCCGAGATCCTCTCTCAAAGATTGAACTGAACTCAACTCAGTTTTTTCCTGCCTTTCCTCAAAAGCTTCTTGACACAAGACGTTCGCGAAGATGAAATCAGCCGATCGTCGAACGCGGAAGTGAAATTCTATGGCGACAGTCATCGGCGTTAGCCAGCTCGAGTGACTGGGTCCTACTTATTGGTCATGCACCGTGCTGGGATGCGTTCCCGCTGTGCTGGCTACGCAATATATCTTTCAATTGACGACCAAATAACGCCGATTAAGAACTGTAAATACGTGTTATCGGCGTGATAAGCGTCCACCGTGTAGGGCACGTAATTTCCTATAACGGCAGGGCACGTGCTCGTGCAGAACCAAGGCGTCTGATTCACGAACACGTCTCTTTCATCCGCGGCGGCGGTGGCAAAGGCGGCATTATCTGACACGGTGCCCGAGGAGGGAGTAAACGCACACGAAGAGACGTTCGAAGGGTTCCGCGACAAGCAGACCGTAGGATTAGCCACTTCGGCGGGTTGTGGGAATCCACCAAGCACAATGACCCGAGAACTCCTGGGCAACTTGGAGAGTAACGCCTCCATGTCGGTCTGAATCTCGGGCGCCTGCGCGTAGTGGACCGGGTTGGTCAGGTCGATTTCGGTATTGCTTGAAACGACAATCACCCGAGGTTTGATTTTGTCGAGGTGTGCGATCAAATAAGAGTGAAAACTTGAGCACGCGGTCCACACGCCGTCGCTCAGCGTGCCGTCATTATTCGTCATGTACGTACCAAGCGGTATCGGGCATCCGTCTTTGGCGATGAAGAGAACCCTGAAGTGCTCGATAGCGCCAAGTTTGGCGAATGTATCCAAATACATTGAGGCGCGTGAGTCGCCGACGAGTGCCAACGTAGTTTTCGACTTCGTGTCGCCGAAATAACAGTGTGCGATGTTTTCTTGCCACGCGTTGGTACCCAACGATCCGCACGAACTCGAATCCAACAACGAGCCGCCGTAGTCACCGTTGTTTTCCAGCTCATTGAGTGAGGGTGTCAGTGAACTAGGGAGATTGCGAAGGCTG
>PLRK01000056.1 GCA_003163875.1 Acidimicrobiaceae bacterium | reverse complement strand
AATTGCCCCGCTCGAAGCATGTCCTCGCTGAGATCGACACCCACAATCATCGCTGACGTTTTTTTCGCGAGTCGCTTGGTCACCGCACATGGACCGCACGCGACGTCAAGAACGAGCGTGGGTTTGGCGCCCACGACGTGGCTTACCATCGCCGCTCGCCATCTGCGATCTTGACCGAATGAGAGTATTTGGTTAAGGACGTTATAGCGGTTCGGTAATGGAGCAAAGAGCTGACGCGAGAAGTCGTTGGGNNATTGCATCGCCGGGACAGCGGCGTCACGTTGATGACGCTCTCGTAGCGATGATGCTCCGTGTGCGCCACTGTTAGCGTTTCGTGCGAACGCGTGCGTCAACGGGGCGCGTCGGTGTCCAGGAATCGACCATCTTCGATACCTTAATTGGGGGCCTCGAGCAATCGGCGCAAAAGAATGTGAATTGTCGTGTTTGCTAGAGCTGTCGGGTGGGATTGTACTCAACGACCTCTAACTCTGGTTCGTCGCGGAGCGCCTCGTGGTGCGCTACCTGTTCCTTTTCACGTTCGAGGACTTCGTCGTCGGGGGCGACCTCGAGGTGAACGAGCAAGTCGTCGGCACGTGGCGAGGCACGGATGAGTTCGTCGAGTTTTATCTGCAGGACTTTTTGGTGCCGGGCTTGGGTGTGTTGAATCACGAAGAGCATGATCAGGGTAATAGCGCTTACGACCGTCGCGAATGTCGTTTCCCATGTCCCAGGAAAACCATTCACACCAAGGAAAATCATGAAAATCGCGATCAGAACGGTCGCCACGACCGCCGTGCCCGAGCGCGACGTGAGCTCGCCCACCCAATGAAGGATTCGGCTGATCCGCTGCAATAATGAGGAATGTTCCACGGGTTCTCCAATCGATCCGCATGGCCGTCGCTGCGAGGCGACCGGTGCGATGCGCCTCGGCGACGAAGGGACTTGCCCTACCATCGACCAAAACCGTCTTACTTCAAGCGTAATCGCAGATTTTCCTTGAAATTCCTTGGAAATCTACGAGTTTTTCGTCGCCTACGTGAACAACCCGTGACAATATTTATAGGCGCCGATTACGCACATAAATTTCGGTGTCGAACGCCCTATTCATGATTAAATCAATCAACATTACGGGATAGGGTACGACAGGCCGATTGACGTGACGTCGATCTAGAAAAAGGAGACTGCAGTGACTGAGTGGGGATTTGAAACTCGACAGATACACGCCGGAACAGCGCCGGACACGGCGACCGGTGCGAGAGCGACGCCGATTTATCAAACCACGAGTTACGTGTTTCGCGACACTGAGCACGCAGCGGCGCTTTTTGGTCTGTCTGAGTTGGGCAATATCTATACGCGAATAATGAATCCGACCCAGAACGCGTTCGAAGAACGGATTGCGTCGCTCGAGGGCGGTGTCGCGGCGCTCGCGGTGGCTTCGGGTTCGAGTGCAGAAACGTTCGCAATTCTGAACTTGGCCGAAAATGGCGGACACGTGGTTTCATCAGCGTCGTTGTACGGGGGGACCTACAACCTTTTTCACTACACACTGCCAAAACTCGGCATTACGACTACCTTCGTTGACGATCCTGACGACCCCAATGAATGGGCCGCCGCGATTCGTCCCAATACCAAAGCATTTTACGCTGAGACGCTCGGTAATCCCAAGGGCGACGTGCTCAACTTCGAGCTCGTCGCGAAAATTGCCCACGATCATAAGATCCCGCTCGTAGTTGATAACACGCTCGCCACGCCGTATCTCACACGTCCGATCGAACATGGCGCTGACATCGTCGTGCACTCCGCGACCAAGTTCATTGGTGGTCACGGAACGTCCATTGGCGGGGTCATCGTGGATGGAGGAAAGTTCGATTACGAAGGCAGTGGTCGCTTTCCCGGGTTCACTGAGCCCGATCCGAGTTACCACGGACTCGTGTTCGGCCAATTACCGGAGTCACTCTTTCCCGCTCGTTTCGTGCTTAAGGCGCGTCTGCAGTACTTGCGTGACGTGGGCGCGGCGATTGCCCCGCTCAATTCGTTCCTTTTTCTTCAAGGGCTTGAAACACTTAGTCTTCGCATGGAGCGTCACGTCGCGAACGCCACCGCGGTCGCCAGTTGGCTTGAGGCACGTGACGACGTGGAATGGGTGAAGTACGCGGGTCTGGCGTCGAGTCCATGGCACGCGCTCCAGCAGAAGTACCTCCCCAAGGGTGCGGGCTCGATCATTGCCTTTGGCATTCGAGGCGGCGCTGACGCGGGTCGAAAGTTCATCGAAGGCCTCTCGCTCTTCAGTCACCTCGCCAACGTCGGCGACGCCAAGAGCCTNNGAGGATGAACAGCGTTCCACTGGTGTTAGTCCCGATTTGGTGCGCCTATCGGTGGGAATCGAGACGCTGGACGACATTCTGGTGGATCTTGAGCAAGGGTTCGCCGCAGCGAAGAAATGAGCGCGGATCACCTCGGCTATTGGCGCACAGGCGACCCACCAGGTCATCGTCAGTTCTTCGTGTTCGAGAGCGACAACGGGTTCTGCTTTGAATCGGGTGACACTTT
>PLRK01000014.1 GCA_003163875.1 Acidimicrobiaceae bacterium | reverse complement strand
GAATCCCGTTGGGGGTGCTTCGTTCTTCCTGATCAAATAGTATTTTGGCTGACCTCAGGTCGACTTAAAAAGTGCCAGATTTGGACAAATTTGGTCACTTTTTGGAACTTATATGCCCGTTTTTTGCCCGATCCCGACTTGAAATACGAATATCACAAGGTTGGTGACGAGAAATACACCACCGTGCAAGGATGGTCTTCACTATGTCGCGAAAGATACGTTCGTGACTCTAGAAAGTAAGCATCAAAGTATGGAAATAAGTCTTGACTTCTATAATGTGCGACTTATACTCATATGGTGTGGGACATCGAGTTGACCGACCAAGCAATGGAGTGGTTACTGTCATTGGACCGCGCCGATCGCGCTGCAATAACTGGCGCACTCGACATTTTGGAGCACTACGGCCCGAACCTGGGTCGACCTGTCGCGGATTCAATCAAGGGGACGCGCCATCACAACATGAAAGAGTTGCGATCGGTCGGCGGAAATCTTCGTGCGTTGTTTTGCTTCGATCCGCGTCGTACGGCAATTGTTCTGCTTGGCGGTGACAAGACAAATGACTGGGTCGACTGGTATAGACGGAACATTCCGTTGGCCGAAAAGTTGTATGACGAATATCTCGAGGACATTCGAAAGGAAGGTTTGATCTAATGGCGAAGACAACTTCATGGCGCGAGGCACGTAAGCGCCTCGACATCGATGAACAAGAGGTTGCACGAGAACGTCTGCGGCTGCGACTCGCGATACTGCGTGAAATACTTGGAAAGAGTCAGGTCGAACTCGCCGAGCTGCTCGGCACGACACAGCCCAACGTCTCACAACTGGAGCGCAGCCCGGATCTGCAGTTGTCGTCGATTGCGAAGTACGTGCACGCGCTTGGTGGCCAACTCCAGGTCAATGCCGTGGTGGGCGACAATACGTATCGCCTAATAGACGACGTGGACGAGAATGTGCCTTCGAACCACTGACACAGGCAGCTTTCTTCCTATTCCGCTCATACGCAATCCAGCGCTGGAGGCTGAAATCATTTTCGGCAACGGCCGCTCCGTTTCCGTGTCTGGGATTGTGGACCAACGTTATGGGTGCCGATATTTTCATACCAACCTCTTCAACTGATATTTTGAAGGGCCCTCAGCCGAACCGAATCGTAAAAATGTGATGCGCCAGCAGGTCCGATAACACAGCGTTGCGACTTCGTTGCGCCAGCAGTCAATTACATCGGTTTGCTTTATATCGGTAGTCGATATAAACTCACCTCGTGGGCGATATTAATTTTGGAGCTAATCGGCTCGGGAAGAACCCAGGGGTATCGGCACTGATTCTCTCCAGTCTCGCTGGCGGTGAAAAACACGGTTACGCGCTTGTGAAAGACGTCGCTGATTTCTCTGGTGTTGAAATACCTCCGGGCACCTTGTACGAGGCACTTGCGCGACTCGAGCGATCAGGCTTGATCGAAGCGATTGCGTCCGAAGATCGGCGTCGACCTTATCGATTGACGGGTTTCGGCGCCAAGGCGCTGTCCGACCATCTAGCGGCTCAACGACAAGTAGTCGAAGTAGGACAATCTCGCCTCTCCCAAGGTTGGTCCTTCGCATGAACTCGTTGATGACACCAGGCCGCCGGGCCAAACGTCTATTGAAGTTCTATCCGCAGCCATGGCGAGATCGATACGGTGCCGAATTCATTGACTTCATGGAGCAATCAATCGATGACGTTCCATACAATCCGAAGCGAACTGCGAACATCATTAATAAGAGTTTGAAATCACGTATAGCCGAAGTTGGAATTATGGGGCCGTCTTTAGACAGTGCGAACGCATCCAGAACCGCACTCAGTACTTCAACGGTGCTGACGACTTTCTTCACAGTTTTCGCGCTCTTCTATTGGTCGTGCGCGATGGTTTCGTGGAATTCCAACCCACGAGTTGCTACGTCGCTATCAGTATCACTATGGATGGGCGCCATCACGGTGTCGACCATGATTCTGGCCTTAACTCTTCTCCTCATTGGGGTCATCTTTGTCATCCATGCGCTCAGATTCACCTTTTCTAAACGGGACAGAAAGTTCACATGGCCCCTCATCATCGCACTTAGCTCGGTGGTCGTCGTCTTGAATGCGATTCATCAATTCACGAGATTGACAATCGAACGTGGTGGTATTCAGTGGACGCAATTGGGCATTGGCCTAAAGCAGGTAGCGGGAGCGACGNNGATCTGGGGACCTTCGTGGGCCGGCCAGAGCGACTTTTCACAAGCTGTGCTTCACATCAGTTCAACTGCCGCGGTAATCGTCCTGGCTCTGAGTGTGGCAAAACTCATACGCCTTAGTGAATTCTCATTGGCCGCGAATCGACTCGGTCGCTGGACTTCGAGATTGTTATCCCTTGGAATGGTTCTCTTCATCCTGAGTTATGCGGGCTGGGAGCAGGCTGGAGGATTCAACAATGCATGGACCGGACATTTCACCCAAATGCAGAATTCTCTATTCTTCCTGATTGCCCTCATCGCCCTCATAGGCCTTCTGAGTTCATTTAGGGCCAATAGGCACCCCAACGAGATCGGGGCCTTCTTGTTGGGTGGCGCCAAAAAGTGAACATCAATGCATGATTGCGCACGGTGACCTCGATCCGATTGAGCCATTCGGAATTACTATGACGACTCGTTAATGCCCATGGAATGCCCAAAGTGAAACGGCCGACCGTTTTTACGTTTCGAAACCTCGTTTGACCAGCACTTGCGAGAGTCAAACCTCCAAAACCCACTACCCTTTCAAGGTGGCGGCACGGGTTCGAATTCCGTTGGGGGTGCTTCGTTTTTCCTGATCAATAAGTATTTTTATTGACTGCAGGTCGACTTCAAAAGTGCCAGATTTGGACAAATTTGGTGGTCTTTCGGAACTTATATGCCCAAATTCGACTTGAAATGCGGATATTCCGACGTTAGTGACGAGAAATACACCACCATTCACGGATGGTGTTCATTGTGTCGTGGCAGAACCACGTGGGCATCTGTAATTCATAATGATCCCACCTGAGGTCGGGTAGATCCACGTAAAAGAAGTGGGGCGTGCGTCCACGCTGATTTGTAAGATTTCGGTCCTTTTTTAGGGTAAACGAGGAAGCAACCATGAAGAAGGCCCGACAAACCAGCGAGAACCGTACGTCACCCAGCCAGGGGGAGTTCGAGAAGTTCTATAACGACAACTATCGCGCAGTCTCGCGCTACATTGCCAGGCGGGTGCCAGCAAGTTCATTCGACGGTGTCGTGGCCGCAACATTCGTCGCTGCATGGCGCAAGTTGACGACGGTGCCAAGCCCTTCACTCGCCTGGCTGTACCGGATCGCCCACTACGAAGTCGTCCGCGAATGGCAAGTTCTCGGTCGCCATCCCCAGACCGTTGAACTCAACGACTTGGACCTGATCGACACCGCACCCTTAGAAGAAGTGCTTGACGTGTCCAAAGCATTCAGCCAACTTTCCGACATCGACGCCGAACTTCTTCGACTCGTGTACTGGGAGGACCTCAGTCGCAGCGAGATCGCCGAAGTGCTCGGTCTCTCGGTCAATGCCGTAAACGTCCGCCACCACCGCGCCCTCGATCGCCTATCGGGTGCCCTCAATCGCCTGTCCAGCGCCGCCCGCGCAGACCAGCCAACGAATCCAATCCACAAGGAGAAGCCATGACCACAGACGTCGAAGACCTCTTTCGATCCCTCGATCCACTGACCGCCGAACTTGATCAGAAGAACGAACAGCGACGCGACGCAGTATGGGACGCAATCGTTGCCCAGCAGACACCCTCGCCAGTGCGCACGCGCGTTCACCGCCGGCGTTTGATTGGTGTGGGCTCAATCGTGACGATTGGTGCCGCCGCTGCGCTCGTGGTTGGTCTATTGCCCGGAACGGCCCCTCTCAGCGCTGCCGCAGCAACGCTTCAACACGCGGCTCTCGCCGATGCCTCGTCCGTAACGTTGCCGCCACTCGCTGCGGGTCAGAACTACTACCAGGAGTCGCGGGTATCCATGGTCTGTCAGTTCTCCAGCCCCTCGATGGGAGACGCCACGCCACTGACGTACGTGTCTGACGGCACTATGGAGAGTTGGACGAGTGGCGATGGCTCGGGACAGGTGACTGTCACACCCTCAGACGTGGGTGCCGATGGCAGTCACTTCGCAACCCCCCAAGACGAGGCGCGATGGGTGGCTTTCGGCAAGCCGTTCAATCCCTGCGCGGTGGCGAATACAACGAATGGTCTCGACAACAACCCGGCGAATGCCAACCCGCAGAACGCTGCCGGAACTGCGGGGCAGTACGCCACCAGTATCGTTGGTTATTCGGGGTTCGGCTTTCAACTTGGGTGGGGAACGCAGACAACGCAACTTGCAGACGGTACGAGTGTGAACAACCTTCCTGACAGCGTGTCGCAGATTGCCTCAATGCTCGCCAACGGCGAAATCAATCATGACGGATCCGTTTCGCAGTCACCTCAGGTCTGCCCGTCCGGTAGCGGCACCGGAGGACTCGGGTGCAGCACTTCTGAGCAGCTCCAGATAATCGAGCGGCTGCTCCAACTGCCCGACGCCTCGGCGAAGTTCGGCTCCGTGCTTTACCAAGTCATGGCTCAGATGCCAGATGCCACGCTCGTCGGATCGGTCACGGACCCCTCGGGACGAGTCGGTGAGGGCGTCATCGTGCCCATCGACGAGAACGAGGAACTTGAGGTGATTCTCGACCCAGCCACCGGAAGTCTTCTTTCCTGCGCGGCACTGGTCGAGGACAGCGCGAGCGCGGCTCTGGCAACGCCGAGCACCAGTGGATATTCGCCAATTGCGCAAGTTACTTTCGGTTCCATCTCAGTGGTTCAAGCTATTCGGTCACAACCGAGCGCGTAGACCTAAGGTCAGCTGAAAGATGATGTGGTGACGGGACTTTTCAAGGTGAACAATTGTTGGAGCAACTCCGTGTCTACATTGCTCGTCATCGCCCTACTTATTTCCGCAGTCATGACGGGGCCATTTGTTACTTTTGCTCAGGCCGCTACGGAATACCCACCCTGCCTGACATCGCAGATTGAGGTGACGGTTGGCGCCACTTTGTCCAACGTTACCTACGACTATTCGACCTCGGCGGGCACCTACCATGGATTCTCTAAAGAGGCGATCCCCGTGTTTTTCTACAACAAGAGCGCTGACTGTCATCTCTTGATGGGTGGCCCCTCGATCAATGCGGTAAGAAATTCCAACAACCCGCGCGCAACATCGTCCAGCGAATTGGCGCTCTCCGCCCCGGTCTCGTCCGAGAAACGCATAGTGGTCAAACATCACGGGAAGGTTGAAGCTCTGTTCTTGTTCGGCACCTCGGTCTCTCAAAAAGGCAGTCGGTGTGACCCGGCGACGGCGACTGGTATTCTGGTTCAGGGCTACGCGAACCCTATAGCTTCCACCGGTAAGTTCTTCCCTCGCAGAATTCAACGAGTCTGTTTCGACTCGGGTGTTGGCGCCAAGGTGTTGAACACGGGAGTAGCTTGGGCGACGACGAATTAGGTACGAAAAATTGTCCGCGCATGATCCATGCTCGCGACTGAAAGCTAGTTGACATTCATGTCAACGGCTTATCCAGTTCTGAATAACCTCCCACAAAATGCATACGACGAGCGGGAGAGTCTTCAGCGCCCCAAGCCTCGATCACGGTTTCGTGCGAGTCGATACGCAAGCTCACGCCACGACGCCGTCGCCTCTATCAACTCCTCGTAGGCAGCGTCGCTCACCGAAAACTCTCGACGAGGAAGGCGGCTAATTCGAGACGTCATTTCAGCGAAGACCGTAAGACTGAAACCTTGATCTTTGAAAACAGCTTCCGCAAAGAGATCTTCAATATTGAAGAACTGTGTCAGTGCGGCGAGATCGATGAAGTCCCTGGGTTCGGCACGGCCAAATATTGCCAAGACCTTGTCGACCGCCAGTTCCCTGCTGGAAAGGACTAACGAATGAGCACCCTTATGTGGCGGGAAAAGCCGGAAATCAATCCCGAGATCGACCTCGGTTTCCTCCCCGAGGCCCTTCACGTCAAGTCTCACAAACCGTTCATTCTGCTGAACGATCTCTGCCTGAAACCCTTCACGAACGAGCGAATCAATTATTTGTGGAAGTTTCTCGGCCAAGACCAGAGCTGATGAACCAAAGAAGTCGAGATCTCTCGTTCGCCGATCAACTAGTCCTTGACTGATAATTGCGGCTCCACCGGCCAGGGCAAAGTCGGAGCCCTCAAGCACAGAACCAATTAATTGTGCGATCTGTTCTTGCAGCGGTGTCAGCAAGTTGGAACAACTATGTGACGCTGTTTGAACCAGTCTTGCCACGCTTTGCGAACGTATGCTGGAAGAGAAATTTCCTCCCAAGCCAGGACCAATTCATCGAACTTCACAAAGAATCGAACGTCTGACTCGGTGCCTTCCACGAGAACAATCTCATACACCCGAAGGCGGTCAACCGTGGCATCCAAATCAAACGTCAAATCCGGCTCTGACCAACGAATTCGATTGGGAAGTACTACGACTCCCGACGCCTTTGCATCATTGGCAACATCAAAGTCGATAGGAATCGCTACCGGTCGAGATGTTGGACCCACCTTGGAGGAGCGCGAGGAAACCATAGTCATAGCCTACGAAACAACTGTCGCAGCATTTCCCTCCCGTCATCGAAGAAAGTGAGGCGCTTGCCTCAAAATTATGGGGCGAATGACTTAATGGATTACCCACTTGATGCCAGGAGTACGCCCAAGATCAGTAACCGCGCCGCGGATACGGCTAGAACTGGCCCCGACCAGTACTTATGTACTCTGGGAATGTCAAGTCAATTTGGCCCCA
>PLRK01000055.1:210-24297 GCA_003163875.1 Acidimicrobiaceae bacterium | reverse complement strand
ACGGCAACGAAGCAGGGCTCCGCTCGGCGAGAACCTTGATGGTGTCCTTGCCGACTTTGATATCGCCTTCGTGCACGTCGACCGGAACGCTGAGAATGCCCTGCGTCGAGTCATAGCGCAACAGGTGTGCGAGCATGGTGGGTGACGTGAGGTCGTTGACCGCGACAACATCGATGTCGGGGTTCGTCAGCGACGCGCGCACGAAACTTCGTCCGATGCGCCCAAATCCGTTNNTGCCACAGCGTCTCCTCGGTTGATGTTCAGCACCCAACAAGCAGACATTGAGTGGTCGAACCAATTTTTGCACATGCCGACGTGCGCTCCAATCGCGGTGCCGACGAAGGGCCCGCCGCGGGTCGCGCGCGGCTCTAGCGGTCGATGTCGCGGTGAAAGACTGCGTTTTCGAGGTGTAGGCGCCTACGAATCTCCTCGGCGATCGCGACCGAGCGATGTCGACCACCCGTGCAGCCAATCGCAATTGACAGATACGCCTTGCCCTCCTTGGCGAAGGCGGGAATCTGCCATTCGAGCAGCGATACCACGTCGTCTAAGAAGTGCTGCGCGGGCTCTTGCTCCAGCACGAAATTCGCGACGGGCTCGTCCAATCCCGACAAGGGTCGTAACTCGTCAATCCAGTGCGGGTTGGGTAGGAATCGACAATCGAACACGAGGTCCACGTCCCTCGGAATGCCGTTGGAATACCCGAAGGACACGAGTGAGACTCGAAGCGATCCAAGGATGCCGGCGTCGGTGAAGGTCTCGACGATGCGTGAGCGAAGCTGATTGGTATTGATCGAACCCGTGTCAATGACCAGATCGGCGGCGTCTCGAATTGATTGAAGTAACAAACGCTCCCCCGCGATCGAATCAGCGAGCGAAGGAGCGGGGAACGGATGTCGACGTCGGTTCCCTTCAAAGCGGCGAATGAGCACCTCGTCGGGCGCGTCGAGAAAGAGGATCTTCGCACTCTCGTGCATTTGCTGTAACTCGAGCTCCACAGCAAGAAGAGCGTCGGGTTGCACGCGTCCCGAGCGACCCACGATAAATGCCACGCCGGCGTAATCGAGTGATCCTGCGGCTGCGAGTTCCCCCACCCGGGCGATGAGCTCGAGAGGAAGGTTGTCGATGACGAACCATCCGAGGTCCTCCAAGGCGGCAGACACCGTTGAGCGACCGGCGCCCGACATGCCGGTGACGAGAACCACCTCACTCATCGCTATTCCCCTTGGTCGGCTTCGGCGGCGCCGGGGCCTGTAAGTGATCGTAGATGTTGTGGGCGACCTCACGGGGTAACCACGTGAGTCCTTCGAGTTCCTCGAGACTCGCGTGGCGCAGCGCGTCCAACGAACCCAACTGCATTAGCAGTCGCTCCCGGCGTGCTGGACCGAGGCCTTGAACTCCTTGCAATGTTGACGCCACCATCGACTTGGCTCGCTTGGAGCGATGGAAGGTGATGGCGAAACGATGCGCCTCGTCACGGATGCGTTGGACGAGATAGAGACACTCCGAACCCCGCTCGAGCGCGATCGGTACCGACGATCCTGGTCGGTACAAGAGCTCCTCGCGCTTGGCAAGCGCCGTGAATTCGACGTCCTCAATTCCCAGTTGGGCAGCCGCCTTCTGGGCAGCATGCAACTGGGGCAGCCCTCCGTCAATGATGATCAAGTCGGGCCTACGGAACTTCGAGGTCGATTGTTCGTCATACCAGTATGCCAACCGTCGGCGCACGACCTCTTGCATCGCACCCACGTCGTCGTTGCCGAGGACCTCTTTGACGTTGAAGTGCCGATAGTCACTTTTCTTTGCGATGCCGTCTTCGAAGACGACCATTGAACCTACGTAGTTTGTACCTTGGAGGTGGCTCATGTCGAAGCACTCAATACGAAAAGGTGGCTGTTCGAGGGCGAGGGCGACGCCAAGTTCTTGAAGCGCGCGTGATCGAACGTTGTAGTCGCTTTGACGTCGCAGCGAATCGCGATCGATGACCGCGTGCGCGTCAGACTCCGCAAGTTCGAGGACGCGACGACGTTTGCCGCGCTGCGGGTAGGACACCTCCACGCTGGCGCCGCGAAGCTCACTCAGGAACGCCCCCGCCAGTGACGTCGCGCTAGCGGCACTGCCAACGAGGACGATCGGGGGCACGTCAGCCGCGTCGACGTAGAGGTCCGGTACCACGCCCTCGATGATTTGTGCGTCGTCCTCGTCCATCGAACGATCAACGAGGTGCACGGTGCGACCAATGATGCGTCCGTGACGAACCCTAAATCGTACGACCGCTGCGCGTGCACCGTCGGTGTCGACGGCGACCACATCGAGATTGGAATGATCGTCAAGCACCACGCTTTGGGCCCCCGCGGCACGCTCCAACGCCGCCAGCCCGTCACGAGCTTTAGCGGCGGCTTCGTAATGCTTTCGTTCCGCCGCCTCTTGCATCCGACGTTGCAGGAGCGTGCGTAATTGGCGCACGTCGCCTTCGAAGAAACGAGCCCACGCGTTGACGAGTACCTGGTAGCCATCTTTGTCAATCAGATTGGCACACGGACCTGAACATTTCCCAATGTCGTACAGCAAACACGGACGTGCGACTCGCTGGTGGTAGTTGAATTTGTGTGTCGTGCACGAGCGAAGCGGAAACGCCTGCAGCATCTCGTCTATCGTCGCGCGCAGCGCGCGCACCTCGACGAAGGGTCCGAAATACCGAACACCCTTCACGTGTTTTGACCTCGTGACGTACGGCGCCGGGAAGTCGACGCGAGCGTCAATCGCGACGTAGGGGAAACTCTTGTCGTCTTTCAAACGCATGTTGTAGCGCGGTTGGTTCGTCTTGATGAGTTCGTTTTCAAGAATGAGTGCGTCGAGTTCGTTCGGCGTCACGATCCATTCGACCGCCGTCGCCTCGTCCATCAATGCACGCGTCTTCAGCGTCATCGCGTCGGAATTTTGGAAATAACTCGAAAGTCGTTGGTTCAACGAAAGCGCCTTACCCACGTAGATGATGGTGTCGTGGGCGTTTCGAAAGAGGTAACAACCACTCTGACGCGGGATGCCCGAAGGCTTCGCAAGCATTACGAACTGCTGACCGCCAACACTTCGCGAAGTACGGTACCGGTCGCCGTATTGAGTGAGGCGATGTGTTCGGGGGTCCCTTCGCCGACGACAAGCCCACCGCGACGTCCACCTTCGGGGCCAAGGTCGATGACCCAGTCCGAAGTCTTGACGACGTCGAGGTTGTGCTCGATCACGAGCACCGTGTTACCTTGGTCGACCAGTCGATGCAACACCGTGAGAAGGCGGCTTACGTCTTCAAAGTGCAAGCCCGTCGTGGGCTCGTCCAAGACGTAGAACGTGTGGCCGGTGGGCCGACGCGCAAGTTCGGTCGCCAATTTCACTCGTTGCGCTTCACCCCCCGAGAGTGTTGGTGCAGGTTGGCCCAGACGCACGTAACCGAGTCCCACGTCCATCAAGCTTTGTATGTGTCGCAAGATGCTGGGTTGACGGTCAAAAAATTCCAACGCCTCGGCGATTGGCATGTTCAACACGTCGCTAATTGACTTGCCTCGATACTTAATTTCCAACGTTTCTCGGTTGTAGCGAGCGCCGTCACACGTCTCACAGTTCACGTACACGTCGGGAAGAAAGTGCATTTCAATCTTGATCGTGCCGTCGCCCGCGCACGCTTCGCATCGGCCACCCTTTACGTTGAATGAGAAGCGACCTTGTTGATACCCGCGAACCTTGGACTCTTGCACATCTGCGAAGAGTTTGCGAATTTTGTCGAAGACTCCCGTGTACGTCGCGGGATTCGAACGAGGTGTGCGACCTATTGGTTGCTGGTCCACCGCGACGACCTTGTCGAGGTTCTTCACGCCGAGGATCGTGTCGTGTTCGGCGACGTGGGTCTTTGCTCGATTCAACTGTCGTTCGAGCGAGCTCAGGAGAATTGAGTTAATCAAGGTCGACTTGCCCGAACCCGACACACCGGTGACGGCGACGAACGTGCCGAGCGGAAGGCCGACCGTGACGTCCTGCAAATTATTTGCTCGCGCGCCCTTGATCGTGAGGGTCTTGCCGTCGCCCTTTCGTCGAATCAATGGCACGGGTATATACTTCTCGCCCGACAAGTATTTTCCGGTGATGGACTTCTCGTTCTCGAGCAACTCTTTGTAGGTGCCCGCGTGCACCACCTCACCACCGAATTCTCCGGCTCCCGGGCCAATGTCGACGATGAAGTCGGCGAGTCGAATCGTCTCTTCGTCGTGCTCGACAACAATCACCGAATTCCCGAGGTCGCGCAGTCGCTCCAGGGTCGTAATGAGTCGGCGGTTGTCACGCTGGTGAAGCCCAATCGAGGGTTCGTCGAGCACGTAGAGCACACCAACCAAATAACTTCCAATCTGGCTCGCGAGACGGATACGCTGCGCTTCGCCTCCCGACAACGTCGCCGAAGCACGACTGAGGGTGAGATAGTCGAGACCCACGTCAAGGAGAAACGTCAATCGAGCGAGTATCTCCTTGACCACTTGGCGAGCGATCGTGGTCTCTCGTTTGGTGAGTTTGAGGGTGGTGAAGAAGTCAATCGCTTCGTCAATGGTCATTGAATTGACGTCAGCGATATTGTGGGTGTGAATCTTCACTGCCAATACCTCTGGCTTCAGGCGCTGACCCTTACATGCGGTGCATTCGACCTCGCGCATGAATTGCTCAGCTTGTTCACGTGACCAGTCGCCGTCGGCCTCAGAGCGTTTACGTTCGAGCCACTCGACGATCCCTCGATACGTCGTATCGTAGGAGCGCACCTTGCCGTAACGGTTGCGGTACTTGATTGGTACCGTCTTCTTCTCAACGCCGTAGAGGACCAGTTTGCGATCCTTCGCCCTTAGTTTGTTCCAAGGGGTCGTCACGTCAAATTCGCCCATGTCGGCGATGCCACTGATGAGGCGTTCAAAGTACTTGAAGCGAGCACCCGACCACGGAGCGAGGGCACCGTCGGCGAGTGACAACGTTGGATCAGGCACGACGAGTTCGGGATCCACCTCGTAGCGCGTCCCGAGTCCGGTGCAGACCGGACACGCCCCGTATGGAGAGTTGAAGGAAAAGTCTCGGGGTGCGAGCTCGGTGAAACTGATGCCACAGTTGCTACAAGCCATCTTCTCGGAGAACTGTTCGAGTTGATCACTGTCGAGGAAGTAGAACGAGACGAGGCCCTTCGTCAGCTTGATCGCGGTCTCGACGGACTCGGTCAATCGTTGTCGATTTGACGCCTTGACCGTGAGGCGATCGAGAACGACGTCTATCGTGTGCTGTTCGTAGCGCGCGAGCGTGAGACTCTCTCGTTCCGCGAGTTCGACCACCGTTCCGTCGACGCGAACTCGACTGAAACCCTGCGCCGCGAGTTCATTCAAAAGGGTGCTGTACTCCCCTTTGCGACCTTCGACCACGGTCGCCAGGACCAAGAACCGCTCCCCCTCGGGACGCTCCAGCACCAGATCCACGATCTGTTGGGGCGTCTGGCGCGTGACGACGCGTCCACAGATGTGACAGTGCGGCACGCCGATTCGAGCGAACAAGAGGCGCAAGTAGTCGTGAATCTCGGTAATCGTGCCTACCGTCGAACGAGGGTTCCGCGACGCCGTCTTTTGGTCGATCGAGATCGCTGGCGATAATCCCTCGATGAATTCCACGTCCGGCTTGTCCATCTGTCCGAGAAATTGGCGTGCGTAGGCAGAAAGGCTCTCCACGTAGCGCCGTTGGCCCTCGGCGTAGATGGTGTCAAAGGCGAGGGACGATTTCCCCGAACCCGAGAGCCCAGTAAATACAACCAATTGATCGCGGGGAATCTCCACCGAGAGGTTCTTCAGATTATGCACACGTGCGCCCTGCACGCGAATTGATGAAGTCATGAAGGCAATCTACCGGTCATGACTCGCCACTCACGCCTTCGGGCACCGCATCGAGCCCTTGGCGCTGCAAAGCGTGCAAGTAGTCGCGCAGCGCCGCGGCTTCTTCGAATCGCAACTCGCTCGCCGCGAGCAGCATGGCTTCTTCAACGCGAGCAATCTCCAAGTTGAGGTCGTCGGGCAGTGAATTCTCGAGCGACGAGATACCGTGCGAACGGTTCAGTGGCTCCGGTGACGATTCGGAGCGCAGTCGACCCAAAATATCCGCCACATTCTTCATGATGGTCTTGGGTTCTATGCCGTGTTCCTTGTTGTACGCAATCTGAAGCAGACGTCGCCGCTCCGTCACCGAAATCGCCTCACGCATCGAATCGGTCATCCGATCGGCGTACAAGACCGCTTCGCCGTTCGAGTTTCGCGCTGCTCGACCAATCGTCTGAATCAACGCACTTCGTGATCGAAGGAAACCTTCCTTGTCCGCATCAAGAATCGCCACCAGCGACACCTCGGGAAGGTCCAGTCCCTCGCGCAAGAGATTGATACCTACCAGGATGTCGAACTCACCCAAGCGAAGCGAGCGAAGTATCTCTATTCGCTGGATGGTGTCAATGTCACTATGCAGATACTGGACCCGATAGCCCGCCTTGGTAAGGAAGTTCGTCAAGTCCTCGGCCATACGTTTGGTGAGAGTCGTCACGAGCGTACGTTCTCCTCGATCAATCACCGCGTCGAGTCGACGCCGCAGGTCATCGATCTGGCCCTTCGTGGGGATCACGCTGACGACCGGATCAAGCAAACCAGTTGGGCGAATGACTTGTTCGGCGATCTGGTCACTGTGTTCGATCTCGTAGGGACCGGGCGTCGCCGAGACGAAGATCATCTGAGGCACCAACTCCATGAACTCATCGAAAGTAAGGGGCCGATTGTCCTTTGCACTCGGGAGACGAAAACCATGCTCCACCAACGTGTCTTTTCGCGAACGGTCGCCAGCGTACTGCCCGCGAACCTGAGGCACCGCAACGTGACTCTCATCGATGACAACGAGAAAATCTGACGGAAAATAGTCCAGCAACGTGTAAGGGCGTTCGCCCGGTTTACGTCCATCCAGGTGAGCTGAGTAGTTCTCGATTCCCGCGCAGATGCCGGTCTGTTCGAGCATCTCGAGATCATGTTCGGTCCTGGAACGAAGACGCTGCGCCTCGAGGAGTTTGCCATCCCGCTGGAACGTCGCCAACTGGACCTGCAATTCGTCTTCAATTCCCCGACACGCCCGCTGCAGCGTCTCGGTGCTCGTGGCATAGTGCGATGCGGCGAACATCGTGACCTCGTTGACTCGACCACGCTGTTCTTGGGTCACGGGATTAAAGAAAGAGATCTCCTCGACTTCGTCACCGAAAAACGAGATTCGAATTGCTTCGTTGCTGTAGGCGGGCTGAATCTCGAGAGTGTCGCCTTTCATACGAAAGGCGCCTCGATCAAGCACGAGTTCGTTACGGCTGTACTGCATTTCGACGAGGCGTCGTAGTAACGCGCGCTGATCAAACACGTCACCAACCGTGACGTGCAACATTCGCTCTCGATACTCAATGGGCGAACCCAATCCGTAAATGCAGCTCACGGACGCCACCACGATCGTGTCGCGATGGGTCAAGAGCGACGACGTGGCGGCGTGCCGCAAGCGATCGATCTCTTCGTTGATGGAACTGTCCTTCTCAATGAAGGTGTCGGTGCGAGGGATGTACGCCTCAGGTTGGTAATAGTCGTAGTAGGACACGAAGAACTCGACGCGATTGTTGGGCAACATCTCCTTTAGTTCGCTTGCCAGTTGCGCCGCGAGCGATTTATTGGGTTCAAGTATCAACGTCGGTCGTTGGACTCGTTCGACGAGCCACGCAATCGTCGCGGTCTTTCCGCTACCCGTGATTCCTTCGAGCGTTTGGTACCGCAGTCCATCCTCAACACCCTGGGCGAGCGTGGCAATCGCGGTGGGTTGGTCACCGGACGGTTGAAAGAGCGACTCGACGACGAATTTATCCATGGTGGAGTCCGATTCGTTCGAGCTGCGTGTTGAGCTGGGCGTGTAATTCATCGAGGGTGCCGTCATTCCAGATAACGACGTCGACGATCTTCGCCCGCTCTTCATTCGACATCTGACTCGACAATCGCGCTCGGGCGTCGCCACTTGTGAAGCCTCGATACGTCACGAGTCGGCTCTCTGCCAGCTCGGGGGATGATTGGACTGCCCAGACTTCGTCGAGCGAAAGAGTGGAGCGATGTTCGGCGCGGAACAAGGGAACGGCGAGAAACACGCACTCTCCGTTGGCGAGGTCGAGGCGTCGACGCATTTCCTCTCCAATATGAGCATGGGTGATCAAATTGAGTCGACGCAAGGCGCTCGGATCGTGAAAGACCACGTCCGCGACGAAATGCCGGTCGAGTTGCCCATCGTCGTCGAGTACTGCGTCGCCGAACGCGTCGCGAAGAGCGTGCCACGCCGGAGCGCCCGGCTCAGTGACGGCATGCGCGACATCGTCCGCATCGATGATTTCGTACCCCAGACCAGCCAAAAAGTCTGTCGCCGCGGACTTTCCCGCCCCTATCCCGCCAGCGATGACAATTCTCTTCACTCTGACACGGTAGCCATCGCCTGTCACATCCCCCCGAGACGATCAGGTGCGTCAGTTGGTTGCTGACGGCGTGGCGGCCCGTCGGTGACGGCCGTTCGCCACGGGACCCTGTTCAGAGGGGGTACGTGCGTTGACTATTGTCCAAGGAAGTCCTAGAGGGGGAAGAGTGCTGAGGTACGTACTACGAAGAATCGTGATGCTGATCGCGATCTGCTTCATTATCTCGGTCGGTAGCTTCTATTTGATCCATCTACTTCCCGGTAACATCACCACCGTCATCGAAGGACCCGGAGCGAGTCCCGAGAATCAGGCCAAGCTCTATAAGCTGCTCGGATTGAATAAACCGATCTATCAGCAGTATTTCGTATGGATTGGTAACGTGCTTCGCGGCAATTTGGGAACATCCTTCATTTCGCAGACCTCCGTTGCGAGCACGATTCGTGCGGCCTTGCCCATCGACCTTGAAATCATGTTCTTGTCACAGATTCTGGCTTTCGCCACCGCGATCCCCATTGCAATGCGTTCAGCCCGTAAGCCCGATGGTTGGCTCGATCGAACCTTCAGTGCGGGAAGTTTCACCCTGTTGTCGGTGCCCACCTTCATCGTCATCGTTCTGATGGTGCTCTTCATTTCGGTGAAATTGGGTGTTCCCCATACGGGACCGTCGTCGTATGTTTCATTCTCCCAAGATTGGATTGGTAACCTCGAAAGCTTGGCGCTGCCAGCGGTTGCACTCGCGATTGGCAGTTTTGTCGTCTACTACCGGGTGCTGCGGAGTGACCTCATCGCCACTTTGCAAGAGGAATTCATCACGATGGCGCGTTCCAAAGGACTCAGCCAGCGCCGCATCATGTGGCGTCACGCCTTTCGCCCATCATCGGTAGCGCTGCTCGGCGCCGCCGGTGTCAACATCGGGGGATTGCTCGCGAGTGGATTTGTCGTTCAGTATCTGCTTAATATTCCAGGCTTGGGCTACACGTTGATCAGTGCCATCAACATGAGCGACTACCTCTTAGTGCAAGGTATCGTCCTCGTCGTCTCCGTGGGGGTCGTGCTGATCAACTTCATCTTTGACTTCATCATCAATATCGTCGATCCGAGGATCAGTCGTGAGTAACTTTCCCCAATTCAATGTGCTCGAGGAGGCAATACTCGTCGAGAAGCCAGAGAAGAAGGAGCCTCTCGGGGTGCTTTTTTGGATCTGCGTTGGCTGGATCGGACTCAATATCGTGGGTGCCATTTTCGCGAACGTCTTACCTATTGAGAATCCGCTCTTCCAAAATTATTCATTGGTCAACGCGGGACCATCGCTGCACCATCTCTTTGGCACTGACGACCTTGGCCGCGACATCTTCTCGCGCGTCGTCTACGGATCGAGGGTGTCGTTGTCGGTAGGTGCGGGGGCGATGCTGATAGGTTTTGGAGTCGGCGCCCCGCTTGGCATGCTCGCGGCGTTCCGGCGTGGTCGCTTCGATGCCATACTCACCAACGTGATGTACGTTCTACTTGCATTTCCGGCAATCATCGCGACGATCGCGATACTTTCCTTCTGGACTCCGCGCACGTTGTTCAAGATCATCGTCGTGATCGGGATCGCTTCTGTACCTTTGGTCTATCGCGTAATTCGCACAGCAACCCTCAGTGTGGCAACCAAAGACTTCATCGTCGCCGCCAAGGTCCAAGGGGCGACGGACCGACGCATCCTTTTACGTGAATTGATGCCCAACATCGCACCGATTGCGATTTCCTTCCTGCTCATCGGCGTCGCTACGGTCATCGCTCTCGAAGGAGCCCTCGCGTTCCTCGGGCTCTCCGTCAATCCGCCGACACCTTCGTGGGGCAACATGATCAACGAATCACGAACCATCCTGCAGATGAACCCCTGGCTCGTCATTTTCCCTTCAGCGGCACTGTGTCTTTTCCTGCTGTGTTTGAACTTCATTGGTGACCGCCTGCGACACCACTTTGACGTCACCGAGGTGAAGTTGTGAGCTTCGACAACAAGAAGTTGTTGGCCGTCAAGGACCTCGCGACGACTTTTCACACCGCTGGAGGGGACCTTCCAGCGGTGGGAGGCGTCTCGTTTGACATGGAGAGTAACCAGACAATCGGTATCGTGGGCGAATCTGGTTCCGGCAAGACCGTGCTGTCGCGAACGATCATGGGGCTCCAGCAACGTACGAACGTGACCGTTACCGGCTCGGTACTGTTGTCGGGATTCGAGATGGTCGGGGCGAGCGAGGATGAGAAACGAGAGCGCTGGGGCACCGAAGTCGCGATGATCTTCCAAGACCCAATGACGTCGCTCAATCCAGTCATGAAAGTCGGTAAACAGATCGACGAAACGCTCCGTGTTCGACTTGGTATGTCCAAGGCCGACGCCAAGGCTCGAGCCATTGAACTGCTCGAACTGGTCGGCATACCCTCGCCCCAGTATCGCTACGACGCGTATCCGGGGCAACTTTCTGGAGGGATGCGACAGCGTGTCGTCATCGCGATCTCTCTCGCCTGTTCGCCAAAATTACTGCTCGCCGACGAACCCACGACGGGGCTCGACGTCACGATCCAGGCACAAATCTTGAACCTTCTCGAGGAGTTGAAGGAACGTCTCGAGATGTCCGTCATCTTGGTCACCCACGACCTCGGCGTCGTCGCCACGCGAACCTCGCGCATCATCGTCATGTACGCAGGACGAATCGTCGAGATTGGCTCCACGCGCGAAGTTTTCGCGCATCATCGAATGCCCTACACCCGTGCCCTCCTGGAGAGCTCGCCAAAAGTATCGAACGCATCACACACGCGACTGACGACGATCCCCGGTCGCCCGCCCAATCTGCTCAAGCTCACCCAAGGTTGCAGTTTCGCGCCACGATGTTCCTACGCCACCGAGAAGTGCCACGTTGACCGTCCCGAACTCGAAGCCGCTGATGAACCAGGACACATGTTCGCGTGCTGGAATCCCCTCCCCAAGACGCGTAGAACGGTGAAGAAATGACCGAGACCAGAGAACCACTGTTGAAGGTACAGGACCTCGTGGTCACCTTTGGGATGGGTCACCACGAAGTCGCTGCCGTCGCGGGCGTCAGTTTCGAGATCTTCGAGGGTGAAACACTTGGCCTCGTCGGCGAATCGGGCTGCGGCAAGTCAACAACCGGCAAGGCACTCATGCGGATCATCGAGCCTTCGAGCGGGACGATTGAGCTCGATGGGACCGACGTCGTCGCCCAAAAGGGTAAGGCACTGCGAAACATCCGCACCCGCATGCAAATGATCTTCCAAGACCCGATTTCGTCGCTCAATCCTCGTCGTCGCATCAAAGACATCGTCGCCGAGCCACTGGACTGCTGGAAATCAGTCACGGGCAACGATCGCGACGTGTTGGTGAGTGATCTGCTGGCGAAGGTGGGCATCGACCCAAAGGTCTACGGGAACCGTTACGCGCGACAATTCTCCGGCGGACAATGTCAGCGCATTTCAATCGCTCGATCGCTCGCGATGAGGCCCAAGCTGCTCATCTGTGACGAGATGGTCTCCGCGCTCGACGTCTCGGTCCAGGCGCAGATTCTCAATCTTCTCGAAGACCTCAAGCATGAATACGGGCTCACCTTGTTGTTCATCGCCCACGACCTCGCAGTCGTGAAGAACGTCAGTGATCGAGTGGCGGTGATGTACCTGGGTCGAATCTGTGAAATAGGACCGGCGGACACGCTCTACGAAGCGCCCGGACATCCCTATACCAAGTTCCTGCTCGGCGCCGCCCTCGAAGCCGACCCGGACTCACCCGTGCACGGCGAAGTCCTCGGCGGCGAACCTCCAAGTCCGATGAATCCCCCGAGTGGATGCCGTTTTCGTACTCGTTGCCCGTTCGCGACCGAGAAGTGCGCGGAAATCGAACCACAACTCGAAGAGGTTGCACCCGGTCACTTAGTGGCGTGCCACTACCCACTCACGATTGGTACCAAGTAACGTCTTCGCCTTGCGACGACGACCCAACTATTCGCCAGGCGTCTCGTCGGCCGCGTCGTTGGCAACTGGCACGTCGGTCGCGTCAGGAGCTTTCACGGCCACTCCCGTGGCGTATTCGGCCCACGCGGCTTGGGCCTCGGTCTCGGGTGTGAACTCGCCGTACTCGATACCACCGATGTAATTACCTTCGGTGTCGTACGCGTGGCTGCCGAACGCCTCGCGGTACTCTTCGCTCACCTCGCCACCCTCAGCCGCCTGCTTGATCGACAGGCTGATGCGACGTCGAGCGGTATCGAGTTCGATGATCTTGACCCATAATTCTTCGCCCGCGGTAACGACTTGGTCAGGCGAATCGACGTGGTGCGCCGCCATCTCGGAGATGTGCACGAGACCTTCGATGCCTTCGCCCACTTGCACGAACGCACCGAACGGCACCATCTTGGTGACGCGGCCATACACCAGTTGGTCAACCGCGTGACTGTCCGCGAAGACTTGCCACGGGTCCGACTGGGTTGCCTTCAGTGACAGCGAGATTCGCTCCTTGGAGAAGTCGACGTCCAAGACCTCGACGTCCACCTCGTCGCCGACGGCGACCACTTGGCTCGGGTGGTCGATGTGCTTCCAGCTGAGCTCGGAGACGTGAATCAGACCGTCCATACCACCGAGATCGACGAACGCACCAAAATTCACAACTGACGAGATCACACCGTGGCGACGCTCGCCCGGCTTCAGGTTGTTGAGGAAGTCCCCACGCTGTTCCTTCTGCGTCTCTTCGAGCCACGCGCGGCGCGACAAGACAACGTTGTTGCGGTTGCGGTCGAGTTCGATGATCTTGGCTTCAACAGTCTTGCCAATGTAGGGCTGGAGCTCACGAACGCGACGCAGCTCGACCAGTGACGCTGGGAGGAATCCGCGTAGACCAATGTCGACGATGAGTCCGCCCTTGACCACTTCGATGACGACACCCTTGACGACCTCGTCACGGTTCTTCAATTCTTCGATATTGCTCCACGCCTTTTCGTACTGCGCGCGCTTCTTGGAGAGGACGAGTCGTCCTTCCTTGTCTTCTTTTTGCAGGACGAGGCACTCAACGCGCTCGCCGAGCGACACGATCTCCGAAGGATCGACGTCGTTGCGAATGGAGAGCTCGCGTGAAGGAATGACGCCTTCGGACTTAAAGCCGATGTCGAGCAGAACTTCGTCGTGATCGATCTTGACGACCGTACCGGTGACCAAGTCACCGTCTTCGAACTCGAGAACACTGTCGCCGACCAAGGTCGCGAGGTCGGTACCGACCATGTTGTCTTCGGTGATGACGCGAGGAATGTAATTTCCTTCTGTGTCAAAGGTACCCATTTGCTGGGAGGAAAGGAGGCTGGTGCCGTCCGACATAGGTACTACTTTCATACGACCACACCGGGGTCCTCTAGACAATAAGAGTGCTGGGTCGCCGGTGTAAACCCAGAGTTCAACCTTATCATCTGGGTTTTCAGCCCTTGGCGGCCGCCCAATTTTCGCCCCAGGCGAGAGAAACTTCGAGGGGCACCGACAGCGTCGCCGCGTTCGTCAGGGCGTCTCGCACGATTGCTTCGACGCGATCCTTCTCGCTCGGGGGCGCTTCGACGAGTACTTCGTCGTGCACTTGGAGGATGAGACGCGCGTCGAGTCCCCCGGCACTCAACTCGCGGTCGAGTCGCACGAGGGCAAACTTGAAGATATCGGCGGCGAGCCCCTGGATCCCGGCGTTCATTGCTTGACGTTCGGCGGCCTGGCGCTGTGGGCCGACCGCGGTGGCGAGATCTGGGAAGGGGCGAATGCGACCAAACTCGGTTCGTGAATAACCCTTGTTGCGAATGTCCTTGATTGTCGCGTCCATGTAGGCACGCAACGATGGAAACCCCGCGAAGTACTTATCCATCACTTCCTTCGCTGCGCTGACGCTGACGCCGAGGCGTTGGCTCAGCCCGTAGGCTTCCATCCCGTAGGCCAGTCCGTAGGAGACCGCCTTGGCTTGTTCGCGTTGTTCGTGGGTCACGTCGGTGGGCTTCACACCGAACACGGACGCCGCGATGCTGCGGTGCACGTCCTCATGCGACGCGAAGGCGGCGAGTAATCCACTGTCCTGGGACAAGTGAGCAAGGATTCGTAACTCGATCTGGTTGTAGTCTGCGACGCACAACAACCATCCAGGACTCGGCACGAAGGCGTACCGCAGACGTCGACCTTCTTGGGAACGGACGGGAATGTTGTGCAAATTGGGATTCTCCGACGAAAGTCGACCCGTGCGCGCGACAGTCTGGCGAAACTCGGCGTGGATACGTCCATCGGGCGCGACCGCGTCGATCAATGGCGCACCGTAGGTGCTGCGTAACTTCTCCACCTCTCGATAACGAAGGATGAGGGGCACGATCTTGTGTTCGTCTTGTATCGCTTCGAGCGACGAGGCGTCTGTCGAGAAGCCGGACTTGATTTTTTTCACCGCAGTGAGTCCAAGCTCGTCGAAGAGCACCGTTTGGAGTTGCTGGGGCGAGTTCACCTTGAATTCGTGACCAGCGGTCTTTTGGATCTTGGCGTCGAGTTGCGTCGCCTCTTTGGCGAACTCGTCATTGATCGTACGCAACATCGTCACGTCAACACAGATGCCACGTGACTCCATACGCCCCAATACCGCGACGAGAGGTAATTCCACCTGCTCGTAGACATTCACCAATTCCCACTTGACAATTTCCGCACGCAGGGCCTCGAGGAGCTTGGTGATGACCTGGACNNGAGAAACGCCATGATTGACGTATCGTCACTGGGTTCTGCGAGCGTGACGCCCGCGTCACTCGCGTGACGGTACAACTCCTTCAAGTCGTGCCCGCGCAGTAACGACGAGCCCGCGAGAGTGAAGAGCGCACGCTCGCTCGTCACCGCGAGCGCGTTTGTCGTCGCGTTCAGCACCACCACGCGCCCGCCCGCGTAGGCGATCACGAAGGTCCCTTCGGACGAGAGGATCTCCTCAAGCGACTCCACGCGACGAATGTCCTTGGTCGGTGCCTTCACCCGCGTCTTCTCGGCGACCACACCGCCGACGGGCTCGCCCAGTAGGCCATCGCGCATCACTTTTTCGAAACGAGTGCGCATGGAGTTCATTTCGAAACGATCAAAGAACGCCGTCACCTCGTCGCGCTTCCATCCGCCCATCGTGATGTCGTCCAACGTGAAATCGAGCGGCACATCACGTATGAGTCGCATCACCTCAGCGTTGTTGCGAGCGCGCTGCTCGTANNTACTGCGCGAAGAGCTTCGCCGCGGTCTTCTCTCCCACACCAGGTACGCCCGGGAGGTTGTCGGACGTGTCACCGCGTAGAGCGGCGAGCAACGCGTAGCGACGCGGTTCAATGCCGCAACGTTCAAAGATGCCCGCTTCGTCGTAGAGCGAATAGTCAGAGACCCCGCGTCGGTTATAGAGCACCTTGACGTACGGGTCCTCCACCAATTGAAACGTGTCTCGATCCCCCGTCACGACGACCACGGGAATCTTCTCGTCGCGACCCCACGTGGCAAGAGTCGCCAACACATCATCAGCTTCGAAGTTCGTGACCCCGAGTACTGGGATGTGCAGGACCTCACAAAGCCCGCGAATCAAATCGAACTGGTGCTCAATTTCGACGGGCGTCTCCGCGCGACCTCCCTTGTAGTCAGGTGTCATGGCGTCTCGAAAGGTCCCTCCGGGAAGGTCGAACGCCACGCACAGCGCGCGCGGTTCTTGAGAACGGATGAGCGACACCAACATTGACGCGAACCCGTGCAGTGCGTTCGTCACTAGGCCTTCGGACGTCTTGATGTCGGTCGAAAGTGCGAAGAACGCGCGAAACGCGAGTGACATCCCGTCGAGCAGGACGAGTGGTCGCTGGTCGTTGCTTGGTTCAACCAACGAATTCACCCTTCAAGATCTGCTGAGCAATGTCACGCATTCGCGTTCTTCCGCGCATCGCCGATTGTTGAATTACCTCGAACGCCGCCGGTTCATCGAGTCCGCGCTGGCTCATGAGGTATTCCTTCGCCCGTTGGACGATCTCGCGCGTTTCGATCTTGTCATCGACGCTCGGCGCGTCGTGGGTCTCGAGGGGTTCGATCGAAAGGGGGTTCACGATCGCGGCGAGCTTGGGCAAGATCTCACTCGAGCGGAACGGCTTGACCAAGTACGCAACCACACCTGCTTCTCGCGCGCTCTCAATCAGCGCACGCTGACTGAACGCGGTCAGCAACACGACGACGGTGCCGCTGTCCTTGATCTGTCGGGCTACTTCGATCCCGTCGAGCCCTGGCATCTTGATGTCGAGCAACGCGAGATCGGGCTCGAGGTCTCGAATCATGGCGAGCGCGTCGTCGCCGCGTGCGGCTTCACCCACGACGAGATAGCCGTCCGCTTCGAGGATCTCCTTGAGATCCAGACGAATGATCGATTCGTCGTCAGCTATCACTACACGCTTATCCATGTTCTTCCTTCGGTTTCCATTCCCGCAACAGTTCATCACGCTCGGCGATCAACGTTCGCACCTCTTGGCTACGCCGATGCATTTCGGCGTTCGCCACGGCCACGTGTCGTGAGAGCTCGTCATATTCTTGCTGCTGGAGTGGGGTCTCGGAGACCAGGGAGCGGATTCTGGCGTCCTCGAGCGCGTCATTCCATACCTGTACCTGTTCTTGTAGCACCGCCAGGCTCTCGCGGGCCGCCATCAAACGGCGTTGTAGGTCCTCTAAACGCCGTTCGATCTTTGGGGCCATGGGCACGAGTGTAAATCGGTACACCGCTCAGGTCGCGAGGAGGGTCGCTTTCGCCAGTAATTGCGCACTCGGCGCAAGTCCAAAGCCGTGGGCGAGGACTTCGAACTCGCTGTCGATGCTCCTGCCAACCGTCGACACGTCGCCAATATCGCTCGGCTCGCTGACACAGTGCTGGGCGAGGGTCCGATTGACGTGGCGAGCGAGGGGTGACTCGAAGAACCCCCCTAGGTACGGGCGAAGCCCCAACTGTTTGGCCCGTTCGATCATCGTGCGCGCGTTCGCGTAGCCCCCGGTGCGCGCGGGCTTCACGCAAACCACGTGAGCTGCGTCATAACGAACAACCTGTTCGATATCACGCAGCGTGCGCACTCCCTCATCGAGACTGATCGCGACGTCGCACTCTTGGGCGAGGCGCGCGTGATCAACGAGGTTTCCGGGGGCAAAAGGTTGTTCGATCACGCTCACCACGACGGATGACGAGCCATCGCGCAACTGTCCGAGTTGCTCGAGCACCTCGAGTTCGCTTATCGCCGAACAATTGTAATCGAGTAACACCGGACGATCTAAGCCCGCAAGCTGTTCAATGCGTTGTGCATCGAGAATTCCTGGCGCGATCTTCGCCCGTACCCGCACGGCGCCTGGCTCACGCGCGTCGATGGGTGCATCATCAATGAGTGAGACCCCGACTTGACGGGGCGTGTCGAAATTCTTGGGCCAGAGCGACACCAAATCCGTTTCGCCCTCTCGCAACTCTCGATCGAGCAACGCCATCTCCACTAAGGCAACTGCCCACGCGCTCGCCGCACGGGGGCCCGCGAAACGTGCAATCCGCGTCCAAGACGGCGCCGTCGCCTCACGTTCGAAGGCGCCCGCCACTTGCGTCACGAGCACTTTGTCGAGTTCGTAGACAATCTCGTCGACGCTCGGATCCCCATTGAGGGCGAATGGTTGCGGATCGATCTCGCCCCAGCCCTCAACGCCATTGTGTTCCATACGAAGATAGAGGCGGATGCGCACGTCGTGGCGTTGTTGCGAGCTCTGCACGACGTGCGCCAAATGCACGTCATCGCGCCAGAGCATCATCTTCATCAGACCAACCATAGATAACTGTTATCGTGGTCGCCGCAGCCCGGATGGCGGAATCGGCAGACGCGGAGGCCTCAAAAGCCTTTACTCGAAAGGGTGTGTGGGTTCAAGTCCCACTCCGGGCACCAGTGCAGTCACGCTGTAGCGTTGACGCATGTCTGAAGTGAGTGCGCGTGCCTTTCGTGACGACTGCGTCGCCCTCTTCCCCGGTCAAGGCTCCTTAGGCGGCGCGGCGGGTGTCGCATGGCAATCGTCGCGGCACTGGACCCTCGTTGAAGCGGTGAGCGACGTTACGCATCTCGACGTGGCGTCGCTCTTGCTTCGTGCCAGCGACGAGGACGTCGTACGAACCGATCGAGCCCAAATCGCCACTTTCGCCCTGTCATTGGTGGGATACCACGATTTGCTCGACGTGGACATCCGCCCTCGCTATCTCCTAGGCCACAGTCTGGGCGAATTCTCCGCGCTCGTCGCCTCAGGTCTACTTAGTCTCGAAGACGGCGCGCGACTCATTGGGGTTCGCGGCAGTGCAATGGCTCGCGCCGCCGAAGAGCGACCCGGTTCCATGGTCGCTCTCATGGGTGGCGACGACGACGCGCGCGAGAATCTCTCCAAGCTCGACAACGTCTGGGTCGCCAACATCAACGGTACCGGTCAGATCGTCGTGAGCGGAACGATCGAGGGTCTTGAGCGCTTGCTGGCCACGTACAAAGATCTCGGATGGCGTCGCGCCACGCCTCTCAGCGTCGGGGGCGCGTTCCATTCACCGCTCATGGCGAGTGCTCAACAAGAACTCGACGAGGCGCTCGCGACCGCGACGTGGGGATCCACGGACGCCACGCTGATCGCGAACGTCGACGGACGCGTCCACTACGAGCCCGACGAATGGCGTGCGTTGTTGTCGCGCCAACTCACCTCACCGGTCGAGTTCCTCGACGCCACGTTGGCGCTACCCCCACACGTCACGACGAGCATCGAGATGCCACCCAGTGGGATCCTCACTGGACTGACCAAGCGCATTCGCTCCTTCGATCGTCAGTTCAGTCCCAACAGCCTCGAAGAGTTAGAGGAGATTTCCCTATGAGTCGCCACGTCATCGTCACCGGCGCGAGTCGTGGCATTGGTGCCGCCATCGCGCAACAGTTCATCGACGAAGGTGACCGCGTCGTCGCGTTGTCTCGCTCGGGTGTCGCGCCCGAGGGTTGTGCCATGACGATCGCGGTGGACGTAGTCGACTCCAATGCAGTCAACGCCGCCGTGAAGACTTCGATCGGCGAATTCGGACCCGTTGAGGTGGCGGTCATCAATGCGGGGGTCACCAACGACGGTCTCGCCATGCGCATGTCCGACGAGCAGTGGCGCGACGTGCTCTCGACCGACCTCGACGGTGCCTTCTACTGCGCGCGCGCGATGATGGCGTCGATGGTGCGCGCCCGAAAAGGTTCGATCATCTTCATTGGATCAGTGAGTCCGTTCATTGGCGTGCCGGGACAGGCGAACTACGCCGCCGCCAAGGCGGGATTGGTCGGACTGGCCCGCTCGCTCGCGAAGGAAGTGGCGACGCGAAGTGTCACGGTGAACGTCGTCGCTCCGGGTTTGATTGAAACTGACATGACCAACGACCTTGGAGGTGCAAAAGACCAGATGATGTCGTTGATTCCAATGGGGCGTATCGGGCAGCCGTCCGATATCGCCGGAGTTGTCGGGTTTCTCGCCAGTAACCACGCTCGTTACATCACGGGTGCGGTGTTGTGCGCCGACGGAGGGCTCTCGCTCGGGCACTGAGTGACTAGAGTCGCGGAATTACTTGAGTACGATAGAGCGACACAAATTAAGGGGCACGACCATGGACCGTAACGAAGCACTCACCAAATTCACCGACAACGCCGTTGAAGTACTCGCCGTTGACCCTTCGCAGGTGACCCTCACGACGTCGTTCGAGGACCTGGGCGCGGACAGTCTGGACCTCGTCGAACTCGTCATGGCGCTGGAAGAGACTTTCGACATCGAAGTCGCCGAGGACGAGCTCAAAGAAATCCGCACCGTGGGCGAAGCCTTCGAGCTGGTCTACGCCAAGCTGTAGTGCGCGTCGCCACCACCCCGTCGGGGCCGGTGTCGGGGCGTCGTGTTGCCGTCACGGGACTCGGAGCACTGACGTGCGCGGGCATTGGTGTCGACGCACTCTGGGCGGCGTTGATCAAGGACACGGCGCCACCCTCCAAACGAATTGCTCCTTTTGACGCGACCCACATTGGCGGTCCAAAGGAACTTCGCCGTCTCGACCCTTTCACGCTCTACGCGCTCATGGCAGCGGACGAAGCGTGGCGCCAGAGCGGCCTGACGAGTCCCATTGTCGAAGGTGGCAGCCTCGTCACGACCGGTATTGGCGGACTCCAAACCGTGCTCGAACAAGTACGCGTGCTGAACGAAAAGGGCCCCGACCGCGTCTCGCCGTTCATGGTGCCCATGATGATGCCCAATGCCGCGACCGCTGCGGTGTCGATGCGTTTCGGTCTCGGTGGGCCGTGTGAAACGGTGACGACCGCGTGCGCGGCGGGTACGCACGCCATAGGTAACGCCGCACGACTCGTCGCGAGCGGACGTTGTCCCGTGGTCGTGGCGGGAGGCGCCGAGGCGGTCATCGTCGAAATCGCCGAGGCGGGTTTTCGCAACATGACCGCGCTCTCGAATGAGGAATTCTCTCGCCCCTTCGACGCCCAGCGCAATGGATTCGTCATGGGTGAAGGCGCGGGCATCTTGATCCTTGAAGAGTGGGACCACGCTCACGAGCGCGGAGCCACGATCTACGGCGAAGTGATTGGCGCCGCGTCAACCGCTGACGCGCATCACATCACAGCCCCCGACCCGGCTGGGAACGGTGCGGTGCGGTGCATGCAGTTCGCGCTGGCGGACGCTGGCATTGCTCCCGAGGACGTCTCGCACATCAATGCGCACGGCACGTCGACCCCGCTCAATGACCTCGCCGAAGCCGTCGCGGTGCGGCGAGTCTTTGGCGAACATTCCCCTCCGGTCACATCGATCAAAGGCCACCTCGGCCACAGCCTCGCGGCTGCGGGAGCACTCGAGGGCGTTGCGTCGATCATGACGCTCATGAACCAGCTGATGCCACCGACCGCCGGCACCAAGGAGATCGATCCTGACGTCGGACTCGACGTCGTCACTGGCGCACCACGCGCGGGCAACCTCGACGTCGTGTTGTCGAACTCATTCGGCTTTGGTGGTCACAACGGCAGCGTCGTCTTTCGCCGGTACCAGGCCTAGAAGTTCCGCCACTCCTCGCGCTGTCGCGAGACGTACGCATTCGCGTTCGCCCAGCGCGCGTTATCAATGAATTCGCCCAGTAATGCGGGATCTTTCAATCCGGGTTCAATCTCAACGCCAGAACGTACGTCTACGCCCCAGACGGGATAGTTCTGCACGATGTCGACGACGTTGGAGGAATTGAGTCCACCAGAAGCGATCAGCGGCGTCGGAATACTCAAGTCGGCGAAGACCTCGAGCGAATCGATCAAGACGTCGATGTCGTCGTCCTCGGGCACCAGGAAATAATCAACGCCGTCGATCGCACGTTGCTCGCGCACCGCGTCGCCAGACGCCAGACCACGAATCACGGTATTGACGCGCTCGCTCACCCACTGCAGGGACGCCGCTGAAATGGGACCATCGATTTGGGCGGCCGACAGGCCCAAGGTGTTGGTCACTTCGACGATCCTTTGAGGTAGGTCGTTCACGAAGACCCCCACGCTCAACGCCCCTTGGGGCAGTCGTCGGATAATGTCGTGCGCGCCAGTTGGGCTGATACGACGCGGCGTCGGACCGAAGTCAAATCCAATCGCGCTCGCACCAAGACCAATCGAGAACAGGGCATCCTCCTCGGTCGTCACGCCCGACACCTTGATGAACAGTCCTTCGGTATTAAACCGCACGTGGCGCCTCCTCAAGCAAGGTTAATTGCAAGGTTGCGCCACTTCAGGTAATCGCCTCGAGTGTCACTGAAGCGTCGACGACGTTATCGAGGGCGCTTCGATGCACGAATCCGAGGACGTGGAACGCAGTGCCGTCGCGTAGTGCCGTCGTGATGCCTTTGGGGCCCTCGGGGCCCTTCGCCACGAGTGCCGCGTCGATATCCTCGAGTGACGGCCCGCTCGCTCGTACGTAACGCCACGGCACGCTCGAACCACGTGCGTCGAGTCGACCCACGAGCTCTTGACCCGTGAAACACCCCTTGGTAAACGACACCGTACGCTCGACGAAGGATGTCCCGTACGCCTGGGGGACGAGGCCTACGAATTCGCGAGGTCCGGGCTCTCCTCGCTGCACTTGTTCGCCAATCGTCGCAAACGGACCACTCAGCGCATCCTCGAGCGACAAGGTGCACGCCACGCGTAGATGGAAACGTTTGAGTCGCGACAGCGAAATTTCTGCGACCTCGCGCGCGACGATCAATTCGTAACCGTCATCGAGCGGCCCGATCCAGCACGTACTCAGCACTTCGCTCGTTGGAGTCAAGAGCAGCGACGCCACGTGCGTGTCCCCGAGGTGCCCGACGTCCTGACTCAGTTGGCCTTGGAGGAACGTCTCGCTCTGAGGACCGCGCACGAGGATTCGCGACCAATCAAAAGGCTCGTCCCCGCGGTGCACGCTTTCAAGAATCATCGACCATTACAGTATGGGCGAACGACCACAATGCTCCCAAAGGCCCCCGACGTGTCCATGCAAAACGAACTGAACACCATCACATCAACGATGAATGAACTTTCGACGCGAATCACGCATCTCGTCGAAACCGAGGGCCAAGAAATGGACGGTGACGTGTACACCGAACTCGTCGCGGCCGAGCGCGCCATCGGCACCCTACTTCGGCGACTGAATCGTGTGGCGAGCCGCGTGAAGTAGCCAAGTAGCCTTGGCTCATGATCGGCCCGTGGCAGAGGAGTGCGAAACTCACGAGCGAGCAGCGCCTTGAGGTCTTGAATCTTCTCAATCGAACCGAGGCGCAACTCGGACGCGAAGCGATCGACGAAGGTCGGCGGCGCATCGTCGTGCACGGATGGACAGCACAGCACTGGTTGCACTACCACGACATGGTGCTTGCGGAATACGCCATCGCGAACGGGACCGAGCGTACGACCATCGAGATGTGCGGTGGCGGTTTCGACGAGGGTCTGTTGGAACACGTTCTTCACGAGCACACGTCGGTCGACTGGTGGACGAGGGGCCCAATGGACGTCGCTGGGGCGGACGTCATACGAATTCTACAATTGCTGCATCTGATGCTTCCCGTGCCCGTCGTCGACGTTCCAGAAGGTGCAGTGTTACGTAATTTCGAACCAGGGCGTGACGAAGACGCCTGGATTGCTCAGAACAACGCCGCGTTCAAGCACCATCCCGAGCAGGGAGCTTGGTTGCGTGTCGACCTCGACGAGCGCACGAATGAACCTTGGTTCGACCCGTCGGGATTTTTGTTGCTCGAGATTTCGGGACAACTCGCGGCGTCGTGCTGGACGAAGGTCCACGAACTTCACCCCGATCGCTTCGGCGAGATTTACGTCATTTCGGTGGACCCCGCGTTCCAAGGACGGGGCTTGGGTCGAGTGATGGTCACCCAGGGACTCGCCGTACTACGAAAAAAAGGCGTCAGCGACGCAGTCCTCTTCGTCGACGAGTCGAACACGGGGGCGCGAATGCTCTATGAGTCGTTGGGTTTTCAGCTCGAA
>PLRK01000055.1:0-166 GCA_003163875.1 Acidimicrobiaceae bacterium | reverse complement strand
GACTGACCACAGGACTTGATTCCCGCTCGAACTCCACAACCACGGCAGCAACGGGATGAACGCACCCACCGAGAATGTGAGGAGCGACGACGCGGCGGCGGCGAGGGGTTTTCCCGTGGCCGAGGGGTCCACTCCCAACTCCTCGCGAGCGTGGGTGCGCAGCGCC
>PLRK01000071.1 GCA_003163875.1 Acidimicrobiaceae bacterium | reverse complement strand
GAACCGAAACTGGCACCGAGGGTTAGCTCCGTGGCGTCACTCGAGGTCCACGACGTAGGGTCTCCAAACAGCGCGAGAGGCTCGTCGTTTCTGTCGCTGCCTACCGCCACACAGAAATTCATCGTCGCGCACGTAATCGCGCTGAGCGAACCACCTGAACCGAAACTGGCACCGAGGGTTAGCTCCGTGGCGTCACTCGAGGTCCACGACGTAGGGTCCCCGAGCAGTACGAAGGGTTGACCATTTGAGTCACCACCCACGGCAACACAAGAGACGGCGCTGAGACAGCTCACCCCGTTGGAACTGCCGCCAAGGCTCGACGACGTGATTGGATCCTCGTTCGCGTCCGACGCAATCCAGTTCGTGGGGTCGCCAGACACCGTGAATGGTGCGCCGTTTCCGTCATTGCCAACAGCGACGCACGACGATGTACTAATGCACGAAAGCGCGTGGATATAGCCAATTGATTCGTAGGGAACGCCAGGCAGCGAGATCTCTGTTGGTGTCCATGTGCGGGGAGTTCCGAAAACGGGATCAGCGACAACGATTGTGCCACCCACGACGAGGGTGGCCAACAGAAATGTCCCAAGGAGGCCGGACCTGGTTCCGCGAAGAAACATCATCTTTGTATAGTTCCCAATTCGTTGGCCTGCAATGAGGGCCATTGGCATTTCTTCGCCGATAGGGCGACGCTGGATTGGTTGGCGCGCGCTCGGCAAAAGAAAAGTGCCATTCTGTCCAGATCAAGCCTGGGATGGGTGTGGTCTCCTCCGGTTTCCAACGGGAAGATCCGAACGGCGATGGGCATGGCAACGACGGCTCCGGAGAGGGTACAGATGGTGGGCGAGGGGGGACTTGAACCCCCACATCCTTTCGAATACAGGCACCTGAAGCCTGCGCGTCTGCCAATTTCGCCACTCGCCCTAAGACCTCGCAACAATAGTTCAAGCACTGAACCTCAATATCTGCAATCGAAACGTCACACTTGTCGCCGGTACAGTTGTTCTTGTCATGGTTCTAAAGAGTGTTGAAAATCGCCTTGAGCGCCTCTTCGAGAAGACGTTTTCGCGACCCTTCAAGAACGCATTGCAGCCAGTAGAAATCGGAACGCGGATCGTACGCGAGGTCGATTTGACTCGACGACTCTCGAATCAAGGTCCAATCTCGCCCAATCACGTCCGTGTATGGCTCGGACCTGCAGATGCACAGCGATTCGATGGTTTTCAGAAAGCGCTCGTCGCCGAGTTGGAAGAGACAGTGCGCCAGCACGCGGTGAGCGAAGGCTACAGCTTTGTGGGCCCGGTCGCTGTTGAGATCTACATCGATGATGCTCTCAAGGTTGGCGATTTGGCGGTGAAGACGGAATTCGTCGCTGGCGAGGCTCAACCGCGACTACTTGCCAATGATGGCAGGACTTTTGCAATTGGTGAGCAGCCTTTGATAATTGGACGAAGTCCCGATGTTGCTGTAGTGATCAATGATTCCAATGTCTCACGACGCCACGCCGAGGTGTGGCGAACGAGTGAAGGCGTCGCGATACGTGACCTCCAGTCAACCAATGGCACCTACGTCAACGGGCACCGAATCACGGCCGTGTCGCTCTCACCACGCGACGACGTCACCGTGGGACCCCTTCACTTTCGAATCGAGTTGGCTTGATTCACGTCGAAGCGTCGACGAACTACGCCGCAGTGGTTCGTCCACTGCAGATATTGGTGATGGTCGTTGCGCTGATTTTTCTCGCCTGGGTACTTCGCGTGGCGTCGTTGCAAGCGCGACCCACGAACCAGCCAGCTACCGCTCGCCGCCGCCGCGGAGGCGTGCTCTCGCTCGAATTCATCGAACCTGAAGAACGTGGTGGCGAACGCATCGAGATCTCGTCACCGATCACTCTCGGTCGAAGTTCAGAGTGCGATGTGAGCGTGCAAGACACCTATATATCGTCACGTCACGCGCGATTAATGAACGACAACGGGGAACTCTCGATAGAGGATCTCGGTTCCACCAACGGTACGTACGTAAACCAGGAACTCGTCAAGGGACGAATGCAACTCGACCGGGGCGACATCGTACAGGTCGGCGGGGTTATCTTCGAGGTGGTTCGTTGACGCGCTGGCGTTACGCCGCTGCGACTGATACCGGACTCGTTCGAGGGACGAATCAAGACGCCATCTTCGTCGACAGTTCGCTCGCAATCGTCGCGGACGGCATGGGTGGCCACGCCGCTGGAGAAGTCGCCTCAGCGATGACGGTCGACCGCGTGTATGAAGGTTTTCTCGAGGATCAGTCCATCGAGGGACTTCATCGGGCCATAGAAGTCGCCAACAGTGATGTGCTGCAAGAGGCGCGAGACGACCCGAACCATTTTGGAATGGGCACCACCGTCATGGTCGTCGGCCTCACGAGGGACAGCTCGGGCGTCACGTCACCCACGATGTTTCACGTAGGTGATTCGAGGTTGTATCAATTGCGCGACGGTGCACTTCGTCAACTCTCTGAGGACCACAGCGTCGCTGAGGAATGGGTGCGCATGGGCCGACTCACCCCAGATGAGGCGCTGACGCACCCTCGACGTCATCAACTGACGAGGGGCGTCGGGGTCGAGGAAACCATCGATATCGACGTCATGTCAATCAATGCTCAGCCCGGGGATCGCCTGCTGCTCTGCAGTGACGGGCTCTCCAACGAACTAAGTGCCGACACGATTGTTGAATTGGCGAGTCCTCCCGTGCCCCTTGACGACGCGGTCTACCAACTCGTCGAAGCGGCGAAGCAATCGGGCGGACGCGACAACATTTCTGCCATTCTCCTCGAACTCGACGAAGTCGATCTCGCGGCTCGACCAATTAAGCGCACGTTAGGTACGACGCCGCCGCCCGTCGCGGTGAGTTCGCGACCAACGTCACATAGGGCAATCAGAAGGAATCGGTGGTTGACCTGGCGACTGGGTGTCGCAGCGGGTGCCACCATTTTCGTCGTCGTCGCTTTCTTCTTCATTCTCCATTGGTATGCCTATTCGACGTTCTATCTCGCTCCAGAGAACGGGGTAATTGGGGTGTATCAGGGGCAGCCCTCGGGTGTGCTGTGGTACAAACCCGAACTCGTCGCGTCGACGAATTTCTCGTCTCATCAGTTGCGCCCAGCTGACGAGGCCTCGCTTCAAGATACGATTAGTGAACCGTCGCTGAATGCTGCGCTTAGTTACGCGAGTTATCTCCATGCGGCGTGGCAAGCAAGTCAGAGTGTGGCGCCAACAACAACCACTACGACAACGCTCGTCACCACGACGACCACGAAGAAGGGCTAGTCCGTGTCACGGCGCTTGAGCATTCTCGCGACAATCATTTTGCTGCTTTTTGTCGTGGCCGCGGTGCAGGCTGCCAACATCCAATTCTTTCGCGCCTCGGCATTGGATAAGTCGGCGTTGAACCCAAGGGTCAACGAAGCCTCGACCGAGTATCCGAGGGGTGAGATCGTCGCCGCTGACGGAAGTATCCTCGCGCAATCGGTTCCCACCAGCAACGCAACATACCCCTACAAGCGCATCTATCCATTGGGCGATTTGACAGCGGGCATTATTGGTTTTTCATCGCCGTACACCCAAGAATGGGGACTCGAAGCCGAGTACAACAGCTATCTCACCGCTCACGCGCAACCTGCACAAAGCTTCGAGCAACTTCTTTCGCCATCGAGTGCTGCAGATTCGGTAACGCTGACGATTGAGCCCTCCTTACAGAAAGTGGCCCAGAACGCGATGGGCGGCCAGGACGGGGCCGCCGTTGTCCTCGATCCACGCACGGGCGCAGTCCTCGCGATGTACTCGAACCCCACCTACAACCCGAAGCCGCTTACCTCGTTAGATTCGGCCATCGTGGACGCCGCGTATAAGAAAATAACGACCCCCGACTCGCATGGTTTTCCGCCGCTCGGACTCGTCGCGACCCAACAGACGTTTCCACCGGGCTCGACTTTCAAGGTAATAACGACGACTGCTGCGGTTGTTGGAAACCCCGCCCTTTTGACGAAGGCCTATCCCGTCAAGGCGTTCACACGCCTTCCGCATTCGAACAAACTGCTGTTTAATGATGGGGGCAGCCCGTGTGGCGGCACGGTCGCGGTCATGCTTCCCGAATCGTGCGACCCTGGTTATGCGTTGTTGGGTCTAGACCTCGGAGCAAATTTGATGTCGGCGACAGCGGACTCGTTTGGCTACGACCAACTTCCCCCGATTGATTTTCCTAACGTCGTGCCCAGTTATTTCCCTACCGCAGCATCCTTCGCGGACAATTTGCCCGGCCTTGCGTACTCCTCGATTGGACAGGAAAACGTTCGCGCAACGGCGTTACAACAAGCACTCGTCGCCGCAGCCGTCGCTAACGGTGGCGTGATCATGACACCACATTTCTTGTCCTACATCACGTCGCCTGATGGCACCATTGTCAAGCGATACCAGAACAAAGTATGGCTGAGTCCGATGAATTCAATTCAGGCCGGACAGATCGTCCCGCTCATGCAGAACGTCGTGCGTTACGGCACCGCCGCAGGAATCTTTCCCTCGGACCTCGACGTGGCGGCAAAGACGGGCACGGCACAGACGGGCAACAGTTTGAAGAACACAGATGACTGGATGATTGCCTTTGCACCGGCGACCGACCCCACGGTAGCGATCGCTGTCGTGATGCCGTTTCAAGCGGTGTCCGCATTTGGCGCGACGGTGGCGGGCCCTATCGTGAAGTGTCTGGTTGAGGGCACGCTTGCACTCCAAGCGGGTCTTCCGGTCTCGGGTACGTCCACCACATGTCCTAGTTCCCCAACGGCTGCCGCAGGGTCAAAAGCGTAGGCTGGAGAACGATATGGAGCCAGTCGACGACCCGCGGATTTATTCAAATCGGTATCAGGTCACGCACCTCATCGCACGCGGCGGTATGGCGTTGGTCTATCGCGCGCAAGACCTGCTCCTCAATCGACCAGTCGCGCTAAAGATTCTTTATCCAGAATTGAGTTCCGATCCCATGTTCGTCGAGCGTTTTCGACGAGAAGCGCAAGCCGCCGCAAATCTTTCGCACCCGAACATTGTGCCGGTTTTCGATTGGGGCGAAGACGACGGAACGTATTTCATCGTCATGGAACTCGTCGATGGGACGTCGCTCGCCGAGACGCTTCGAGGTTCACGAAGGCCCACGCCGACAAATTCTGCCCAGATCGTGGCACAGGTTGCAGCGGCACTTGGTTACGCACATCGAAATGGTGTCGTACACCGTGACGTGAAACCCGGCAACATTCTGCTCATGAGCGACGGGCAAGTGAAGGTCACCGACTTTGGCATCGCACAAGCGGTCTCGAGTGAAGATCATTTAGCCGAAGAAGGCTCCGTGATGGGGACGGCAACGTACTTCTCTCCCGAGCAAGCTGAGGGCGCCGCGGTCGACGGGCGAAGCGACGTGTACTCGCTCGGTATCGTTCTCTACGAGATGCTCGCGGGACGTCCGCCGTTCGTCGGCGATTCTCCCGTCGAAGTGTCGAGTCAACACGTCCACGGTTCCGTGCCAGCGCCCAGCGAATTCAACAACAAAATTCCTCGAGATCTCGAAGCGATCGTCATGGAGGCCTTGGCGAAATCGCCGTCGCAGCGATATCAATCGGCGGATGAATTTCGAGCAGATCTGATCCGATTCACCGAGGGTCAACCAGTACAAGCCGCAGGTTACGACGGTGCGTTCTTTGGCGCCGACGCGACGCGCGCCGTTGCGATGGTGTCGCCCGGGGAGCGCACGCAAGCAGTGCCGGTGATGGCTGGACCACGGACCGATATTCGCCGTCGTCGTCAGAACAACACCACGGGCATCGTTGCCGCGGTCGTCATTGTGCTTCTCGCCATTGGCGCCGTGGGGTATTTTCTTGCGACGAAGTCGAGTGGCGTGACCACGATGCCCTACGTGGTTGGAGAGAACGTGACGTCGGTCACGCAGACGCTTCGAAACGATGGGTTGACGCTTGGAGCGATCTCGCAGGTTTCCTCCTCGAAGACGAAGGGAACCGTCATTGCGACCATCCCCGCCGCGGGCAAGAAAGTGAGCAAGGGCGAGGCGATTTTTCTCAAGGTTTCAATGGGCGTGAGCTCTACGCCGGTGACGATTCCCAATGTCGTGGGAATGACGTTGAGCAATGCCGAGAGCATCCTCGCCGCTGACGGACTCAATTACACGCCTCAATTCACGACGACCCCCCCGGCGAATTCCGTGCCCAATACGGTTCTTTCCCAGACGCCAACTGGTCCGAGTAAGGGCCGCACCGGTCAGAAGATCACGCTCGTTGTTCTTTCACCTACGGCACCCTTTTCGGTGCCCTCGGTAGCGGGACAATCACAAGAGCAGGCAACGACAACGCTCGTGCAAGACGACCTCAAGGTGAGTGCGACAACAGGTTCAGCATGCTCGAACACCGTGGCTTCCGGGCTCGTCGTAAGCACCATGCCCGCCGCCGCTTCGCAGGTCACTGCCGGCACGTCGATAGAACTCATCACCTCAAGTGGTGTCTGTCAAGTGGTGGTGCCGAACGTGGTGAATCTTTCCCAAAGCGCTGCAACCTCACAACTCACGGCGCAAGGACTTATGTCGGCGGTGGCGCCCGCGGATCCGACGCAGTGCTTGACGGTGCCACCGGGCACCGTAGTTACACAAAGTGACGATCCGGGATCAGAAGTCCCTTACAACTCAACCGTTGATTTGACAGTGTGCGAAACGACGACGACAACGACCCTCGGGTAGTTGGGTCACGTTCGATAACATCGCTCACTATGGCAAAATCCACGTCGAAACAAAGTAAGGCGAAAACGGTCGGTCGTTACGTGTCGCCCGAAGCACGAGGACGCGTCACGAAGCGGCGTCCCGTTGGTGCCGATCACAGTCCTCGTTGGTACGGCTGGTTGTTGATTGGTCTTTTGATTTTCGGGATGTTGGTTATCACGCTCAACTACTTGGACGTGTTACCAGGTTCCACGTCGGCGTGGTATTTGGTGGTTGGACTCGTGGCGATGTTTAGCGCGTTCTTCCTCGCCACTCGTTATCGCTAAAGAAACTATCCCCGCGGCGTCGCGGGGATAGTCCCTACATCGTACTTAGTTGATGCGTTCGATGATCGTGGCGTTGGCGAGTCCGCCACCTTCACACATCGTGAGCAAACCGTAGCGACCTCCCGTTCGCTCAAGTTCGTTCAATAACGTGGCGCAGAGTTTCGCGCCCGATGCACCAAGAGGATGACCGAGGGCAATCGCTCCACCATTGACGTTCACCTTGGAGAGGTCAACCTTGAGTTCTTTCTGCCACGCGAGCACGACCGAGGCGAAGGCTTCGTTGATCTCAATCAAGTCGATGTCCTCGAGCGTCAGGCCTGCACGCTCAAGCACCTTGACGGTTGCTGGTATCGGTCCGGTGAGCATCGTGACGGGGTCCACGCCCGCCAGCGCGAATGAGTGGAACCTGGCGCGCGGCGTATAACCCAACTCGCGTGCTTTCTCTTCGCTCATAATCAGCACCGCCGATGCCCCGTCAGTGATTTGCGAGGAGTTACCTGCGGTGACCTTGCCACCTTCCTTGAAGGCGGGCTTCAAATTCGCCAGGGTTGCAACAGTTGAGTCAGGCCTAATTCCTTCGTCGTTGGTCACGAGCTCATCGGTCGCCTGACCGTTCTCGTCGCGCACGTGCACGGGGATGATCTCGCGCTCGAATCGACCTTCCGCGGTCGCGCGGGCAGCTCGCTGGTGGCTTTCCGCAGAGAATGCATCCAGGTCTTCACGTGAAATTCCCCACTGGTCGGCGATCATCTCTGCGCCAATGCCCTGGTTCTTGAGTCCGCCAACTGGCTCGTAGCGCTCCATCACGCGAGGTCCGAAGGGAAAGCCCGAATCCTTGCCAACTGATGATCCCATCGCGACTCGACTCATTACTTCGACGCCCGCGGCGACGACGATGTCGTACGCACCAGACATGACTCCTTGCGCCGCGAAGTGCAGGGCTTGTTGGGATGAACCGCATTGGCGGTCAATGGTGGTCGCGGGAACCGATTCTGGCCAACCTGCCGCGAGCACTGCGTTGCGACCGACGTTGAAAGCTTGTTCTCCAACTTGACTGACGCAGCCCATGATGACGTCATCAATCAGCGACGGGTCGAGATTGTTGCGACTGGCGATGGCGCGCAAGGCCTCCGAAGCCAGATCGACGGCGTGCCAATTACTTAGTTTTCCGTTTCGCTTACCCCCCGGGGTGCGAACGGCATCCACAATGACCGCTGTTGGCATTGCATTCCCTTTCTGAAGACGTGGGAAAACCCCACCGCGCGAATCCTAGACGTGAGTTCGGACTATCGTCACGGGCGTGGCGCGCGAGACGAAGAACATGGATCGCTGGCTGGGTGACGGCGGTATGGCGATCATTGCGAGCGTTGGCGGTTCCTTTGACGCCTACGGCGTCGACGGCGAGGACCTTGGTTGGGTCAACGGGGTCTTTGCCCCCCTCGATTTAGCGTGCAATCCGCACGGTTCGGTGCAGGCAGGCGTGCATTCGGTGTTGCTTGACGCGGCGATGAATTTCGCCATCAACGCGGCGCTCGTTGGCAAGGATCGAACCAAGGCGACAATTGAGATGACGACCGAACTGATGCGACCAGCCCGACGGGGCGAGCAGTACCAAATGCGTGGCGACGTCGTTCGCTTGACGCGCCAAATTGCCTACGCCGAGGCGAGCGTAACCAACGCGAAGGGTGAACTGGTCAGTCGAGCAACGGGCACGTTTCTCGTGCACCGCGCGACGGACTAGATGTGATCAGCTGGAATTTGGCCGAGTCGACCCGCTTCGTAGTCCTCGAAGGCTTGCTGTAGCTCGGCGCGGGTATTCATGACGAAGGGACCGTACGCGGCGACGGGCTCACGGATGGGTTCGCCACCAAGAATGAGAACCTCGAAGGCATTGGTGCGAGAGTCCTGCGATTCACGGGCGGCGAGTACGAGCGTGTCGCCATCCACGTGCACCGCCATTTGACCATCGCCAATCTCGAGTCGGTCAAGCCCAACGGTGCCTTTCCCTGCGAGGACGTAGGTCAACGCGTTATAAGACGGGTTCCACGGCAACTCCAAGGAACCACCTGGCATCAACGTCACGTGCAGCACCGTGATGGGCGTGTGTGTCGAACCCGGTCCATCCACGTCGCCCAGCGACCCAGCGATTACTCGGATGATGGCGTCGCCATTCTCATTGGTGAGCAGCGTCACGGCGGCCGCGCCGATGTCTTGGTACCGGGGATTCGTCATCTTCAACTTCGACGGCAAGTTCACCCACAGCTGGATGCCGTGGAACAGTCCGCCAGAATCAATGAGGGCGTCCGGCGGCCGCTCTATGTGCAAGATTCCCGCGCCGGCGGTCATCCACTGAGTCGCGCCGTTTTGTATCACGCCACCGCCACCAATGGAGTCTTGGTGAAGGAACGTACCTTCGATCATGTACGTCACCGTTTCAAAACCACGGTGGGGATGCCACGGAGTGCCCTTTGGCTCACCCGGACCGTAGTCGACCTCACCCATCTGGTCCATGTGGATAAAGGGGTCGAGGTCGACGACGTCAATGCCGGCGAAGGCACGGCGAACTGGGAACCCTTCGCCCTCTAATCCGCGTGGCGCACTCGTGATTGATTTGACGCGGCGTGCCCGGTCGGCGGACTTTGGCGCGATGACCTTTGGAAGCTCAAGTGGATTGTCAACACTGACGGCAGGCATGGCGACAGCATAATGTCGTAGAGCCCGCTTATCGCCGCGACTCGCGCAGCATCAACTGACCGACCGAAATAACGATTGCCGAACTGAACACCAGCGAGACATTGCCGGTTCCCCAGTTGAGGCCACCTCGCGCACGACTCACGCCCATCCAGTCGGCGAAGGATGCCCCGAGTGGTCGCGTGAGGACGTAACTCGTCCAGAACGTTCCGACGGCGTTCAACTGCAAGATGCGATAGCCAATACCGGGAAGTATGAAGAGACCCGCGAAGAGTAGCCCTGAACCGAAGTAACCCAAGTGCAAGGTGGTGGCGGTGAAGTCGCCTGTTGCGGTTCCTAGTGCGAACGTGGCGGTGATGGCAGCCCAATAGAACAGTTCGCGGCGAGTCGAAAGGATGCTGTGAATCGAGAGAGTTCCCTCAACTCGGTACCACGTGTAAAAGACAGCGGCAAGGGTCGCGGCGAACAGTACGACGGACGCTACGTAGGGAACACCGAGACCCACGTGCAACACGTCGGCGCACATCGTGCCGAAGACGCTGACCATCACGACAGCCGACCAGTACTTGAATGTGCTGAATCGGGCGGCACGAAGTTGCCAAACGAGAACGAGGATGAAAATAATTCCTGCACCAACGACCGCTGCCGCTGGTGCGAAGTGATGGACGAAGTAGTCCGACGTCGCCTCTCCCATTGCGGTCGTTAGGAGTTTCACGAACCAGAAAGTCCCATTGATTTTGGGAACTTTGGACGCCTCAAATTTACGATTGATGTCGAGCGACATGACGCGGTAGAGATTATTCAAGCGCGGTGATCCCCTCGAGGAACCTCGCAGGGTCGACCGCGAGGAACAATGCCTTTGCGCTGGCGACATCAGTATCGTTGGCTTGGACGCGAGCGCTGATGAATAACTTTCTGCCATCACGACGCTCCAGCCAGGCTCGAGCGATGATCGCTTGATCAATCGGCGCTGGGGCGAGGTACGTGATGTCTAGCTGCACGGTGAACGCGAGTACGTCGTTGACCGCAAGTACGAGCCCCATCGTCTCGTCAATCAACGCGGCGACGATGCCCCCGTGCGCTCGCCCCGGTACGCCTTCGAACGCTTTGCCGAGAGTCACCTGCATGGCGGCGGCGTCGCCTTCTCGCCATAGATAGCCACCCAATCCCATGGGATTTGATCCGCCGGACACGACCGAATCGGAGAAAAGCTGGTGCTTTTCAACGGAACCTTCTTGTGGTACCGCCATCTTGAACGCTTCGAGCGAACCTCTTGGCACGGCGCGCGTGCGAAGCTTCGCAGTTCGAACAATGGCGAGCATCTCGTCAACATGATCGCTCAACTTCGAAAACTGCTCATCGTTGAGATCTCGAGCCACGAAATCATGACCCAACTCACGTATCTTGGCGGCCGCCGATGACCGCGCTTCGTCGCTGTTCATACGTGATGCTCAGGAGCGGGGATTCGGTGGATGTCGTAAATCATGGTTGTCGAACCGGTGTGCCCGCTGTCTCGTTCAATCTGCTTCCCAGGACGATAATCCAACATCGACCCATCCACGACGCGATGGTGGGGCTAGTAAGAATCGAACTTACGACCTCGTCATTATCAGTGACGCGCTCTAACCGACTGAGCTATAGCCCCTAAGGGATACCAATCTACACCAGTCGAACAAAACCTCTTTTGTCAGACGTCCCAGAGCTTGGCAGCGATTGATTGGCTCGCGGTCGCGAGCAACGTCCCTGACGGACTCCACAGGAACGCGGTACCTTGTGCGAAACCTCCGGCGAGCGAGTGCATATGAATCTCGCAGAGCACCCATTCGGTGGGCTCAAGCGTGGCGACACGAATCGTATTGTCCAGACTTCGACCCATGGTGTTGCGACCTAACGGCAAGGTCACGCAGCCAGACACGTAGTCGCCGAAAATCGCGAGCGTCGCGGCGGAAGGGTCGAAGTGACCAGGCACGCGGGCCCAAATCGCCGTGACTGGCGATCCTGGTGTGCCATCAATGTCGGCGAACGATCGACCAAGCGCGAGGCGCGTTTCGACGTGGTTAAAGATCGAGTTATCAAAGCGCCTTGGCATCACTCGCGGCGGGCACTCCTCAGGGGACGGCACTTCGGGCATGGTGACCCAAGGATTTGGAGCGGTGAGTTCGCCGTATCCAAGCGCGGCGTTCACGGTAAGTACTTCACGGCCCTCGCAACGCGCGGTGGCTCGGGCTTGGGTGACGTGGCCTCCGACGACAGCGAGGTCGGTCGTGACGCTGACGCGTGCTCCATGAGGTGCGTAGGAAAGATAATGCGCGGTTGCCCAAATTGTCGGTCGTCCACTCGCCTCTTCCAAGGCGACCAGACCTGCGGCGAGTCCACAACCGCCGAATAGGAAGTGGCCCGGTGTGATGAGCCGTTCGCTCACGTCGAGCACCCACGTGTTGTCGGTTTCGCGTGACAGAGCGAGAAAACTCTTAGCATCCACAACCGACGAGGCTAGTTGACCAGGAAACGGCACCTCCCTTCACGTGTGACCCCGTCCAAGCGAAACGGGGCAGACTTGTTGTGTGATCGACCCTCGCTTTGTCTTCCTCGCAGCCGCCCTCTCGCTCTTTGGTGGGTACGGCTATATTCGCGACACGCTGCGCGGTGATACGTCACCGAATCGAGTGACGTGGGGACTTTGGGCACTCGAGGGAGTACTCGGTTTTGTTGTCGAGATCCAACAGCACGTGGGACTCGCTTCGCTGATGACCCTCATGTTGGGTTTTGTGCCGGTCGTGGTGATTCTTGCGTCGCTGAAGAGTCCACACGGCGTGTGGAGAATAGGGCGGTTCGACGTTGTTTGCGGATGCATCGCAGGAGCTGGCTTAGTCTTCTGGGGTGTGGTCAACCAGCCAACAATCGCTCTCGTCGCGTTCGTCGCCGCCGATCAGGTCGCAGCGTTACCAACGGTGCGAAAAGCGTTTCTCGCTCCTATGAGCGAATCACCCCGGCTGTTCTTTCTGGGATTCGTGAATTGCGCCATCACCATGCTGACACTGCGACACTTCACGACGGCCGGAGCGCTTTTCCCGGGGTGCGTGCTCGTCACTGATTTAACGATTGGACTTCTCATCGTCACCAGAATTGGTGCTCGGCGAGACCTACGAGCGAAGGCAACGAGGGCGGCGTCGGCATCATGAACGATGTAACCAACCCGACCTTCGAACAACGACGTGACTCGGGTCGCGCGATGCGACTCGACACGCCTCGAATCTCACTCGCCGACCTCGTTGATCGCCCATCGAGTTATGACCCCATTAGCGAGCTGATTGCTCAGGGTAATGATCGAGTACAGAGTTTGTTGCCCATTCGTTACGCTCGGATGCTCGAGAGCCCGTTCGCGTTCTATCGCGGCGCCGCCATGCTGATGGCGCACGACCTGAGTCGAGGACCCAGTACGACGTTGGACGTGCAGATATGTGGCGACGCGCACCTCAGCAACTTCGGCGTTTTTTCCTCTCCCGAGCGTCAGTTGGTCTTTGACATCAACGATTTTGACGAGACCGAGATCGGCCCATTCGAATGGGACGTGAAACGACTCGTGACGTCACTGACGATTGCGTCCGAGCAGTTGGGCCATCGAGCGAGTCAACAAGAGAATGTTGCCGTATGCGCGGCTCACGAGTATCGAACGGCGATGGTCGACTTTTCCCTGATGTCGCGATTAGAAGTCTGGTATGCGACACTCGACCTCGCAAGTGCGATGAAGGAACTTCGAGGATTTTTTTCAAGTCCCGAGCGTGTCAGGGTCGATGATATCTTTCGCCGGGTCAAAGCGAAGGCCCCCCCAGCGGCATTCGCGAAAGTGATCACGTACGAGAGTGGGGCTCCATGCTTTGTCAACAAGCCACCGCATTTCATGCCACTCGCGTCAAACGGCGATTCGCACCTTCGCCGCAAAGACGTGGACGAAATCGTGACGAGGTACGCCTCGACGCTGAGTACCGACCGCCAAGCCCTGCTCCGCCAGTTCGAGATCCGTGACGTCGCTCGTCACGTCGTTGGCGTGGGTTCAGTCGGCACCGAGTGTTTGGCCGTTCTCTTGACCGGACGAAATGAACACGATCCGCTTCTCCTTCAGATTAAAGAAGCACAGACTTCAGTGATTACGTCGGCGAGGGGCTTGCCTTCGTCACTCGAACCCGGCGACCGAGTGGTGCGAGGTCAGCGAATGATGCAGGCGACGCCCGACGTGCTGCTCGGTTGGCATACGCTCGACACCACGTCCCAACACCGAAGCTTCTACGTCCGACAGCTTTACGACAACAAGGCGTCAGTCGATTTCACGGTGCTGGATGAATCGTTGTTGATTGCGTACGCCAAAGTGTGTGCGTGGACGTTGGCTCGTGCGCACGCGCGATCAGGACGTAGCGCCGAAATCGCGGGCTACCTTGGCAAGAGTCGACGTTTTGATGAAGCGATGGCGTCCTTCGCCCTCCAGTATCAAAAGCGAAATGCGAGCGATTATCGCGCCATGCGCGATGCCGTCCAGCAAGGGCGCCTCCGCGTCCAGGCGTGAGACCGCTGCTCGCGTTTCATCTTCATTGGCTTGCGGTGACGTGTGTGGTCGTTGCCGTTGTGGTCGAACGTGCGTTGGTGGCAACGAAACGTGAACGTCGGGTCACGCTTTCAGCGTTACTCACATTGTTGGTCGTCGTCGTGTGGCCGGTCGGTGACGTTGCGGCGACCGTGTCACTCACCGTCGCGACGTTGCAGCGACTCGTCATCATGCTCTTGGTCGCACCTTTGCTTTTGCTCGCGACGCCCACCCAACTCTTGGTTCGATTGACGCGTCCACGCGTCATTGATGACGTCGTGCAATTTTTTAGCCATCCGGGCGTCGCAATGGCGTTCGTGACCTTGGTTGGCACTGCGACCCTTACGACACCGGTTGTTGATTGGGGCGCCTCGTCAAGTCTGGCGCGAGGGCTCGTGCTCGTCGCGGTATTGGCCGCTGGCGTGGTCCTATGGATACCCGGGCTCGCCATGATGCCTGGCACGCGCCGTCTCTCGCCGGTGGCGCGGGCGGGTTATATCTTCGCCTCCGCACTCGTCGTGACGAGCTTGTCATTCGTTTGGATCTTCTCGCGCCATTCGCTGTATCCGTCGTTGCATCATCAATACGCGCTGTTGCATATGACGCCACTCTTTGATCAACAGTTAGCGGGATTCGTCGCAAAGTTCGCTTGTTACATTCCCATGTGGGCTGTCGCCTTCACGATTTTCGCGCGGGCAGACGAGACGAATACGACCGAGGAATCGCCGTTGCATTGGGCCGACGTTGAACGCGAACTTCTGCGCGTCGATCGCCAACGAGAGCGACAGCAACGTCGTGAATCGCGTGAGTAGGAATCTTGGTAGGATGCAATGCCGTCGGGGATGTAGCTCAGTTGGTAGAGCGCGGGCTTTGCAAGCCTGAGGTCGTGGGTTCGATCCCCATCGTCTCCACCAGATTCACTTCAATGAAGTGATGATTCAGTTCGTGCTTTGATCGCGCCGAGCGCCACCAGACCACTTTGAAATCCGCGAAACTCCTCGGCACTCAATGCGAGCGCGAGCTCGCGATTCACATTGTCAATGGCTTCGGACACGGCGTTGGCGGCGCGGGAACCGCGCGCGGTGTTGCGAAGATCGAGCGCATCGTCCATGAATGGTCCGTCGTTGGCCTCGACGAAGTTTCCCTCGAGCAATTTCTCTAACAGTTCTTCGATCTGCGAGTCAGAGAGCCCCATCTCGCTCACCAACTGCGCCGCACTTACGCCGTTGGCGAGACCGCCGACCAGGTACGGCCCGTTCTTGGGTAGATCGCTGAGTCCTTCAGCGCTCAAACGTATGCGGATCGCGAGTGAATAGGCACCGCGCGCTTGACGAAGGAGCGCCGGCGTTTGTACGTCGCCAAGGGAGTAGCCAAGTTCCATTTTTTAAACGTAGCGGGTTGTTAAGGGGATCCCGCCGAATCGCGGTAGTGCTCGCGCCAGATGAGCCGGTAGATCTTGAGTCGACGAGGAATTGATCGAAGACCGGGGATGAGGGGCACGAACAACAGCACCGCCGAGAGCAACATCATGACGCCCCACACGAGTGCGTCGCCGCTGGCGCTCGTATTGAACGGCGGTATCTGGTACCAGAAGGTGTACAACCAGAGCCACGACTGACCGGGATAGTTCCCCGTCTCGTTCATCATGCCCCACTGATCACCGCTGAGATGTTGCTCGGTCGCCAAATTTCCTAAGTACTGGCCGTCGGAAAGGAAGAGAAGCGGTTCGGTGTAATCGGTCGTATAGAAGCCGTTGCCATTCAACAGGTCTTGATCGAGGGCGCCTGATCGAGCCATCATCGTCAGATCATTGATCATCACTGGCACCGGCCCAGACGTGGACGTCTTGACGAGGACGTTGCCATTGACGAACGTCATCTTGGTCGACGCGTTCGTATAGGCGTTAAGCCACGCGGACTTCGTAGTCGCGTTGGCACGCTTCCATGTTTTCAGGGCGGTGTCGAGTACCGGTTGATTGGGCAGGACTCCTAAAGGGTTGAGGACGAAGTCCTGGGCGGTGTTGATGGGAATGCGTACGCCGACCCACTTAGCGAGTTGCAATGGCCCGATATGCTGGCTCGGTCCATTGTGGTTATAGGGTGCGCCGTACGTGGCGGTTGTCGACGTGCCGTTCAATTCGCTCAGTGCGGTGGTGGCGAAGTCGATGGGATCGGCGTTGGACCACTTTTTAATGGTGATCGCGGACTCGTCGGGCGAACCGAAGATCACCGCGAGCAGCAGCGTCAAAAGCGCGATCACCAAAAGCGCGATGGTGCCTTCTTTGATGATGTCGTAGGGCGAGTGGCCACCCTTCCATTCAGGCGCATCGACGTCGGGGCGAAATCCTCGCGTGCGTGTACTCATTCGCTTACCGGTAGTGATTCGCGTGCTGGACTGGCAGAGTCCTCAAAAGGTGGAACGACGCCCTTGATGCGAACCATCAGAACGTGCAATGCCGTCAACAACACGGCGGCGATTGGCAAGAGCACGATGTGCCACATCAACATCTGACCCAAGTTCAAGACGTTGAAGTAGGCCCCCGCGCCCGTGGCATTGATGCCGTCCTTCGCCTGCGTCGTGATCCACTGCGAGTCGAAGTTGCTCTGGCTGGCGTAGCCGGTGAAGGCTGCCGCAATGGACGTAAGAAACGTTATGACCCCGGTCATCCAGGTCAGCGTTCGTCCGCCACGCCACGCCGCCATGGCGAACTTTCCCCAGAGGTGGATGACCATCGTGAAGAAGAAGATCTCGACGCTCCAGAGATGAAGAGAGTTCACGAAGTGTCCGTAGGGCGAACCGTGCCACCATTGAGGTCCGCGCAAGGCGAGAATGCATCCCGTCGCGATGACGACACCGAGCGACGCAAGCGTGGCAACGCCAAAGACGTAAATCCACGAAGCGACGTAGGAAGGTTGGGTGTCGGGCAGGAGTTTTTCTGGCGGGAGCTTCCCCTCGACTCTGCGACGAAGTCGAGTGGTCCACTGGCGATCAATCTCGGCGTTATTCATGGCTCTCCTTGCGTCGTCGGCGTCCGGGGAAGGGTGCGAGGAGAGCCGCGATGAACGTGACGACAATCAAGACGATGACGATCAAGTTCGCGACACTGATGTCAATGAAGTGCCAATGGATGTAATGGCCCTTCGAGTTCAACGGCACGAGTGCCGCAATGGAAAAAAGGAATGCCATCGACCACCTCCTGAGAGCAGCCTGACAGCAGCTATGAATGCAACACTAGGGACTTAGGACCCTTATTCGTCACCTTGTCCCTTTTTACGAGGCCGGGTTCTCGGTCGTGGGCGCTTTGGCGAAGGGTGAATTGGGTCATACCAATCGTGAGGGAGACTGCGCCAGCGACGTGCAACTCCACGAGGACGGCGGGGACGTGGGTGAGGTACTGCGTGACGCCAATCGCCGCCTGCACGAGCGAGATGATCACGAGTCGGCGAACACCTAACTGGAGCGCTTTTGGTGCTCCAGTATGCCAAATCGCGAAGAGAAGACCAACAACTAAGCCAATAAACAACATCGCTGCAATCGAATGCACCCACGCCGCCGACGAAAAGGCGAAGGGTAAGCGCTTCGCACGTATCTGGCCTTGCGATGAACCAGCGTGCGGTCCAGAACCAGTTGTCATCGTGCCAGTAATCAGCAAGACGACGAACGGGACCCACAAGAGGCGAGCGATAGCTCGAAAGTGAGGGTCGCGGACGTCGTTTCGCGTGCCTGGTCCATATAGGTATTTCGATCGGTGGTACAACACCGAGGCGATCACGACCATCGTGAGTGACAACAACATGTGCATCGACACGAGCCACGGATTCAATTTCGTATACACGACGAATCCTCCGAGCACGGCGTCGGCGATGACACCAAGGATGAGACCGCCCGCGAGCATGGTCAAATCACGTCGACGAGGCGAGCGTAGGAGCGAGGCGACGAAGGTGACGCCCGTCAAGACGACCAGCGTGACCGTGATCATACGATTTGCGTATTCGATGAACGGATGAATGCTCCACGAACCAGTGACGCGACCATGGAAACACGTCGGCCAGTCAGGACATCCAAGTCCAGAACCGGTGAGGCGAACCGCCGCACCCGAAAGCACGATGAGGATCATCGACAAGAAGGCGGCGAATGCGAACCAGCGAAAAGCCTGGGGAGCGAGGCGACGATCAGGTAGAGCCACCCCCGTAGCCTAGGGATTTCTCAGCGTCCTAGAATATCGGCCATGACCATTGCGGCTCCCCGAGAGTTGTCACTCTCCGAAGTGTTAAAGGGATATCTCGCACTCACCAAGCCTCGCATCATTGAGTTGTTATTGGTCACGACGATCCCCACGATGGTCGTAGCGGCGGGCGGCATACCCGGGTTGTGGCTCATCATTACGACGCTGATTGGCGGCACGCTCGCAGCGGGTGGGGCGAACACGTTCAATATGGTCATCGATCGTGACATCGATGCAGTGATGGAGCGCACGAAGAAGCGGCCACTCGTGACCGGTGTCATGACGCCGCGGGCGGCGACGATATTCGCCTTTGTTCTCGAACTCACCGCCTTTGGAGTCTTGGCCATATGGGTGAATGAACTTTCGGCGTGGCTCGCCATGTCCGCCACCGCCTTCTACGTTGTGGTGTACACACTGTGGCTCAAGCGTCGTTCCAAACAAAACATTGTGATCGGCGGTGCCGCGGGTGCGGTGCCCGTTTTGATTGGTTGGTCAGCAGTGACGAATTCGTTGTCCTGGACGCCAGTGCTGTTGTTCTTGGTCATTTTCATTTGGACGCCACCTCACTTTTGGGCGCTCGCCGTGCGGTACCGCGATGACTACTCGGCGGCCCACGTCCCAATGATGCCGGTCGTCGCGTCGTTGCGTCGTACGACACTCGAAATCCTCGTCTATTCGGTGCTGATGTGGGCACTGACAATATTGATCGGACCCGTGGCGCATCTGGGGTGGATTTACGCACTCTCGGCAACGGTGCTTGGCGGGATGTTCACCTTCTACGCCTTTCGCCTCTATCGACACGCCATGAGCGATCGTGCCGACGTCGCCGAAGCGATGCGACTGTTTCACTTCTCCATTACATATTTGACAGCGTTGTTCGTGTTGATGGCGGTTGACGTTCTTGTCCGAGGTCACTAAAGCCAAGCGGGGTCATCCCTCGCCCATGATGTTCGTGTCGATTGGCATCGGTGCCGTTCTCGCCATTGCCCTCATCAGTGTCGTGTCGGCGTTGACGGGTGGCAAGGTCACCTCGGGGTCGACGCAGATACCTTCTGCCCTTCAGGGCAAGACAATTGCCCACTTCAGCGAAAGTGGTCTCTATGGGGGAACCGAAAAAGCTCCGTGGGAGGATCACCATCCGTCGGTGCTGGTGTTCTTCGCAAGTTGGTGCACGGTGTGTCAGCCGGAGATTCCCAAGGTGGCGACGTACGTCTCGACGCATAATCTCGGGGGCGTCGTGGTGCTCGGCATTGACGCGAATGACACTCGGTCCGCAGCGCAGGCGTTTGTGAAGAAGGACCGAGTCAAGTTTCCCGTGGCGTTTGACCCCAATACGACCGTGACCGCGGGTCTCTTTGATTTTGGAACATTGCCGGAGACGGTGTTTCTCAACGCAAAAGGTGTGGTGCAGAGCGTGCACTTTGGGCGAATTCCAATCGCACAATTTGCTGCCGGCATACAGCACTTACGCGCTTAGTCGAAGCGAAAGGTCCTCGCGGCAAGGAGGGGAGCGAGTACTGCCCAGATGCTAAGTGAGACCCACTCGGAGAGTGAAGGACTGAGACCCTGACCGAGAACCCTGTGTAACGCGTCGGCGAGCGCACCCGAGGGAACGCCGACGACGATTCTCCGAATGAACGCTGGAAGCGACGAAACCGGGATCACGATGCCCGATACGAGCAACAAGACCAGATACAGACCGTTGCTCGCCGCGAGATTCACTTCCGCACGTAGTTGACCGGCGAGGAGGAGTCCAATGCCGGCGCATCCCGCTGAGCCAAGTATCAAGAGTCCGAGAGCCTCGAGACCCCCGAGCGAGCCACCTCGGGGGTGCCACGAAAGGGCGAGCGCCACGAGTGAGAGCACGCTGACCTGAATCGCTTCGGTCACGAGCACTCCACCGACCTTCGCACCAATGAGGCGGCGTTGGCCGAGTGGCGTCACGTAGAGACGCCGAAGGACGCCGAAGGAACGCTCGAAGCCGGTGGCGATGGAGAGCGCTACGAGCGATGTAGACAGGACGCACAGAGCGAGAATGCCCGGTGCGATGAAATTAATTCGGTGTGACGTGGGCGACGACGTCACTTTCGCGAGCGAGAAGAAAACCAGTAGAAGAACTGGAATGCCGATAGTGAGCAGGAGCGTCTCACCTCGGCGGACGTTCATTCGCACCTCGGCTCGCGTTTGTGCCCACCAAGCGCTCATGATGCGCTCGCTTCTCGTTCTTCGCCAATGAGGGCGAGGTATCGCTCCTCGAGCGACGCACGCGTGCGAAGCGACACCAGTGCCAGCCCCACGCTCGAGAGATAGGTGTTCACAACCGCGATTCGCTCCGGCGTCGAAACCACATCGCATCGCACTCGCTGAGGTCCGTCGAGGATGACGTTGCAGTTGAGTAGTTCTGCGAGCGCCTCTGGGTCGAGTGGTCCGGACGCCTCAACGATCAACTCGGGGGCGCCCGTGAGTTCGAGGAGCGTCCCCTTGGCAACTTCGTGGCCACGATGGAGCAGGACGAGATTGTCGGCGAGACGTTCTGCTTCGTCGAGCTCGTGTGTCGTGATGAGTAGCGCGCATCCTCGCTGTTTCTCGGCAGTGATGATGTCGCGGATCACTTGGCGACCTTCTGGGTCAACGGACGACGTGGGCTCATCAAGGACGAGCGCGCGGGGTCGACCGAGGAGGGCGAGGGCGAGAAGGGTGCGTTGTTGCTCGCCTCCGCTCAGGCGTCGCCACGGCGTGCGAGCACACCGCTCGAGGTCGAGGAGCGACAGAAGTTCCGAAGTGCTGCGTGGTGCGTCGTAGTAGGTGGACGTGAGGTCGAGAACCTCGCGCGGCGTCATCGGGAACCAGACGCCACCGCGTTGCAAGAGCGCACCGGTGCGGGTGACGACTTCTCGATGGTCACGTAGTGGATCCAAGCCATGGACTCGCACCGTCCCAGCCTGGGGGGCGCGAAAACCTAGGAGAGTCTCGACCAACGTGGTCTTGCCGGCGCCATTGGGTCCAAGGATGGTCATCACTTCGCCGTAGGCGATCTGGAGCGACACGTCGTCGACGGCGAGCAGAGGACCAAAGGAGACCTTCAGATTTCGTATCTCGACGGCGTTACTCACGACATCTGAAACTAGACGTTTCTAGGGCCCGCCCAAACCCGTCGGTAGGCTGGCGGACATGATTGATCTAGTCCAATTACGTCGAGAACCCGATTTCGTCAAGGCAGCGCTTGCACGTCGCGGTGTTTCGTCGTCGGAGATTGATGCGATCATTGCCCTTGACGTCGAGCACCGACGGGTCTTGCAAGATGCCGAAGCGCTCCGAGCACAAATCAAGGAACTCTCTCGTCAAGTGGGCGAGGCGCGTAAAGACCGCGACGTCGCCCGCGCGGAGCTCGTCGCCGAGCAGAGTCGCACGTTAGGCGACGAGGAACGAGGAGCCAGTCAAACACTCGATGTACTCGCACGTGAGCTTCGCGACAAGTTACTGATGGTTCCCAACCTCCCTTCGCCTGAAGCGCCGGACGGTGTCGACGAGAATGACAACGTTGAGCTGCGGCGCTGGTGGGTCGGCATGGATCAGGGCGAGCCGTTTCCCACTTTCGCAGAACACCAGCGCGTTGCGCACTGGGACATCGGCGCTGAGTTGGGGATTTTGGACATGGAGACGGGCGTCAAAATTGCTGGTTCCATGTTCCCTCTCTATCGCGGTGCGGGTTCACGGCTCCTTCGCTCACTTGGTTCCTTCGCGCTCAACGCGCACGTGGGCGATTATGAGGAGATACGCCCTCCTAGTTTTGCCTTGACCGAGACGATGATGTCGACGGGACATCTTCCCAAGTCCGCTGACGATATGTACGCCATCGAACGCGATGATCTCTGGGCGATACCAACGTCGGAGGTTCCCCTGACGTCGATGCACCGGGGTGAGATCCTCGACGAGGCTCGACTACCCATACGTCTCACCGCGCAAACCGCATGTTTTCGACGCGAAGCTGGCGCGGCGGGACGCGACACGAGGGGGCTGTTGCGCGTCCACGAATTCGACAAGGTTGAACTTTTCGCCTACTGCACGCCCGACCAAGCGATAGATGCCCACGCCGATATCCTCGCTCGAGCCGAGTCACTGCTCCAAGCGCTCGGACTTACGTATCGACTTCTCGATCTCTGTGCCGGTGACCTCGGTACGTCCTCTGCGCGCACGATTGACCTCGAGGTCTTTAGTCCCGGTGTCGACCGCTGGCTCGAGGTGTCGTCGGTCAGTTGGTTTCGTGACTTTCAGGCACGCCGCGCGAACGTCCGCTACCGAACGAGTGATGGGACGACCGCACTCGTGCACACGGTGAATGGTTCGGCGCTGGCGTGGGCGAGAATCTGGGCCGCCCTCGTCGAGACGTACCATCAACCTGACGGGTCCGTGAAACTTCCTGACGTTCTCGCTCCGTACATGGGCGACGCGCTGACGATCACGCGGAAGGTTTGGTGAGTTCGAATCGATAACCCACACCACGCACGGTCGTGATGTGCGCGGGGTTCTTCGGATCGTCCTCGATCAAACTTCGAAGCCGCTTGATGTGGACGTCGAGAGTCTTCGTATCGCCAACGTAGTCAGTTCCCCAGACACGGTCGATGAGAACCTCGCGGGTCAGCACGCGACCTGGATTTTCCAACAAGAGTCGAAGCAAGGTGAACTCCTTTTTCCGCAACTTGATCTCGGTCCCGTTGAGGAAACATCGACGTGCATCAATGTCCATTCGTATCGGACCTTGCTGCAAAATCTCGTCACTCGTCTCTGCGTGGTCGTGCCCTTCGCGTCGACGAAGAACCGCACGAATACGCGCCACCAGTTCGCGAAGTCGATAGGGCTTCGTGACGTAGTCGTCGGCTCCGATCTCGAGCATCAGTACCATGTCGACTTCCTCACCCTTCGCGCTCACAATGATGATCGGCACGTCGCTCGTTGCACGAATGGATCGACAGACGTCGAGTCCTGACATTTTGGGAAGCATGAGGTCGAGGAGAATGACATCAAAGGCGTCTCTCGCGAAGAGTGCCATCGCTTGTTGACCGTCTCGAGCGACGCTTACCTTGAAACCCTCGCGATCGAGCCCGATGTTGAGTGCGTCGATGAATGACTCCTCGTCCTCGACGAGCAAGATGTGGACCTTCTTCTCCGGATTGGTTTTCTTTGCCATCACTGGTTCATCGGAAGCTCAAGGGCGAAGGTCGATCCTTCGCCTTCCCGCGAGTCAACCACTACGGAACCGCCATGATTCTGCGCGACGTGACGAACAATGCTGAGTCCCAGTCCTGTACCGCCGGTCTCACGAGCACGACCTGGGTCAACGCGGTAGAAGCGTTCGAAGATCCGCTCTAGATCCTTCGCGGGGATGCCGACGCCTTGGTCCCTGATGGCAATTCGAACGAGGGGGCCAACGACGTCGCCCTCGTCGTTGGCGGTGGGTTCGACGCGATCGATCGAGATGACGACGCTTCCCCCGGCGGGGGAATAGACGACGGCATTCTCGAGCAAAGCATGGATCGCCGAAATCAATTGACGGCGATCGCCGACACTTACGTAGTTCGCCTCAGGCTCAATGAATTCGAGCGTCACTGCATGTTGCTCGGCGGACGTTCGAATCCTTTCGATGGCGTCGGCGACGATGAGCGAAACCGGCACCGGTTCTCGCATGGGTGAGCCTTCGCTCTCAATTCTCGATAAGTCGAGCAGGTCTTCGATGATTCGATTCACGCGAAACGCTTCGGAGTTGATACGTTCGGCGAGTCGATTGGCGACTGCCGGGTCGCGTTCGAATTGAAGGGTCTCAGCAAGAAGTCCGAGGGCGCCCATGGGCGTCTTAAGTTCGTGCGAAACGTTCGCGATGAAATCGCGTCGAATATCCTCGAGTCGACGTCGTTCTGAAACGTCCTCGATAAAGGCGATGACGCCGAGTGGTCGACGACCATCATCGATTACTGAAGCTCGTATGGTCAGTGTGCGGCGCGGAGGGCCATAGATGTCAATGGTGCGTTCGGCAACTCCGTTGGACCAACCTTCGGCGAGTACCTCGGTGACTGCCTGGGCCGCGATTGCGTCGCCGTATCGACTCACCATGAGATTCTCCGCCTGATTATTGCGAAAAATGACGGCACCAGCTTCGTCGCAAAGTACGAGCCCGAGTGGAAGTGCGTCGAGGGACCGTCGAAGCCGGACCGACTCCGCACTCGATTCATTGACAGCGAGCGACGCAGCTCCTGTGGCTTCTTCAAGATAACTAAGCGCCGATTCGACCTTGCCGTCNNAATGCCGATGAGGACACCGAGGATGAGGACACCGAATGCCGCGAGATACACGAAGACGGGTGCCCAGTGTGACGTCAGGTTTTTAGCAACGGCGAGGAGCACAAATTCATTCTCGCAGATGTGGCCGAATCTGTGAGACCGCGACCATTGGGCATTCCCACCTTGAAAGCGAGTACTCCATGCTTTTCGCCGACGTAACACTTAGTCCATCGACGACCGCACTACCTGGAAGCGAGGCGCTGCAGCAAATTGCAAACGGTGTCGCCGCCTGGGCACTGATCGGCGCACTCATTGCGCTCTTAATTGGTGCCGCGCTCTGGGCCGTGGGTAGTCACACGCAAAATATGCACCAATCTGCGTCAGGGCGTCGTGCGGTCATTACGTCCCTCGCCGCCGCGATCCTCATTGGCGCGGCACCCAGCCTCATCAACTTCTTCTTTCATACCGGTTTGAAGGTTCACTAGTGAATGGCGTCCTTTGCCTTTTTTCGCCAGTGACGTGTGCCACGACGTCGGTCGCGAAGGCGACGCTGGGCGACATATTCAATGCGTTGACGGCGTGGGTCCTCGACAGCGTCCAATGGTTGTTGACGGCCGCAGGTCACGTTCTCGTTTCGAGCAGTGAGCCCTCAACGGTGGTCGATGCGGCCAACCAGGAATTCAACACGTTGCTGGTTCTCTCCCCGATTCTGTTGATCGTTGGATTGATGGTGTCAACGCTGCAGGCACTTCGACATGCGGATGCGTCGTCACTGTGGCGTGTGTACTTCGGTGTGGCGCCAGCTTGCGTACTGGGAATCTTTGTTGCGCGTCCGATGACGCTCCTGGTCCTTCGCGCGGTCAATGAACTATCGAGCACGGCGGCACAGTCAGTCGTCCAACACGAGGCGAAGATCGCCACGACGCTCAGCTCACTCGCGACCCTTACGCCAGGCTTCGGCCTCTTCTTGTTGGCGGCCGGCGTGGTGCTGGGTTCGTGGCTTCTTTGGTGCGAGCTCGTACTTCGTACCGTGGTGCTCGCACTCTTGCTGGTCGTCGTACCGGTGGTGGTGCCACTGTCCACGTTCCCATCTCTTCGACGTATCGGCATCCGACTCGGCGAGACGTTGCTCGCCGCCGCAGTGAGCAAGTTTCTCATCGTCATCGCGCTCACTTTGGGCTTTAACGAGTTGATGGGCAATTCGGCCAGCCTCGTCATTGCGGGCGCCGTAACCCTCCTCCTCGCGACGTTCTCTCCGTACGTGCTCTTGAAGTTGATTCCGTTCGTCGAACAATCGGCCCTCCACAACCTTGACGGTGTTCGACGACGATTCAGTCACGGGGTTGGCAATGCTTCCTCGTCGCCCGCAGTGACGGTTGCGCGTTCGCTGCTCCCGGATGCTCCCGTTCCCGGCCCCACGGAGCGTCCCGATGATCTCGGACTGGACATGTGGGACGCAAGTCCAGAGGTTGAGTTTCCCGATGACACTGGACCTCGGCCTCCTCCACCTATTGGTACGCCGCGGCTTCGCGGTGGACACGCGGTGATGAAGTCGGATGAATTGGGACCCGTCCTCGGTTGGCACTTTGACGAGTGAGTACTTAGGACTCGGAGAAGCCGACGCTGACGCGCGATGGATAGGAATCCGGCGCCACCAAGCCGTGCTCATCATTGTGGGCGTGGGTCTCGCGGGCGATGGAGTGATCGCGCGACACCAGTCACCGCTTGAAATCATGCTCGGCATCGCGGTGCTTCTAGGAGCCGCACCGATGGTTGACGGCCTCACCGTCGCCTTGTACCTCGTGGTGTGCGGTCGCTTTCTGTGGCGTGGCCGCTGGAACACCGTTGCGTGCTTTGATCTCGGGACATCGTATGAAATCCAAGCGAAGGGCACTGCAAGAGTGACGGGTTTCGAACTCAATCACCGAGGTCGCATGGATCTCTCTGGCTTGGATATCGAAGTGTCGGATCGACTTTCAGCGATGATTGTCGGCTTCGCAACTCGACCTTCGTCGAGTCACGTTTCGTTGCACGTGCGCTCAGGGAATCGCAAGGCATCAACGTTGCTCGCGTTGGAGGATCCAGCGAATCACCAAGACGGATGGACCGTCAACCACGCACTACTAGAGGAGTTCATCGGTGCAAAGGCGGACGCTGGCTCTTCTGGGTTTCTCGAACGTTGGGCTTATATCCGTCACGCGTCGGGTGTCACCAGAACCCTTCGCATCGTTGACTTCAATGCGGCGAACAGTTCACTCGCAATCCTCGAGCGAGTCCAGATGAGCGCGAGAAAACCCACGATTGCGCTGCACTTCCAAGTGCTCTCGAGCGTGAAGGCCCAGAAGCTCGCTTCTCGTGCTGTTCATCGTCTAGGTAGTGACGGCGCCGTTGCTTCCGCAGCGGGATTTCGGCGAACCGCGAAAGCGAGTCGCGCGCTTAACCGACTTGCTCAGCGTGAGGACATCGTTGTGGGGGGTCAAGCATTGTTACGTATGGGTGCATTCGTGACGGTGCGCGCGGCGACGCTCGGTGAACTTCGTGGTGCCGTCAAGGACGTCATTCACGTGTGTGAGGAATCCGGTCTACGTGTAGAGCGCGGGATTGGCGTCCAAGCGTTGTGGTACTGCTTCCAGTTGCCCGGTGGTCCGGGGTGGTAGCGCGCCCATGGACGCATTGGGCCACCTCACTGGACTTGCGATCACTGCGACTTCCAGCGCACGACGCAGGTACGGGGCTCGTTGGTCGAGCTCTTGGAAGGTCGCTTCGCGGTTACGACTTCACCTTTGATCCATTCGATGCATATCGTGCGGGCCTCATTTCTAACCCCAACATGATCGTTGCCGGTTCGATTGGCGCTGGAAAGAGCACGCTCGTCAAGATGCTGCTTGATCGTGCGCTCGAGAGAAATCGGCGTGTCGTCGTCATTGATCCCAAGGGTGAATATGGAGAGCTCGCAATTACGCAAGGGGTTCGCTCGATGGCCCTCGGTCGAGACGGCTGGTGTAACCCATTTCCCAGCGACTCGAAGGACGCGCTCGAATTCTTGCGCGCACTGATCGGAACCGCACAAGGATTCGCGCTGAGCAGTGACCAGCACTATGTGCTCGACGAAGCGTTTCGCCAACTTCGCACGCCTCGACCGGCAAGAGTCCTGCGATCTCTCTATGACAATCTCTATCCCTTCATATCGAGTTCTTCACACCCCATCGAGCGAAGTCTGGCGCTCACGCTGTACCGGTTCATCGAAGGTGATCTGGCTGGCCTCTTCGACGGCGAAGGAGAGCCGATGCGCCTCGAAGGAAACACCATCGTCCTTGATCTTTCAACGCTGTGGTCGTCCAGTGCCCTGTCCGTCGCTGCGCTCAGCGCAGTGGGAGCTGCCCAACAGTTGGTCGGTTCGAATGAGGCGGAACCCGGGTATCTCATCCTTGACGAGGCGTGGGCGTTGCTCGCTGACTCCCAGGCACTTCGCTGGCTCCAAGGTTCGTGGAAGCTCGCCCGATCACGGGGCATCAGCCACGTCTTAGTACTGCATCGCTGGACCGACGTAGGAGCGGTTGGCAACGAAGGCAGCGCAGAGCGCGAACGAGCGAAGGGGCTGCTTCGTGAATGTGAGACGGCGTGGCTGTTTCGCCAACCTCCAAACGAGGCACGAGAGATGAGCGTCGCGCTGGGTCTTCATGACCGCGAAGAGCGTTACCTCGTGTCGTTACCTAAAGGAGCCGCACTCGTGCGATATGGCATCCATCGCTCAATCGTCCAGTTCCGTCCCGACGCTCGCGATGCGGTGTTCATCGATACTGATGCCGCCATGCGTGGTGACGTCGAGTGAATCATCGCCCACTCCTAGGCAGAAGGGTTTGGAACACCGTCGCTCTCGGTCCCACTGTGCACCTGGAGAAACGGAGTTCGCTGCTCATCGTTGGTCCCACGCAATCGGGCAAGACGTCCTCACTGGTCGTACCGGCGATACTGAACTGGCGGGGCGCTGTGGTCGTGACCAGCGTCAAGAGCGACGTCGTGCAGGCGACGCGTGAGTGGCGATCGACGCTTGGCAACGTCGAGTTGTTGCAGCCCGGCCACGAAGGTGGTTTCACTTGGAACCCTCTGGAAGGAGTTCATTCGCTGCGCCACGCGCTGCGAGTCGCGCGCGATTTAACGTCCGGATCCTCATCGAGAGGCGACACCGATTTTTGGAATGCACTCGCCACGAAACTCGTGGGCGCACTATTGATGCTCGCGCTAGAGAATTCTTCCGACATCTTTGACGTCGCGATGATGGTGGAGAATCGCTCGTTCAATCGCTGGCTTCATGAAAAGTCCACGAGCGAGGCGAGCCAAGTCGTTCGATCCTTCTTGGAGCACGACGCGAGAACACTCGACGGTGTTTTAACGACCGCGGAAACCATGGTCCTGCCTTGGCGATTTCGCCAGCCGTTGGCGCGGGTACGAGATGTTCTTGCCGGAGCGAACACTCTGTATCTTTGTAGTCCGCGGGGTGAACAACAACACTACGAGGCGCTCTTTCGTGGTTCGCTTCGCATGGTATTGGAAGAACAACAAGAACGCTTCGATCGAGGGGTTCATACGCCGCTGCTCATGGTGCTCGACGAAGCCGCCACCGTGGGCTCCTTGGAGGAACTCGACCAAATGGCAGCGACGGTGAGCGGTCTCGACGTGACGTTGGTGACAATCGTTCAGGACTTTTCGCAACTGTCATCTCGATGGGGTGCTCGCGCATCGACCATCGTGAATAATCATTCGACACGAATGGTGCTCTCTGGCCTCGCCGATCCGACCGTCTCTAAGTTCTTGCCCGAACTAGTCGACTCGACGAGCGACGCAAAATCAACGCCGATTCGTCTCTTGCCTGCGGGCACCGCGTTCGTGGTGGCTGGTAGGAGACCAGTCTTTACGGTGCGTCTCAAGCCGTGGTGGCGTAGGCGACATTTACGTCAGCGTGGCACGGCCTAAAAGTACGATTCATGAATGGTGTCACAGAATCTGTCAGCTCTCCACGAGGTGCTCGCGATCGATATTGGTGCGACCAACACCAAGTTCTGTCGGGTTGACGCGCACGGTGAGATGCTCGAGCCTGTTCGCAAGAGGCCGACGCCGTATCCGTGCACCCCTGAGCGATTGGTTGAATTTTTGCGTGAGCGCATCATGCAAGGTGGGGTGACGATGATTGGCGCCGGGTTCCCCGGTGAGTTCGACGATGGTCACGTCATTCGTCCAGGAAATCTGTCGCGACCGGGTGGCGTGACGACCGAAGTGGACCCTGCGTTGGAACAGCATTGGCGGGGATTCGCGTTACAAGATGCCCTCTGTCGAGCCACCCAGCGAGACGTGCGGGTCGTCAATGATGCACGACTCGCGGCGCTTGGTTGCGTTGAGGGCCACGGGATCGAACTTGTTCTGACCTTAGGTACTGGCTTAGGACTGGCCTTAGCGGTGGACGGGCAAATGAAGAAGGTTCGCGATGTCGGTGCGGAGGTGTACCTCGACGGACAAACGTTCGATCAGTTGTTGGGCGAACGATCGCGGTCCCGGGATGAAGAGGCGTGGTTGGGCATCCTCGACAAGACCATCGCGAAGTTTACGAGTGAGTTCGGGGCGACGACTGTGCATCTGGCGGGCGGCAATGCGCGTCGTGTCTCACCGGACTACTTCAGCGATCTGAATGTTCGAATCGTTATTAACGGTAATCAAGCGCCGCTGCGGGGCGCGGCGAAACTTTTCTACGGTTGAGCGAGATCGACGGCGCATTGGGCGAGTACTCCCGCGACCGCTCGACACGACGCGTCGTCGACGCTGAAGTCGGGGCTGTGGTGCATGCCGCTTGAGCCATCTGGCTTCGCACCACCGATGAACATGTAGCTGCCGGGAATTCGATTCAAGAATTCTGAGATATCGTCACTCGGTGAAGCGGGCGGTAGTTGCATGACGTTGGCGGCGCCCACGAAGCTGCTCGCGCTCGCGAGCACCTTCATCGCAACGTCAGCGTCATTGCGAACGGCGGGCGTCCCTTCGCCGAGTTCGAGCGTGCACGACACAGCGAATTGCGACGCGATGTCAACTAGGAGCGACTGCAGACCCAAAAGTGCGGTCGATTGCTGTTCGGGTGTGAACGTACGTAGGGTGCCTCGGAGCAACGCGGTCCGGGGTACGACGTTATTTGCGGTTCCGGCGTGGATCACGCCCGCCGAACAAGCGCAATTGGTGCCTTCGTACGAAAGCGTGGCAACCACTTCGCCGAGCCGAGGCGCAAGGTGGCTAACGGCGAGTACGACGTTGCCGTCGACGCTCGCCATTGCTCCGTGACCACCTTTGCCCTTGATGGTGACCGTGAGTGCTCTGGCCTCGCTCATCATGATGCCAGGCTTCGTACCCACGAATCCGACGGGAGCGAGAGACGTAACGTGAGCCCCGATCACGAAATCAGCGCGATGTTCTTCTAGGACGCCGCCATCGATCATTGCGCGCGCTCCTCCAAGACTTTCCTCGGCGGGTTGAAAGAGGAGGATGAACTCGCCCGCGAGTTGCTCACGACGCTGGCTGAGCACGTCAGCGACGCCTAAGAGTCCGGCGGTGTGCACGTCATGACCGCACGCGTGCATGACTCCCGGGTTGACGGACGCAAATGATGCAATCCCTTCTTCTTGCACGGGCAGTCCGTCGATATCGGCGCGAATCATGACCCGCTTTCCTGGTCTTGCTCCCTTGAGGGTGGCGACTGCACCCGTCGACGTAGGGCAGAAGCTTCGTTCCCAACCCAGCGAGTCCAGCCGATCGCGAATGACGTTGGTGGTGCGGTTTTCTTCGAAGGCAAGCTCCGGATGAGCGTGTAGGTCGTGGCGAAGGTCGAGCATCGAGTCGTTCGCTTGATCAAGAAGAGACGTAAGGTCCTCGCTGAAGCTACGGGTCATGAGTGCATGGTAGTTACCTTCGTATGGGCTTCACGAACAGTGGTCGGCTAAGATGGGAAGTCTCATCATTGCGGCTGTAGCTCAGCGGATTAGAGCATCGGTCTACGGAACCGAGGGTCGGGGGTTCGAATCCCTCCAGCCGCACCATTTTTGAAGTCAAATGCGATTCTCGAAGGACCTTCTCTCGTGTCGCTCTTTGGTTCGGTGTCCCAGAACAGTATGAACGCTCCTGGGTTCGCGATGATTATCGGAGATCCATTCTCCCAGAGTGCTGTCGCGAAAAGAAAGCTTGCCCAACCTGACTCTCAACTGCCTCGTGTGCGTAGATGTTGGTCCTTGTGGATGTTCTCGGAATTCAAAATGACGAAGGCAATCAACCAAGAAATTACATCCATTGCGGCCACGGATTGGGAATCAAAGGCGTCGTGGTCGTTGCGTCGCTACTGGTCGCAAGTGCACGCGTGCGAACAAGTTGGAAATTCAAGTGCTGGGATCGTTTCCTTGGTTCGCCGACTCTTCAAAAGCGGTCAACAAGTGGAAACTAATACGTACGTTGAGCGAATGCCAATAAAGGGAGGTCAAGCGTGTTGTTCGTTCGCGTGGTGTCGTGAGCTGCTTGCGAATGTCACTTGTAATTGTCACGGACGTCTCGTTCGATTGTTTACCTGGCGATAGTTTCAAGTCGGGCGGATTGCCTTCTGACGTCCGTACTAATGCCATGCGCCGCACTTGCAGCGAGGCACTACACTTTGTGGTCTGGCAAAATAGAAAAAATGAAGTGTGGACTTCAGTAGAAGTCTCTCGCGGCTGTAGCTCAGCGGATTAGAGCATCGGTCTTCGGAACCGAGTGTCGGGGGTTCGAATCCCTCCAGCCGCACCAACTGACCATCTCATGTCCGGCAATAATTGTGCTGCTCGCACTCGAGCGCTTCGACCGCGACGCATGTTAAACATGGGCTTCAATGAGTGATGGACGAGCGAGATATCTTAAATACTTCGTTGTTCTCATTCCGACGGCTATTGTTCTTATCGGTGGTTGGCAATTCCGTTGGGTTGCAGAAGACGCCTACATCGATTTTCGTGTCGTACACAATATTCTTAGCGGCTACGGACCGGTGTTCAATCACGGCGAACGCGTTGAGGTCTATACCGACCCTCTATGGGTTTTCATACTCGCTGTATCTTCAGGGCTGTTTCGCTTCGTGAGTGTTGAGTGGTGCTCTGTGCTCTTCGGTCTCTTCTTCACCGGAATCGGTTTCTGGTTTGCGGGACTTGGAACGTACAATTTTGCCGCCCGACGGACGTCCAAACGCGTGTATCCCGTGGGGCTTCTCTGTGCGTCGTGCGTCGCTGGCGTGTGGATGTTCGCGACGTCGGGTTTGGAGACGGGACTTATTTTCGGTTGGATCGGTGTGAGTTGGTGGCTGCTCGTTCGAACCTTCTTAAAGGCGCAACGCGGATTAATAATGTCGGCGATCGTTATCTCACTGGGCTTTACCATCCGTCCTGATATGGCACTTCTAACGATCTGTTTTGGTTTTGTTTTGTTCGTCATTGAGACACGGGGCACGCGCGCTGAAGGAGCGCACCTACGCAGATGGCAACTACTTCTCGCCTTAACAGGGATTCCTATTGTGAGCGAATTGTTTCGCATTGCCTATTTTGGAATGTTCGTCTCTAATACAGCACTCGCCAAATCTGCCTCAAGAATTTGGCTGCACCAAGGTCTGGAATATTTCACCAATTTCGCGGGGACGTACTGGTTGTGGATCCCCTTCGCCGTGTTCGTCGGCGTGACGCTACACCGCAGTCGTGTGTGGTGGCGACTGGACTACCACCTTGACGTGCTCGTCTTGTTGGCTCCGGTCGTGGGTGGACTTCTCGACGTCATCTACGTCACTGCAATAGGCGGCGACTTCATGCATGCTCGGATGCTCCTGCCGGGCTTCTTCTCGGTTTTCATGATCTTCTGGTTTGAAGGCTCGCCGTCGATGCGTAATGCTCCGCTGGTCGCAGCCGTCAGCGTCTGGGCGGTTCTAAGCGTGCTCTTGTTTCGCTTCTCGCCAGTGGGAAATCTTTCGAGCAACGGCATCGCGAATGAACGTGCGGTGTTCGTCGGAGGGTCAGAAGTGGCTCATCCGATCACTCCGCGCGATTTTGCGAAAGATGGCTGGGAGATTGCGGGTGTAGCTGTGCGTCGGGTGGCGCCTAGTCTGTCGTCGCGAATCAAACTGATCAACTGGACTCGGTCTGCGACGTATTCGCTCGTTGCCCAAGAACCGAGGAGCTATCGAATCACGACGTCGTTGCCTGAGACCTATTACGTTGGCTTTCCGAACATCGGACTCTTTGGTCTCGCCGCTGGTGATAACACGTACGTGTTTGATGAGCTGTCGCTCGCTAATCCCATAGGTTCGCACTTCGCTGTCTATGTTCGAAGTCGGCCCGGACACGAGAAGATAGTCGCGCCGGTGTGGCTCGACGCACGATTCGGCTCGGTTGCGACGCCCCGACCAGTGGGTGTGAGCGAGTTGGCGTTTGAGGAAGCGCAACGTGCGCTCTCGTGTCAACCTCTTGCGGGCTACTTGAAGTCCATCACTGCGCCCCTGACATTCTCACAAGTGTTCTCGAATTTTGTGCACGCCTTTACCTGGACCACGATGTCGTACAGCAGTTCCCCCTACCTTGCCGAACAAGAACTTTGTCGTTGAGGACATATCTTTTCTTGTCTTCGGCCCTTCCAACGCCAAAGAAGAGTTCTCACACTTTTCGCTCCCAAATTGTGAAAACTGGTTTGACTTTTGTGAATTTGCAATTTATCCTTTCGGCGTGAGCTCTAAATTACGACGTGCCACGATTGCGAATCGTCTCTTGAACTCGGGCGAGGCGTCGATTTCTGAGCTCGCGCAGACGTTCGGCACGTCGGAAATGACGATCCGGCGAGATTTGGAGCTTCTCGAAATAGAGGGTCTCGCACGTCGAGTTCGCGGTGGCGCAATTTCCACCCAGAGCCGTTCGTACCAGCCCCCGATCCTTCAGCGTTCAACGCACGAAGCCCAAGCGAAGCAGCGAATTGGCGAGGCGGCTGCGGAGTTGTTGTCGCCAGGTGAGACGACGATTATCGATGGAGGTACCACCACGCTTCAGATGGCGAGAGCCATAAATCCAGGTATCGCGCTCACGATCATCACGAGTTCGTTGTTGATCGCGACAGAACTGGACACGAAACCTGAAATTCGAACGATGGTCACCGGAGGAAAGCTACGTCATGGTGAAATGAGTTTGGTGGGTTCTAGGGCGGAAGCTTCGTTTGACGATTTGAATTGCGATTCGGTGTTCATCGGGGCTGCTGGATTGAGCGTCGAAAAAGGTCTGACGGAATACAACATGGAAGACACACAAATAAAGCTTGCGGCGATTCGCTCGAGTCGACGAGTCGTCGTTCTCGCGGATGCATCAAAAATGGGACAAGTGGCCTTCGTCAACGTCACGCCGCTAAGCGATATTGATTTGATCGTTACCAATGCGTCGCCGGATAGTCGCACCATTCTCGCCGCTCGAGAAGTCGGAGTCGAGATTCTCCACGTCGAGCCACTGGTGCACGTCGCAGCTTCCTAAGAAAGCTTTCGAGTCAACTATTCGCGAACGATAATGACGTCGAGTTTTCTTGGTCCGTGCACTCCCTCGACGCGACTGAGTTCGATGTCGCTTGTGGCGGAAGGCCCGCTGATCCACGTCTGGGGACGGGCGGGATCGAGTCGTGCAATGACGTCGGGCACGTCGGGAACGACCTGTCCGCTACGCACAATCACCACGTGATGATCTGGGATGAGGGTGATGACACGTCTTCCCTGGTCAGCCTCAGAATTTAGGATAACGGTCCCCGTCTCAGCGATTGCGGCGGTGCAACCGGTCACGACCGCGTCGACGGCGTTGATGCTCGCATGTTCGAGTGTGCCATCGTCGGTGATAACGGTCCCCGCGAACGATGACAACCACTCTTGAGGTACCCCCGCCGGTATGACAATCGAAGTGCTTCCCCGTGACGACAGCGCCTCGGCGATTGCGGAGTCGATTGTTTCGAAAGACGCGTAACGGACCGTCGCTTGGTAGTCGCTGACGCGCTCTTTGAAATGCTCGATGGTATCGATCGTTTCTACGCGCGCGGCCCGACGATAGGAACGTGGAATCGGTGGCTGCTCGTTCTGTCCGCGATTCGAATAGCGAATCGCGGACAGAATTGCGTCCCTGGCATTCGCTTGATTCAACGCGGCGTCTGGGGCAACAACGGGACGAATGCCCAACGCGTGGGGTTCGATGCTCGTGTTCTTGTGGCGGAATTCTCGTCGACGAGACGAAGGTTGTTGAGTCTCGCCCTCTACTGCGCGCTCCTTGTGCCACCACGTGGCGAAGGTGACCTGAGAGGGTAGAGGGACTGCGCGAAATCTGCTCCACCCAGAGAGCCAGCCGGGCAAAGAGATCTTTCGTCCCCGCAGTGGGCTGCTCGTCTTTGCGCCAAAGTCCCCGACACTACGCAAGCGCGACGAACGTGCGAAGAGCCACGAGGCGGCACGCATGCCTGCTTGTTCCTGGGATTTAGGCGTGAGGCTTCGTTTCGCATCAACGACTTCACCGCGCAGATGCACGAGAAGCTTTGGAATATCGATTCGAACGGGACACGCATCAAAACATGCTCCACAAAGCGTCGACGCATAAGGAAGTGATTGCGCCACGTGGTCGCTCGTGACGTGATTGAGCTGGGGCGTCAACACCGCTCCAATCGGGCCGGGATAGACCGAACCGTAGGCGTGACCACCTACGCGTTCGTAGACCGGGCACACATTGAGGCATGCAGCGCAACGAATACAACGCAGCGCGTCGCGTCCGACCCGATCGTCGAGGGCACTTGAGCGACCATTGTCGATCAATACGACATGAAAGTTCTGTGGTCCATCGCCTTTCGTGACGCCCGTCCAAATCGAGTTGTAGGGATTCATGCGCTCGCCGGTCGCCGAACGCGGCAGTACTTGGAAGAAGACGTCGAGATCTTCGAACCGCGGAATGATCTTGTCGATACCCGCTAAGGAAATCAGAGTGTTCGGCAGTGTCAAGCACATTCGTCCGTTGCCTTCGGATTCGACAATGGCGACGGAACCTGTTTCTGCGACGAGGAAGTTCGCGCCGGAGATTCCGACTTGAGAGGCGAGGAATCGTTCTCGAAGATGAAGTCGGGCCGCTCGGGCGAGGTCCTCGGGGGCGCTCGATAGATCGTCGGGCGCCTTAAGGCCCCACTCCCCCATGTGCGCTTTGAAAATGTCGCGAACTTCGTCACGATTGCGATGAATCGCGGGCACCACGATGTGGCTCGGCAGGTCGTCGCCGAGCTGGACGATCAACTCGGCGAGGTCGGTCTCGTAGGCCGTGATGCCCGCCTTCTCCAATGCCGAGTTGAGGTCAATTTCGACGCTCGTCATCGACTTGATCTTGACGACGTCCTTAGAACCCGTCTCTTCAACAATTTCGAGGACGATGCGACGTGCGTGCTCGGCGTCAACGGCCCAATGGACATGCCCCCCAGCGTCGGTGACATTCTTTTCAAAGGTCGTAAGAAGGTCGTGCAAGTTGGCGAGCCCGGAGCGCTTTATCGATTCGCCAGCGACGCGAAGTTCTTCCCACGTGTCGAGTTCCGAGACACGAAGATTTCGTTTTTCACGAATGGTACGAGTTGCGCGTGCCATGTTGCTTCGCAATTGAGGATTCGCCAGCGAGACTTTTGCCCCGATGGGGAAATCGGGAGCGCCGGCGAAGGTCCTAGCCATTTACAAACCTTCTTTGGTCGACGCAAGTATTTCGGCGATGTGCTTGACCTCGAAATTCGGCTGACTTTGGACGCTGTCAGTTCGATATCCGGGAACCAACGAGGGTGATTTCTTTGCCAGTGTTGACAGATGGGTCAAGCAAGAATTGTCAGAAGCGCACAGCACGTCCGCGCCACTTGCGATGACGTTCGCAATCTTGTCAAGGCCCATTGCTGCTGAGGTGTCCGGATTCTTGAGTGCGAAGAGGCCCCCAAAGCCACAACACTGATCGAATTCTGGAAGTTCGACGAGCTCGATGCCGCGGACCTCGCGTAGTAACGCCAGCGGCCGGTCACCAACGCGAATTGATCGCAGTGAATGACACGTCGGGTGATAGGTCACACGACGTTCGAAATAGGCGCCCACGTCGGTGACGCCGAGTACGTCAACGAGAAGCTCGGTGAATTCGAAGACCTTCGGCGCGAATTCCTCGCTCGCGCGTACGAGACCCTCGTCGCGTTCGTCTGTTGCGACGTCGCGCCACAGATGGCGCATCGTGCTGGTGCAGGATCCCGAGGGCACAACGACGACGTCCGCTTTCTCGAAAGAATCGATGACTTTTCGCGCCAAACTCAGCCCTTCTGGGCGGTAGCCAGCGTTGAGATGCATCTGCCCACAGCACGTCTGGGATTCAACGAAATCGACTTGATGGCCAAGGCGTTCTAAGACGGCAACGACGGCGCGTCCAGTATCTGGATACAGCACGTTGTTCATGCACGTCACAAAAAGCGAGATGCGCACCGAGCTCCTTCGAGTGATTAGGTAATTTAGAAAGTACCGCGAGTGTACGACGAAGACGAATGCGCACGAACTCGACGAGTGATCAGAATGTTATATTGTTCAACACTTGTTGTTATTTTTTTGTGTAAAATCTTGACACTCGAATAGTGGTCTGCTTGACTTCACTGCACGTTTGTCATCAAGATCGCGCCATTTAGGGGGACGTTGTGCCGCAATTGAAATCGCACGCCATCTCCTGCGCCGCCATTGCATTGGTGGTATGTAGCGATGAGTGACGTGCAGACTGTTGAACCAATCCTCGTGATGAAGAACGTGTCAAAGTCGTTCGGTGCGGTCATCGCCTTAGCCGACGGGTCCATTGAGTTGTATCCCGGCGAAGCGCATGCGCTACTTGGTGAGAACGGCGCGGGAAAATCGACGCTCGTCAAAATCATCGCGGGTGTCTATCAGTCCGACGGCGGCACGTACACCTACGACGGCAAGGCACGGAATTTCCGAGGTCCCCATGACAGTCAAGAGGCCGGCATTGCCGTCATCTACCAAGAACCGACGTTATTTGATGACCTCAACGTGGCCGAGAATATTTATCTTGGTCGCCAGCCACTGAGGATTGGTCGCACCATCAACCGACGAGAGATGCGGCGCCAGGCGCGGGCGATCTTTGAGCAATTGGGCGTCGACATCGATCCCAATCGCAAAGCGAAGGGTTTGTCCGTCGCCGATCAGCAAATGGTCGAGATCGCCAAGGCTCTTTCGAAAGATGCGCGGGTTGTGGTGATGGATGAGCCGACCGCGGCCCTGAGCCCCGAAGAGGTACGAAGACTCTTCACGGTGGTCAACAATCTTCGAGAGCGGGGCGTCGCGATCCTGTTCATCTCACACCGCCTCGAAGAGGTGTTTGAAATTTGTCAAAGAGTCACGATCATGCGCGACGGCGCCTTCGTTCGTACTGATCTCATCGGTGATCTCACGATTAACGAAATTGTGCGTTCGATGGTCGGGCGCGAACTCGGCTTGCTCTTTCCCAAGACAGAGATTCGTGCGGGTGGTGAAGTCTTGCGCGTGGAACGTCTGACTCGAGAAGGAACCTTTTACGACATTTCCTTTACCGTCAACGCCGGCGAGATCGTTGGATTGTCTGGTTTGGTGGGCTCTGGTCGAACTGAAATTGCTCGCGCAATCTTCGGCATTGATCGATACGACGCTGGTGGTGTCTATATCAACGGCGCGAAGCTAAAGGGAGGTTCTCCTCTGCGCGCAATGCATGCTGGCATTGGCTTCGTGCCCGAAGATCGGCGCCAACAAGGTCTCGTGATGGACTACGGCATTGACCATAACGTCGCACTCGCATCGTTGAGGCGACTCAGTCGTGGGTTGTTTTTGTTTCGATGGGCAGAGGACAAGCTTGCTGCCGACTGGGCGCTGAGACTTCATCTCAAATTCGGAAAGCTGAGTGACGAAGCGAACACCCTGTCGGGAGGGAATCAGCAAAAGGTTGTTCTCGCCAAATGGCTCGCGGGTCAGCCAAAATTGATCATCGTCGACGAGCCGACGAGGGGTATCGATGTGGGTACAAAGTCCGAAGTTCACCGCATCATTGATGAATTGGCTCAGAGTGGTGTCGCCGTACTCATGATTTCGTCGGAACTCCCTGAAGTCCTCGGAATGGCTGATCGCGTGCTGGTGATGCGGGAAGGTCGATTGGCGGCAACGATAGACCGAGCTGATGCAACGCAGGAGTCGGTCATGATGGCTTCGACAGGGCAGGTATAGATCAAAGTGTCGGTCGTCAATGAAATCTCGCTGTCACAACCTGTAAAGACACACCGCGTCGCCGAAGTGCTGTCGCGCGCGCGCGAGTTGGCCATCTTGGCGGTGATCCTCGTGATCTTTGCGGGAACCACCATTAAGAGTCACGACTTCGCTCATCTCACGAGTATCCAACAGCTCTTCACCAACGGTTCACTCTTTCTTTTGCTGGCCGTTGGCGAAACCATGGTCATCGTGACGAGAAACGTCGACCTCTCGGTCGGCTCGACATTGGGGATTTCTGCATTCTTGGTGGGTGACTATTTCACACACAATGCACATCCATCGTTGGTGCTTGCTTTCGTCATTGGAATGGGTGTTGGTGCATTTTGCGGCGCCGTCATTGGTTTCATCGTCACCGTGACCAAGGTTCCAAGTCTCGTCGTGTCGCTCGCGGCACTGTACATAATCCGGGGGATTCTCAATATCATTGGACTCGGGGTACAGATCGAGCCAACGGCCATCCCGCTGTCATTTCAAAAGATTGGTTTTGAATCCTGGGCGGGACTCCCTTGGATCTTCCTCATTCCTGTGGTGGTGACGTTGCTCGTGGCTTTTTCGATGCGTTCCTTTCGCCCGATGCGTGAGCTGTACGCCATTGGATCGAATCCGGCGGCAGCCCAATTGGCAGGCGTGCCCGTTGCTCGTCGCGTTTTTACTGCATTCGTCATTAGTGGCACATTGGCGGGACTCGGTGGTGTTCTGTTCCTTTCTGAGTTCGCGACCGTCAACGCCACTGCGGGGACCGGCTATGAACTCCTCGTGGTCGCGTCGTGTGTGATTGGAGGGGTGGCGATATTTGGTGGCAGCGGCACGGTCATTGGCGCGGCACTTGGCGCGATTCTCCTGCAAATCATCAACCAAGCTCTGGTCGTCGTGAATGTGTCACCTTTCTGGGACTCCGCCCTCGCGGGTGCGCTGATTTTGGTGACCGTGAGCTTTGACCGTCTCTTGAGCAATCGGGCTTCGCTGGCCCTTCGACTGAAAGACAGTGCCGCTCATGGGAAATAACACGTCCACCACGTCACCCGACGAGACGCTGCTGCCAACAGAAAAACAGCACTGGTCGTTCGCGGGACGCTCACTTTTTCGATGGGAGAGCGCTCTCGTCCTCTTCTTCATTTTTGACCTGATCTACGGAGGAACGTCGTCACCGGACTTCTTCTCGCGAAACACCATTTTCTTCGCGGGGATCAATTTCGGACTGATCGCAATCATGGCGTTGCCCGAAATGTTGATAATCACGACGGGGGAAATCGACCTCTCCGTCGCCGCAATGCTTGGTCTGGCCTGTTCAAGTTTTGGCTATCTCTTCGAGCACCACGTCGAAGTTTTTCTCGCTATGTTCCTCACCCTTTGCGTGGGAGCCGTCGGTGGGGCACTCAATGGTTTTCTGGTGACTCAGTTGGGCTTGCCGTCTATCGCCGTCACTATCGGTACACTTACGATGTTTCGTGGTCTCGCAGAAGTGATATTGGGAACGAATGAAGTCAGCGGGTTTGGGGGGCCTTGGACCGACGCAGGAACCAACGCAATACCTGGTACGCCGTTCGCGTGGGCGTTTGGAATTTTTGTCGTCCTCGCACTGATTTACGGAGCCGTTCTGCACTTCACCTCGACGGGGCGGTCCATCTACGCAATTGGTCTTCAGGAGGAAGCTGCATTCTTCTCGGGTATTCGAGTCAAGCGCATCAAATTCAACTTGTTCCTCCTTTCGGGGATCGTGTGCTCTTTTGTGGGACTGCTCTACACCTACGAAACGAACACTGCTCGCTACGATGCGGGGACGGGTCTTGAATTGAACGTGGTGGCAATCGTCTTGTTTGGTGGTATTTCGATCTTCGGCGGCCGAGGCACAATGCTCGGTGTCTTTTTGTCGGTCATCGTGGTTGGAATTTTTGATCAAATTCTTTCGAACAACAACGTGTCCTCCCAGGAGCAGAGCATCGTGTTTGGAGTCTTGCTCTTAGCGAGCGTCATCTTGCCGAACGCTGGTCGGGGGTATCGCGCCGTCAGCAAGCGACTCGGCATGAAATCGTCAAAGACCAAACCCACCATCGAGAACGCCGCCGTCATTTCTGAACTCTGATCAGGTATTACAGGGCACTCAGACCACTAACATTTTGAGTAGTTCTGATTCACAAAATGTGATACTTTTACCCTGGCATTCGTACTCGTCGTTCGACGCTTTCGTAGTGCTACGCAGTTCAAACTAACTAACGAATTTCAAATGAGGGGGAACATGAAGTTGAAGTCATTGAAGCATCTCGCTTCAAAGAAAACTTTGATTGCTCTGTCAGTCGTTGGAATGGTCGCCGGTCTCGGCGCGGTTCCATCGGGTGCAGCAACAAAGACGATTCCGTCTAAGGGATTGGTGTACATCATTCCTAAGGACACGACAAACCCGTACGAAGTTATTGCGGACAATGGCGTGAAGGCTGCATTGAAGACCGAGGGTTGGAAGGGCGTCGTGGACAGTGGAACGGTTGACACCGCTGCTGCCCAGGAGCCAGCAATCCAGGCTGCGATCGCCGCGAAGGCGAACGCTATCGTCATCGCCGCCAACGACCCGAAGGCTCTTTGCCCCGAGTTGGAGAAGGCCCGTCGAGCAAAGATCACCATCATCGGTTTCGACTCAGACAACTACTGCGCGGGCAACCTGTTCATCAACCAGGCCAACACCCAGGAAATTGGTGCGTCGGAAGTCGACCTGCTTGCTGGTGAAATTCACGACACCGGCCAAATCGCCATTCTTTCTGCCGCCGCTACAGCGACGAACCAGAACGCGTGGATTGGCTACATGAAGCAAGAGTTGACCAAGTACCCAAAGATGACCTTGGTGGCAACGGTTTACGGTAACGACGACCCGACAGTGTCGTTGACAGTGCTGCAGGGCCTGTTGACCCAATACCCGAACTTGGCAGGCATCATCTCGCCAACGACCGTGGGTATCTCGACGGCTGCTCAGTACCTTTCAACCCACGAGTCCACGTACTCGAACCTGATCCTCACTGGCCTTGGGTTGCCATCACAGATGGCGACGTACACCGGTGACGACAACGTCAAGGCGTTCGAATTGTGGAACCCCTTCGACCTTGGTTCGTTGGCCGGATGGGCCGCTATGGAGATCAACTCCGGCGTTGTCGCTAACAAGATTGGCGCGACCTTCTCAATTCCCGCAAAGGGAACCAAGTTGGTTGAGGCGAAGTCATGGACCGTCACGAAGGCCATTGCTGGCTCGGGTGACCCCTCAAACTTCGTAACTCTCGGCGCTCCGTTTGTGTTCACGGCAGCAAATGTGAAGGACTTTAACTTCTAAGAAGTTAAAGCTTCATAACCGAAAGGCTTCGGGGCGTCGCCATCAAGGGACGCCCCGAAGGGCTGTACCTAGTATTTGTTAGAGGAATGTCGAGTGCAGAGAATTTGCTTCCAACTGAACGTTCGCCCGGATCGCATTAACGAGTACGTTGAGCGCCACGCGAACGTTTGGCCCGATATGCGCCAGGCTCTGCATGACACTGGATGGAATAACTACTCGCTCTTCCTTCAGCCCGATGGCACCCTCATTGGTTATCTCGAGACGGACGACTTTGAGGCTGCTCAGGCAAAGATGGCAATGACGGAAGTAAACGAACGTTGGCAGCGCGAGATGGGCGATTTCTTCGTCGAACTCGCAGGTTCAGCACCCGACACCAGTATTTCCCCGATAAGAGAGATTTTTCACGTCGATTAGCGGTTCATTTCGTGGCCAGTCGCCCGAGGAGGATTGAACATTATGAATAGTCCAACAGATGTCAAGGCGGAACTCCGCCAATTGATGATTGAGACACCCTCGTGGGCCTACGGCAATTCCGGTACGCGCTTCAAAGTCTTCGCGCAGAAGGGCGTCGCACGTTCGCCTGAGGAGAAGTTGCAGGATGCCGCTCAGGTCAACAAGTTCACCGGCGTGGCGCCAAGCGTGGCGATTCACATTCCTTGGGATCGAGTTGACGACTACGCCGCGCTGCAAAGCTACGCCAAGAGTCTGGGCGTCTCGATTGGGGCAATCAACCCCAACGTTTTCCAGGAGGACGACTACCGACTCGGCAGCGTGTGCAACGCGGATCCCGCGATTCGACGAAAGGCCACCGATCATCTCCTCGAGTGCGTCGAGATTGGCGTCCAGACGGGGTCGACCATCCTTTCGCTCTGGTTTTCCGATGGCACGAATTACCCGGGCCAAGACGATATACAAGCTCGTCAAGAGCGCCTCGCGGAGGCGCTGCACGAGACCTACCAAGCCATGCCTTCAAACATGCGCATGCTGCTGGAGTACAAATTCTTCGAACCCAGTTTTTACACGATGGACGTTCCCGATTGGGGAACGTCGCTCATCCACTGCCTCGCACTTGGCGAGCGCGCTGAGGTGCTCGTTGACACCGGTCACCACGCGCCAGGGACGAACATCGAGTTCATCGTGGCCAATCTTCTTCGCGTGAAGCGACTGGGTGGTTTCCACTTCAATAGCCGCTTTTACGCCGACGATGACTTGATGGTCGGTTCAGCTGATCCCTACCAACTCTTTCGCATTATGAACGAAATTGTTGCTGTCGGAGCGCACCGTACTGATTCGAGTGTCGCGTTCATGCTCGATCAATGCCACAATCTCGAACCCAAGATTCCAGCAGAGATTCGTTCAGTGATGAACGTGCAAGAAGCAACGGCGAAGGCACTGTTCGTTGATCGCTCGGCGCTCACGAAAGCTCAGACGGACGGCGACGTATTGGAAGCGAACGGGATCCTGATCGACGCATTTAACACCGATGTTCGACCTTTGTTGGCCGAGCTACGCGAGGACATGGGGCTCGACCCAGATCCGATTGGCGCGTACCGTCGTTCGGGTTACGCCGAGAAAATCATCGAAGAGCGCGCGACCGGTACAGCCGCGGGCTGGGGTGCGTGATTCGCTTGCCTCCCACTGACCCGCTTCGAGCAGTATCTGAACTCCTAGAGCGATCGCATCGCCTAGGCGCGGACCCTCGTAATACGAATTATGCCGGTGGTAACACGTCAACGAAGGCCGTGATTTCTGACCCTGTGACCGGCGGCGACGTAGAGGTCATGTGGGTGAAGGGCTCCGGCGGCGACCTCGGTACCTTGACGGAGTCGGGCCTCGCGGTCCTTCGACTTGATCGACTTCGTGCACTGGTGGGCGTGTATCCCGGGCCAGCGCGCGAAGACGAGATGGTCGCCGCTTTTGATTTCTGTATGCACGGGCGAGGGGGAGCCGCTCCTTCGATTGACACTGCGATGCACGGATTGGTTGATTGCGCCAACGTTGATCATTTGCACCCCGACGCCGGCATCGCCCTCGCGACGGCTGCCGACGGCGAGGCGCTCACGGCGCAGTGCTTCGGTGACAGCGTGGTCTGGGTCCCGTGGCGACGTCCGGGATTTCAGTTAGGACTCGACATTGCAGAAATCCAAAGGGCCAATCCTCAAGCGATTGGTTGCATTCTGGGGGGACACGGCATCACCGCCTGGGGCACCACGAGTGACGAGTGTGAGAGCCGGTCACTGCAGATCATCCGCACCGCTGAGGAGTTCTTGAAGAAGAACGGTCGCAAGGATCCCTTCGGAGCAGTGGTCGCGGCGAACAAGCCGCTTGAAGCGACCGCTCGTCGTCTCCGAGCGGCCGAGCTTTTTCCTTTGCTTCGCGGCCTTGCGAGCACCGATGCTCGCCAAGTTGGCCATTTCAGCGACGCAGACGTGGTACTTGACTTCGTGAGTCGAGAGCGTCTCGGAGAACTCGCTGCGCTTGGTACGTCGTGCCCCGATCACTTCTTGCGCACCAAGGTTCGTCCGATGGTGATTGACCTTCCTGGTGACGCGCCTTTGGAAACGCTCGAGACTCGAATTCGCGAATTGCACCAGCAATATCGCACCGACTACGCCGCATACTACGAGCGCTACGCGACCCCACAGTCCCCAGCGATGCGTGGTGCCGATCCGGCCGTCGTGTTGGTGCCGGGCATTGGCATGTTTAGCTTTGGTCGCGATAAGCAGACCGCGCGCGTGGCGAGTGAGTTCTATATCAACGCCATCAATGTGATGTATGGCGCCGAGTCCGTGTCAACGTACGCGCCCATTTCAGAGGAGGAGAAGTTTCGTATCGAGTACTGGGAACTCGAGGAACAGAAACTTCGTCGGATGGCTCCTCCGAAGGCACTCGCCACCCGGATTGCGGTCGTCACGGGAGGTGGATCGGGCATTGGAGCCGCTACCGCTCGACGTTTAAGTGCTGAAGGTGCCTGCGTCGTCGTTGCCGACCGAAATCTTGAGAGCGCCGAGTTGGTGGCGAAGGAACTTGGCGGCAGCGACAAGGCAGTTGCCGTTTCAGTCGACGTGTCGTCGCCCGAAGAGGTGCTGCGGGCAATCAATGAGAGCGTGCTTGCCTTCGGTGGCGTCGACCTGGTGGTGAACAACGCTGGTCTGTCAATTTCTAAGAGTTTGAAGGACACGACCATCGAGGATTGGGATCGCCAGCATTCGGTGATGGCGCGTGGGTCATTTCTTGTGAGTCAAGCCACCGCCAACGTCATGATGACCCAAGCCATGGGCGGAGACATTATTTATATAGCGAGCAAGAATGCGGTGTTCGCCGGTCCCAATAACGTCGCCTACGGCGCCGCAAAGGCTGATCAAGCGCACCAGGTCCGTCTGCTCGCCGCTGAGTTGGGCCAATACGCAATTCGAGTGAACGGCATCAATCCCGACGGCGTAGTGCGCGGGTCGGGTATTTTTGCGGGTGGATGGGGTGCGCAGCGCGCCTCGGTGTACGGCGTCGAGGAGGACAAGTTGGGCGAGTTCTACGCACAACGCACCCTCTTGAAGCGCGAAGTGCTACCCGAGCACGTGGCGAGCGCCGTCTTTGTGCTGTGCGGACCTGAATTAGCCCACACGACTGGTCTGCACATCGCCGTTGATGCGGGCGTTGCGGCGGCGTTCCTTCGATGAGCACAACGACGCCACAAGTGCAATTGTCGAGCCTCGCGAGGACTACACGACCAGTGGTCGGTTTGGTCGCTGGTGGTCTCGGCGCATACTGGCCACAGTTCCCGGGCTTGTTGCCGCAATTGCAGGATTCTGCGCACTTTGTGTCGGACCGAATCAAGAGTTTCCAGGCGGACATCGTTGACGTTGGATTCATCTCGGACGCGAAGGAAGCTGACATCGCCGCTGAGAAACTTCGAGAGGCGGGTTGTGATCTCATTGTGATGTTTCTGACGACGTACATGACTGCGTCAATGGTCCTGCCCATCGCGCAACGAGCGAAGTCTGATGTCCTTGTCCTTAACTTGCAGCCAACTGAGTCAATGGACCATGCCACGTTTGATACGGGACAGTGGTTGGCTTACTGCGGAGCGTGTCCGCTGCCCGAGGTTGCCAACGCGTTTGAGCGAAGTGGCATTGGTTTTCGTTCGGTATCGGGTTACCTCGCCGATGAACGAGCATGGCAGAAGATCGAACGATGGATCCAGGCCGCGGGCGTGCGTCGAGTTCTACGAACTGGACGCCACGGACTTATGGGACACCTCTACCCGGGGATGCTCGACGTGTCGACCGATTTGACGCTCGTCTCCGCGCAATTAGGCGGCCACGTCGAGGTTCTCGAGTACGACGATCTACGGGTGCGCGTCGCGGCCGTGACTGACACGGATATCGAACAACGAAGTCAGTTAGTCCGTGATGTCTTCGAACTCGACGAGTCCGTCGAACCCGACGAACTCGAATGGGGAGTGCGGGTCGCGTTGGGTCTGGAAGCACTGGTGAAGGACTTCGAATTGGATTCGTTGGCGTACTATCACCGCGGCCTCGAGGGTGAGCTGCATGAACGCATAGCGGCTGGCATGATTCTTGGCGCGTCATTGTTGACCGCGAGCCACGTCCCAGCGTGCGGCGAGTACGAACTAAGGACGTCGCTCGCCATGTTGATCTTGGACCGAATGGGCGCTGGGGGTTCTTTCACCGAACTTCAGGCTCTGAATTTTCGCGACAACGTCGTCGAAATGGGTCACGATGGTCCTGCCCACCTCGCCATCAGCCAACGTCGTCCCTTGCTGCGCGGACTTGGTGTCTTCCACGGCAAACGAGGTCGCGGCGTCTCCGTGGAGTTCGACGTCGCCCACGGGCCAGTCACCGCCTTTGGGATCACGCAGATGCGCGACGGACATTTTCGATTCGTGGCGTCAGAAGGTGAAGTGGTACCAGGACCGCTTCTGCAGATTGGCAACACGACGTCGCGCGTCGACTTTGGTCGTAATCCTGGCGAGTGGTGCGACGAATGGTCGGCGACTGCGGTCGCGCACCACTGGGCGCTCGGTACCGGGCATCGCATTGGTGATTTGAGAATTCTGACGGAACTTTTGGGCGTTGAATTCGTCACCGTGTGAGGTTGTGGGTGACGTGTCGAAGGTAGAAAGGGTCGTCGCAGTAGATCTCGGCGCATCAAGCGGGCGGCTCTATACCGGTACGGTTGGTCCCTCGACGTTTTCCCTAACTGAATCAGGACGATTCGCCAACGGCGCGGTGCAGGTCGGCGACAACCTCTTTTGGGACATCCTTGGTTTGTATCGGGGAATCCTCGAGGGACTAGCGAACGCGCTGCGCGACGGTCCTATTGCATCAATTGGTGTGGACTCGTGGGCCGTGGACTATGGACTACTTCGAGAAGACGGATCGCTGCTGTCCAATCCATTCTGTTATCGCGATCTTCGCACCGAAGCGTCCATTGCTGAAGCAGCGTTGCGCATTGGAAAGGCGGAACTTTTCGAGCGTACTGGTATCGCGCATCAACCTTTTAACACGTTGTATCAACTCATGGCGGACGCGAAGGCGAGTTATCTGGCTGGGGCCAGTACCGCACTCTTGTTGCCCGACCTCATTAACTACTTCTTGACCTCGAAGAAGGCTACGGAGGTCACCAACGCGTCGACGACGCAACTCATGACAAGCGCAGGAAAATGGGACGACGAGATATTCGAGAGAGCCGGCCTGACGTCATCAATCTTCTCTCCTTTGGCGGAGCCCGGTGATGTTCTGGGTGTCGTGTCGTTGCCAATCGCGCATCGAGTGGGATCGAGTGAAGCAGTAAAGGTCATAAACGTCGCGAGTCACGATACGGCGTCGGCCGTGGTCGCGGTGCCGGCGAAGAGCGCGAACTTTGCCTATATATCCTGCGGGACATGGTCGCTCGTAGGCATGGAACTCGAAGCTGCGGTCCTTTCGGACGAGGCGCGGCTCGCGGGGTTCAGCAACGAGCGAGGCATTGAAGGCACCTATCGCTTCTTGCATAACGTCATGGGACTTTGGACGCTGCAAGAGTCGATTCGCACGTGGGAACTTCGCAGTGGACCAATCGACGTCGCTGAACTCGTGGCTCGTAGCGCTCGCGAGGAGGCGCTTCGCTCAGTGATCGACATCAATGACGAGACGTTTCTCACCCCCGGCGACATGCCGGCTCGCATCGCTCGATTGTGTCGCGCGAGTGCTGAACCGGTGCCCGAGACGCCTGAGCAATTCACGCGTTGCATCATTGACAGTCTCGCGCTCGCGTATCGAAACGCAGTCGTTGATGTGCAACGACTCGCCGGACGCGAGATTGACGCCGTGCACATCGTTGGCGGCGGTGTCAATAACAAATTGCTCTGTCAACTCACTGCAGACGCGTGCGGCGTCGATGTCATCGCGGGACCGGTAGAAGCGGCGGCGATTGGAAACGTCTTGGTGCAGGCAGGTGCCCTGGGCGTGATTGACTCGCAGCGTTGGTCGATGCGCGAGTTCTTACGCAAGGTGAGTCACACCGATGTCTATCATGCGAATCCCACGATGACCAAGAGATTCGAAGGACGTCGCCGCTAACGCGAATCGCGCGTTCCTCGCGAATCGTTGCTGTGAGCATAGATTTCACACGAAATTCTCAAGGTGAGGGTCGTTCGACTCTAAAGGGCGGGGGCAAGTACTGGTATTGTTTTAGAGTCTCGAAGCCATACTTATGGGTTTTGGATCCCTACGACGCTCGTTCGATGGTTATTGATTGGAGATCACATGAAGGTTGTTGTCATCGGCGGCGATGGATTTTGCGGCTGGCCCACGTCACTGCACCTCTCCGACATTGGACACGATGTCACGATTGTCGACAACTTGAGTCGTCGTGAGATCGACATCGAGCTCGAAGTCGAGTCATTGACGCCGATTCGACCCATTGGCGAACGAATTCGAGTTTGGAAAGAACTCACGGGTAACGACATTGGTTTCGTTCACCTGGACCTTGCTGAAGAATACGACCGATTTCTCGATGTCCTGAAGGACCTCCAGCCCGACGCGATAGTTCATTTCGGTGAGCAACGTGCCGCTCCGTATTCGATGCGTAATTCTGCGGCGAAGCGTTACACGGTCGACAACAACGTCCGCGGAACGCACAACGTGTTGTGTGCCATAGTCGAGACGGGTCGCGATATTGCGTTGGTGCACCTTGGCACCATGGGTGTCTATGGCTATGGCTGGTCGGGATCGGCACCGATTCCCGAGGGCTACCTGACCGTTCGTGTCCCTACACCCGACGGTGAGCTTGATCGAGAGATCCTGCACCCGGCAAATCCCGGTTCGGTGTATCACTTGACCAAGACACTCGATCAATTGATGTTCGCCTTCTACTGCTCGAACGATCAAGTTCGTGTGACGGACCTGCACCAAGGGATCGTGTGGGGTACCCAGACGCCCCAGACCGTTCTCGACGAGCGTCTCATCAATCGTTTTGACTACGACGGCGACTACGGGACTGTCCTTAATCGATTCTTGATGCAAGCCGCCATAGGTCACCCCTTGACCGTGCACGGTACAGGAGGCCAGACTCGCGCCTTCATTCATATCCGCGACACCGTGCGATGTATTCAGATCGCTCTGGAGAATCCGCCGCTGCGCGGCGAGAAGCCCAAGGTCTTCAATCAAGTCACCGAAACGTTCCGCGTACGTGAGTTGGCTGAACTTATCTCCAAGCTCACGGGTGCTGAGATTGCGAACCTGCCCAATCCACGTCGCGAAGCAGCGGAGAACGATCTGAACGTTCGTCGAGACAATTTCCTTGAACTCGGTTTGAATCCGACACGTTTGAGCGAAGGGCTGTTGGAGGAATCCCGCGACATTGCTGTCAAGTATCGCGATCGTGCTGACACGACCAAGATCATTGCTCGTTCCGTGTGGCGCCAGGGCATGGAGACCTCTCCCGATCTCGTGAAGCCCGACTAGAGGCCTCGATACTTTTCTAAAGTTTGTGACGTTGTCGATTGACCCGTCGCGGCTGTCTTCGCGTGTGAGACTCTCCCTATGTCGAAGATTTACGAGTACGTTCGCCATCCGCGGGCGGCGGAGTTGCGGGCGGGCAAGCCAGTAAAGACGGCCGATCTGCGACAGGTCAACCATCAGAATTTCTTTGTTCGCATGAACGCGCGCTTCGGTTTAAAGGTGACGCTCGTTGTGGGGACCATGTGGTGCGCGTACGTGTTTACGGTGATCGCGCTTTTCGCGCTGCCCTCGGCGATCAAGCATGGAACGTACTTCATCGTGGTGTGGCTTTCGAGCAGTTTCTTGCAGTTGGTATTGCTGCCCATCATCATTGTTGGCCAGAACATACAAGCGACGGCGGCCGATAAACGCGCGGAGGACACCTATAAGGATGCGGAAGCCGTGTTAAAGGAGGCTGAGGAGATCCAACGACATCTTCTCGCCCAAGATGACGCGATCACAGACATCGTCAATCGACTGGAGAAACTAATGGGCGGCACTACCACCACGTCCTAAAGAACATTCACTTCGTTTCGTTGCTCGACTCGCGAACAGCGTTCACACCAGGTCGGACCGGCGAACGAGAGAATCGACTCACGAAGAGGTTCGGCAAATGGAGCGGCGTCGGCACCTTCCATGGAACCCAACACACAAGTGAGAAACGCAACGACACGTCGACCAAGCTCAAGACCGCGATGATCCTTGCAAAAAGTAACGGTTCGTCATCAGTGGCTCTAGCAATCAACGGCTCGAACGTCGCAAGTCCCCATCCTTGTATCTCGGGCGATTGCTGCCCGTGCGGTTCAGAATTCCAGCACAATTTTCTTCATTAGGCTGATCAGTAGCAAAGTATTTGAATGAGCGCGGCGATTGCGTCGTTTGGAGGAATCGAAATGCCCCTCGCATCGTTCGCGCTGAACACCTTGAACGCGAGTACGTACCTCGTCAACCCTCATAGGGGATCGGCATTTCCCGCCGCGCGAGTCATCGTGCTCGCCGTACCGATCATCATGTTGACCCTGATCTATCTGAGGGTCAAAGGTTTGAAGAAGTAAGGTATGAGCGCCTTTCCCTATCTTCCGCTTGACGCGAAGGGATGGCGCTTGCACATGGGACTGCGACCGCTGGACGCGTCGCACTGGCTCGAAGTCGACGCTCAATATGGCGAGGAGATCGCGCTCAAGAACGAGCTGCTCGCTACGCATCGCGCCGCCGTCGTTGCGACAAGAAGCGAAGGTGACGAAGCAAGCAAGGAGTTGTTGCGCCTCATCGTCGAGGATCTTCGCGTGCACCATCCGGCGCTGCCAATCGCGCTCAATGCGAGTGAACACCCGATCATCCAGGCGAGTCGACTCGTGCAGGAGGATCTTTGTGTGTTGGTCCGCGACTCGGCGTGGCGACTTGTCGCCGCGTGCGTGTGTTTCCCCTCAAGGTGGGATCTGGCGACGAAGATTGGAACGACGCTTGACGACATCCACGCACCGGTGCCGGGTTACGCTGACGCACTCGCGCAGCCCACGATCTCGTTCTTCGATCGCCTCAAACCCGAGCGGTCATTCTGGCGTCTCAACTGGACCCTGCTCGATGACGCAGCTTTGTTTCAACCTCGACGTATCTCGCTTGGGAGGAGCAACAATCTCGACGATTGGTTCCTTCGCGTCGAACGTCAGACACTGCGTCGACTTGAAATGACCGGCGCCATCGTGTTCACGATTCGAACCTACGTCACGAGCGTTTCACGACTTCGCGACGACCACGACGACGTGGCGGTAAATCTTCTTCGGGCACTTGATACGGCGTCCTCCGAACTCCAGCAATACAAAGGTTGGGTTGGCGTGGCTGACCAATTGCGCGACGCTCTCCCGTAAAGTCCTAGGGGCGCGTCAGATCCTTCGCGATGGCGACGACTTGCATCTCGTCGGTTCCCGCGTAAATGCGAAGGACGCGTGCATCGCGCGATAGTTGTTCGACCCGGTACTCAGCGATGTAACCATTTCCACCGAGTATCTGAATGGCATCGTCGGCAACCTGGCAGGCGGCCTGGGCGGAATAGAGCTTCATAGCGGACGCCTCGGCGAGAGTTGGCACCGCGCCGTTGAGGGAACGCTCGATGTGTGAAAACACGAGATTCGAGACGTTAACGCGCGCGACCTCCATCTGGGCAAGCTTCAACTGCACGAGTTGGAATTGGGCAATCGCTGTGCCCCATAGCTTTCGTTGCTTCGCGTATTCAATGGAGATCTTGAGGCACTCGTCAATGATGCCTAGTGACATCGCGGCGACGCCGGCGCGTTCTGCCACAAAGTTGTCCTTCGCACTTTGACGTCCGCCTCCCACGGGCTCCTCGGTCTCACCGAGGAGCCGGTCTTTCCCTACGCGCACATCGTGCAGAAACACGTCGCCGGTTGGAGAGCCGTGCTGGCCCATTTTGCGCATTGGCCGCGATTGCTCAAGTCCCTCCATGCCCTTATCCAGCACGAACGTCAGGACTTTGCGGTTCCTTATTTCATCATTGCTGCCGTCATCGAGTTTCGCGTAGAGAACAATCGTGTCAGCGTATGGACCATTGGTGATCCAGGTCTTCTGACCGTTCAAAACATACTCATCGCCGTCACGTTTGGCACTGGTCCGCATCCCCCCGAGCGCGTCGGATCCCGAGTCGGGTTCAGTGATCGCCCACGCCCCCACCTTGTCGAGAGTCATCAGATCGAGCGCCCAGCGTTGCATCTGACCCGGCGTACCGAGTTTGTTGATGGTACCGGCGGCCAGACCCGTCGAGACGCCGAGTGACGTGACGAGTCCCGGACTCACTCGACAGAGCTCGATTGTCGTAATCATCTGTGCAGCGGGATCAGATGAGCGGCGTTCTTGCGAAGGTTGTTCTCCGCCGAGTTTGCGATCCAACTGGCGTTGAAAATTCTCCTGAGCCATTTCCTTGAGGCCGAAGGTGGTGTACATCTTTCGCAACACGTCATAGGGAGGCACACCGTTGTGCTCGAGGTCGTCGATATGGGGACGAACTTCGGCGTCAATGAAGCGGCGAACGAAACTAATGATCGCCTGGTGTTCTTCGGTCCATTCATACATTGGCGTAAGCCTCCCAACTAGTGCGCGTCAGTGTATTGCGATCCGTGTGATGGATGATGGCGGGGTGTTTTTGATGCTCCACGACCGTCGTCTCGTCGTAGGAGCATCGATTGCCCTCGATGGTTGTCGTGACGTCGAGGCGCGTGGCTTTCGCGATCTCGTCGAGATACTTGTTCGCCAGAATGCCGTAGGTGTTTGACCCAAGCACGGACTCGAGCTTGAAGGTCGTCGCGTCGGGCTCGACGGTGCCGCCCGCGATCAACGTTGATGCTCGGGGCATCACGAAACATCGCATGACTTGGCGACGTTGTGCGTCCCACATCCGGTAGCGGACTTCGGTAGGGAAGGAATTTCCCTCACCTTTCGTATAGGCCGCCGTGCGACAATCGAGACCGTAAGCACTTTGATCGCCGTTGGCGACAGGTTCGAAGGCCCCAAAAGTGGTCTTCTCGCGAAATGGGGTCTCGGCGACTTTGCCCTTGTCGTGGTGAAACGCCACGTCCAGTCCGGTCCACTCGGACTCGCTCGTGCCGACCGAGCCCGCGAGGGGACCGCATTCCTTGAACGACATTGCAACTATCTCCTCAACACGCGGACGTCTTCGTCCACGCCAGAGCAATCCTAAGGCGCTGGCGTTACGCCCTCGGTCGGCGGCCAGAGCTGATCTAGTAATGCCGAGGGCCATTGCACTTGGCCAATCGCCACCAGCGCCAGCGCCACGCTCAGCCAAGGTTCAGCGTGGGCGCCAGCGACGAAGAGGGCAATGAGTACGACCTCGGCGACGACGCGGGTGAGAGGTGAGCGACCGCTCAGGCGCTGCGTCACGGTGGCGCTCACAGCGAGAACGTTCACGCCAGGGACGAAGGCCGCTAGGGACCACCGACCTTGAAGTTCGCGCAGGGTGAAGGCGAAAATCACCGTGCCGAACAGCATTAAGGCGATCCCGAGATCCGACGCAGTTTCTGTGAACCATAGGGGAGCAGGCTGATGCGTGCCAGGCCAGTGGGCCAGCGAGCTGACGAGCAGGCCGAGGCCAGCGAAGACTGAGACGACGCCGTAGCGTACGAGTAGGTGCAGGGCATTCACCAGCGGCAACGATTCAACAACTTTTGGCGCACTGACGGATTCGCCATATGGTCGAGTGAGTTCGGACCAGATCGTGCCGGTCCACACGCGCCATTGACGCTCACCGCTTGGGTCTGGGTACCATCCAGGTGGCGGCGAATTATGCGCAGCAAGAGTCACGGCGCTAGTCTGCCATCAACAAAAGGGGAGTGATTTTCATGAGTCAAGTGCGAGGAGCCGCCGCTCCAACATCAGGTGCTCAAGATTACAACAGTGTCGACGAGGAGGCGCTTGACCGAGCCGTCGCCGACGTGCGAGAACACGTACTCGACTGGGCGCAGACGCCAGCGAGTGTGCGTGCAGAGATCCTGCAACGAATCGTCGATGACACCTTCGCCGTCGCTGAAGAGTGGACGAGTGCGGCGTGCATCGCGAAGGGTTACGACCCACAAAGTACTGAAGGTGGAGAGGAACTCTTCAGCGGCATTGGCACTTTTCTTCGTATGGCGCAAAGTTTTCGCCACTCGATGCTCGACATCGCCTCCACGGGACGTCCCCACTATCCGGGACCCGTTCGACACAAGCCAGGAAATCGCATCGCGATCCAGGTGGTGCCCGGATCGGCTTTCGACAAGATTCTTTACGGTGGCATGACCGGCGAAGTGTGGATGGAGCCAGGCGTCGATGAGGCTCAAGTCAGGTCCAGTCAGGCGGCGGCTTATCAATCGCCAACGACCCACGCGGGGGTCTCACTCGTCCTTGGCGCGGGCAACGTGGGGTCGCTCGGACCTCGCGACGTACTGAGCAAACTGTTTGCTGAAGGGAAGGTTGTGGTTCTCAAGGCCAACCCGGTCAATGAGTATCTCGTCCCTTACTGGGAGCGAGCGATGGCGGCGCTCATCGAGCGTGGTGTCTTGCGCATCGTGAAGGGTGGTGCTCAGGTGGGTTCGTACCTCACCCATCATCAAGGCATCGACGATATTCATGTCACCGGTTCTGACAAGACTCATGACGCGATCGTGTTCGGCGTTGGGGAAGAGGGCGAACGCCGAAAGGCCAAGAATGAGCCTCTCGTTACGAAGCCAGTGAGCTGTGAGTTGGGCAACGTCTCTCCGGTGGTGATCGTGCCTGGTGAGTGGACGAGAAAAGAGATCATCTTCCAGGCGAAACACGTCGCCACCATGGTCGCCAATAACGCCGGTTTCAATTGTTTGACGCCTCGCATCATCATCACCCACAAGGACTGGGCGCAGCGTGAAGAATTCCTCGCCGCTCTCGAGGAGGTCTTCGCGAGCATTCCAACACGTAAGGCGTACTATCCGGGTGCGACGCAGCGACGTGACGCCGTTCTCGCCGCGCATCCTGATGCGCACGAGATTGGTGCTAAGGACGGTGACGTGATCCCTTGGACCCTCGTTCGCGATGTTGACGCCGCCGATACCAATGACATCTGTCTCAACGTCGAGGCGTTTTGCGCCTTAACCGCAGAGACGGCGCTTGAAGCTACGTCGGTCGTCGACTTCGTGCAACGCGCCACTGAGTTCTGCAATAACGTCGTGTGGGGCACATTGTCAATGACGCTGCTCGCTGACCCGCGAACACTGAAGGATCCAGTGACGGGTCCCGTAATCGAAGAGGCGATTGCCGACCTTCGTTACGGCTCCATTGGCGTCAACCTGTGGCACGCCATGAGTTTCGCGTTCTCCTCGACCGCGTGGGGAGCCTATCCCGGTCACCCCATCACCGACATTCAGTCGGGCACTGGATTCGTGGGCAACGCTTTTCTTTTTGCGCAGCCCCAGAAGTCGGTCGTCCGCGGTCCCTTCGTGGCAACTCCGGCGCCCGCGTGGTTCGCGACCAGTTCGAACTCAGGCGTCGTGATGCGAAAGTTGTTGGCCTTCGAAGCGAAGCCGTCGTGGCTGAAGATTCCAGGTCTATTGGTCGCTGCCCTTCGGGGTTAAGGCCGGTACACCAGGACAGTACTCACGCCGATTGAGGCGCAAATCCTCGAGCCGCACGCTACGTCGATGAGTGGCGAAGGCACGTAGCGCAAGTGTGCCATTCGTAATGAGAGGGTGTTGAGCACCGCCAACCACGGCTGATTTGCATTGGTTTCGCCGACCACGACGCAGGTGTCAATCGACGTGCAGGAGAGTGCCTCTGGTCTCGCGGCGGCGCCGATCCATCGCCACTGACGACCGAACGTGCTAGTGCGTGCAATGAGTTCAGACGTGGAGGTCGTCACGATTCCGACGCAACGGAGATTCACACAAGTGAGCGAACTCAAACTCGACCAAAGGGAGGGAGTCCGGCGGCGCGACCACGATGCACCCGCGTCGTGAGTCACTTCGAGCACCAGCTTGTGCTGGTCGTTGATGGCGCTCACCAAGCAGTTAGAAAGATCGGTACAGATGATGTTGTCGATGGTGTCGTTGGTTGACCATAAGAGCGGCGCCTCCCTTGACCACGAGGTCGCAAGGTTCTGAGTAAATGAGATCCTTGAGATCGAACTGGCGGCACTCGCTATGACTGCGACGCAACTCGTCGGCGCAAAGCAATCGAGTGCTCGGATACCGATTCCCCCTTTTGGTGTGGCGCTGGCGCTGACCGACTGCGATGATGCGTTGTACTTCCAAATGAGATTGCCCGCGGGCTCAACCCCGCCAATCACGCACGTCGTTGAGACGCACGAGCTTGAAGTGAGTATTGACGACGGCGCATTAGGTACGACGAGTGAGGACCAGGTGCCATTCGATTCGCGGTATTCACCAACCGACGTTGGAGGTGTTGAGGAACTCGTGGTGCCAATGGCGATGCACGAATCCGACGTCGTACACGCACTGAGGTGGAGTGGGACCGAGATTCCGATTGAGGGAATGCCGGTGACGTGAGGTGCCGATGCCGTCACGCAACTGGCGAGCACGATTCCGCTCACTAGGAGCGTCGGAACGATTCGCATCAGCCTCGGTGCGCTCGTCAAAAGTCTTCTCATAGAAGTGCGCTGGCCTTCGCGTTCGGGTTGCTCTGTCGATGATACTTAGGTTGTTCTCCTAAGTCGGTCTTCGAAGCCGATAGCGACCTACCCTTACATCCATGGATTGGATTGACCTCATCATCATCGCCCTGGTGGTGATCGCCGCCTTCCGTGGACGTCGCGTTGGTGCATTACGTCAGATCGCGAGGCTCATAGGGCTAGGAGCAGGATTCGTCGTCGGCACATTGATCGCGCCTCCCGTCTCTTCGGCCATCACACACGCGCGATGGCGACCAGTCCTCGCACTCGTCATTGTCCTTGTCGCCACGGTGCTCGGTAGTCACCTCGGCGTCATGTTGGGCGGCGTTGCCGCGAAGGCACTCCACATAGTTCGACTGAGTGTCGTTGACAGCGTTGGGGGCATCGTGATTAGCGTGCTCGGGACGCTCGTGGGCTGCTGGCTAGTGGCGGGTTTACTGGGTTCGACCGCGTGGGGTTCGCTCGCCACGGAAATCCAAGGTTCGAAGGTGCTTCGTGCCATTGACAAGGTGATGCCCCCCGTTCCGTCCTTCGACGCGAAGGTGCAATCGCTCTTTCGAAGCATCGATTTTCCAAACGTGTTCGCGTCGGTGATCGCACCGACCTTGCCCGTGCCCGTGCCGGCCAAGGAGTTGGGGCCTAGCGTTTCGTCACTGTCGGGACCCAGCGACGTTGTCAAGGTCATCGCGAGTGGAGGGTGTTCGAGAATTCAAGAGGGGACCGCATTCTTCGTCGAGCCCCACGAAGTCGTGACCGACGCGCACGTTATTGCCGGCCAAGTGAACGTCTCGGTTGCAGGTGCACCCGCACAGGTGGCTCTCTATGACCCTTATTTCGATATCGCCGTTCTACGGGTGCCGACTCTCTATGGGGTGCCGCTGCGATTCTGGTCCAGAACGCTTCGCGCGGGGACCAGGGCCCAAGTGATTGGCTTTCCCCTCAATGCCTCGCGTACTGGTTCACCCGCTTTTATCGAAGGTCTCGTCTCGGCGCAGACGCGCGATATCTACGATGGGGATCTCGCGACGCGCAACCTCGAAGTGATCGAAGCGAATATTCAGCCCGGTAACTCGGGGAGCCCGGTACTCGCGGGAGCGCTCGTCGATGGCATTGTCGAATCCACGTCGTTAAGCCAAGCAAGTACGGGTTACGCGATTCCCAACTCCGTCATCGAGCGCGACATTGCGAGAGCGCCCTCGACTGGGAACGTCTCAACGCAAAGTTGTGTTCCCTAGCCTGCTGCCCGGACGGCGGCCGCAATGACACTTAATCCGTCGTGGAGCTGCTCATCGGTGATGACCAAAGGCGGAAGGAGTCGAATGACGTTGCCATAGGTTCCGCACACGATTGCGACGACACCATTCTGGTTACAAAAATTCACGATGGACTTCGCGGCGGTTGCATTGGCGTCTTTGGTACCCGGTTGCACGAGTTCAAAGGCGATCATCGCTCCTCTACCACGCACGTCGCCAATGATCGCGACGTCTTTCTGTAAGGAACGCAGACTCGTGAGCATGATGCCCTCGAGTTCACGAGCGCGCGCAGCGAGATTTCGGTCGCGCAACGTCTTGATCGTCGCCAGAGCAGCAACGGCGGCGACCGGGTTACCGCCGTAGGTGCCACCCAGTCCACCTTCGTGGACTTGATTCATCAATTCAACCCGACCGGTCACGGCCGCAAGTGGCATGCCGCCTGCGAGACCTTTGGCCGTCGCGACGATGTCAGGAATGACGCCCTCGTGGTCAACGGCGAACCAATCACCAGTTCGACAGAATCCACTTTGGATTTCGTCGGCGATGAATACCGCCCCGTTCTCTGTCGTCCATTGCGAAAGTGCAGGAAGGAAGCCATCGGCGGGCACGATGAATCCACCCTCGCCTTGGATTGGCTCGATGAGGAGCGCCGCCACGTTCTTCGCACCGACCTGGGTCTCAATGATCTTGATGGCTCTCGCCGCGGCTTCGGCACCTGAGAGCCCGTCGTGGTACGGATAACTCATTGGCACGCGATAGATTTCGGGGGCAAATGGACCGAATCGGTCCTTGTAGGGCATGTTCTTTGCCGTGAGCGCGAGCGTGAGATTGGTGCGTCCGTGATACGCGTGGTCGAAGACGACGATGGCCTGGCGACCCGTTGCGAGGCGCGCGATTTTCACTGCATTCTCAACGGCTTCGGAACCTGAGTTGAAGAGGGCCGACGTCTTCGCGTGACTGCCCGGCGTGAGGTTCGCCAGTTCCTCACATACCGCGACGTAACTCTCATAAGGCGTCACCATGAAGCAGGTGTGGGTGAATGCGGCGACCTGTTGACTCACGGCGTCGATGAGTTCGGGCACCGCGTGGCCAATGGTCGTGACCGCAATGCCAGAACCGAGGTCCAAGAGGCGGTTCCCGTCGACGTCAACGAGAATCGCCCCCTCAGCACGCTCGATGTACACCGGGAAGCCCTGCGTGAGTCCGGCGCTGACGACCGCCTTTCGACGCTCGTGGAGGGCTCGTGACTTGGGACCAGGTATCTCGGTGACTAAATTTCGGGTCGTACCAACCAATGACTCAAGTGACGAAACCATTGCACTCTCCTAGGGGTGGTCGGATATGAGTCCGACGTCTCCATCGTAGTTCCAGGGGACTTGTGTGTCACTTGCTCAAAAGACGGGTGACGTTGGTCACCCGTCTTTTGGTCTCACAGCACAATGGCGGAGGAGGTGGGATTTGAACCCACGGTGCCCGTAGACACAGCAGTTTTCGAGACTGCCCGATTCGGCCGCTCTCGCACCCCTCCGAGGTCGAGTCTACTATCGGCGACGAAGTGTCATTTTCAAGGCGATCGCGCGAACACCTACCATTTGCGTTATGAGCAATGGCCCTACGCAGCTCGACAAGGACGCCACGTTCATGGAAATGGCACTCTCGCTGGCGAACGAAGCAGCGCGCCACGGTGACGTTCCCGTTGGTTGCGTATTGGTTCGCAACGATGAGGTGATCGGGTCCGGTGAAAATCGGCGCGAACTATCGAAGGATCCCACCGCACATGCGGAGATTGTGGCGTTGCGTGATGCCTCGTCGCGCCAGGATACGTGGCGCATGGACGATGTCACCGCGTACGCGACACTCGAGCCGTGCGTGATGTGTGCTGGGGCGCTGCTAAACGCCCGCATCGCTCGGATCGTCATCGGCGCGATGGACGAAAAAGCGGGGGCGGTAGGTTCTCGCTATAACGTGTTGTCTGATCCGCGGTTACTCCACGAAGTAGCTGCGACATACGACGTGCTGGCGCCCAGGTCCCAAGAACTACTGCGTCGATTCTTCGAAGTTCGCCGAATCTAAGGGTCTCGCTCTCGCCACGTACATTTCGGCGAACCGACGCCCACGCGTCACCTTCGCGAAAGTTGGGCAACGGGAACGATATTTCCAGGACTCCCGCGCAACGTCGTGACATGGGTATGGTCTTTCAGAGTTACTCGTTGTTTCCCAACATGACTGCGCGCGACAATGTCGCCTTCGGTCTTCAGTTGCGCCACCAGCGGTCGGTTGCTCGACGCAAGCGCGCTGACGAACTTCTCGAATTGGTGGGATTGTCTGAACACGTCACTAAGTACCCCCACCAACTCTCGGGCGGTCAACAACAGCGCGTCGCCTTGGCTCGAGCGCTGGCGATCGAACCGCAAGTCCTCCTGCTCGATGAGCCGCTTTCGGCGCTTGATGCGAAAGTACGCGCGGTACTGCGCGATCAGATTCGTTCATTACAGCAGCGCCTCGCCATTACCACGGTCTTCGTGACGCACGATCAAGAAGAGGCTCTCAATGGCTGATCGAGTGCGTGTAATGTCGCGAGGGCGTGCTGAGCAGGTCGCGGCGCCGTCGGTGCTGTATGCGCAGCCGAGTACAGCGTTCGTCGCCGAATTCGTGGGAGTCTCGAGCCGTGTTCCGGTGCGCAAGACGGCGAATGGCGTTGAACTGTTCGGTCGAGTGGCCAAGGTTCGTGGTGGCGTCGAGGCGGGCAGATCGGAAGAACTCGACGCACTGCTGCGACCCGAAGATGTCGTGGCCGAAGTGTCAACCAATGGACTGGGAGTAGTCAATCATCGAAGTTTTCTCGGCGCGATGACCCGACTTGGAATTGGCATTGGCGGCGTGACGGTGAAGGTAGATCTTCGAAGCGGCGATGCTGCTGACCTTGAATTAGGTGCCCGCGTTGATCTGTCGCTGAGCGCCCGCGATGTACTCGTCAGCGAGCGTCGGCAAGTTTCGTGAGAGTCGTTTCGTAGTCTCGAAGTGCGCCCGCGTCGAGATTCGACGTCTTTCCTGCGTCGTCCCATGAACGTAACGCAAGCGCTGCTTCGAATCCCGGATGATGCTCGAAGCGTGTGCATTCTTCAACGGTGAGCAGACCACCTTGTGCTCGCAAAGTCGCCTTGGACGTCGGCGAAAGATGTTCTACGTGGGTGGGATCAATCGTGCATCGCCAGCGCTTGGCCGTGACGTGCAACGACACCGGCTGGGCGACCAGCGGACCGAAGATCGGTGCGAGGATTCTCGCGCCCAGGGCTTCATGGTCGTCATCATCACGCTCGAGTGCGAAGTCTTCGTTCCTTTGTCTATCGGCCACCAAATGACCAACATCGTGCACCAGCGCTGCGGCGATAAGTTCGTCAGTCGCTCCATCGCGACGCGCGAAGGCGGCGCACTGAAGACCATGCTCAAGCTGCGTGACGTGCTCACCGTACAGTTCGCCGCCCTTCTCCTCGTAAAGTTTGAGTAATTCTTCGACGTTGGTTGGTTCGTGCATGGAGCCTCGCTCAGTTCGTTGTTTCTTGCAGAAACGTACGTCGCCAAAGTTACGAGAAGGTGGCGGGATTGCCGCGTAGATGTGAGGATTGGCTGTTGCGGCCGGCCAGCTGAGTACGAGACGTTTGATGTAGCCAACGCGATCATGTCAATTTAGGATTGGCGAGACGAAAGTCTTCCGACTGCAAGACTCATACGTGTTTGAAGGAGGAAGATGACAGCATCGTCGCAACCGGCGCGCCGTAGGTATCGCGTCGCGATAGGGAATGGATTCCTCATCGTTTTGCTGTTGAGTAGTGGACTCGCGGTACTACCAGCCACTGCTTCGACTGACTCGCATGTCGGACCCGAGGGTGTGACAATTTTTCAAGTCCCTGATCTCGCGAGTTCGTCCACGACTCGTTCGGGCGGAACTGTGGACGGTATCACGTGTCGCCCTGAAGCCAAAGAAGTTGTCAAGTACCACGTCCACGTCCACGTGGCGATCTACGTGAAGGGAAAAATGTTTCGCTTACCGGCAGGGATTGGCATCACCAAGCCCCAACTGGTCGAGCACTATGCGTCGGGCATTTTCGACGACGTCGGACTCTACGACTGTCTTTATTGGCTTCACACACATGTCGCCGACGGCATCATTCACGTAGAGGCGCCGGCGAAGGGCAACTTCACGTTGGGGCAGTTCTTTGACATCTGGAACCAACCTCTCAGTGCGACCCAGGTCGGACCCGACCGCGGAGCCGTGGTTGTCTTCGAAAATGGCAAGCGACTCGTCGGCAATCCGCGCGACACACCCCTCTTGGCCCACGCGACAATTCAGATCGATATTGGGGACCCGGAGGTCCCCTTCAAACCATTCGCCTTCAAAGTCACTGGCGGGTGTGGCGAAGGGACCAACAGTTGTAGCGCGTCGAATCCCTGAACCGTTCACGTCGCCAACGAGTTGCTCCAAATGCAGTGACGCCGCGGCACCGTGTTTGGTCGAGTTCGACTGAACCTCGAACCCCGTTGCTCATCCACAGCCTGGGCGCACTCGCATCAGTGCTCCGGCAGCAGGTTCACGTCTATTTGGCGAGGTGATGACGAAACTCGCGGGGCATGGCAGTCACCGTGATCGTGGTGACCTATTCGGCCCTGTTTGGAAACTGGCCATTGGCGGGGTGTTTACGAAACTGCATTGGCCCTGATGCGGTTGGTTCCCCAGATTCAGAAATCTGACTACTCCACACGATATTGAGCGCGTTGACCACACATCGCTTGATCAGGTAATATGTCTAGTCCTCCTCTCAATTGTTCTCGTCAACTCGAGACCAGACTCAACAAGACATTCGTACTTGCTGACCTGTTTGCGTCCGAGCCGCTCGGGCGGAACGTCGACCCGATCACGTTGTTGAGCTGCGACATCGAACCCGGCTCATCGCCATCCTCGAGTTGCACGTCGCGAAGAACCGGAGAGGGAGAGCGAGGATGGTCGAGCTCGTGTAGCGGGCGAACATCACAGCGCTCGCGCCGCTTACCAAGGAACCATTCGGCGAGAGGCCTAAGCAGTCCGCCTGCTCAGGGCCCACATATACGTCGTTGGATGACGCAGCAGCGACTCCACGGGCGCCGATTAAAGACCGCCGTTACCAAGGACGCTAGCCATTAACGCCCGAATCCTCGTATGACGTTGATCTGCACCCGTAGATGAAAGTCGCTGGTATGCAGTCAGGTTTCGCATCCCGGGACCGTCGCGCTCAGCGAAGAGGTTTCTGATGATCGCGGCGGCTCGAATTAGGTCATCGTTTGTAATGAACTCTTCCGGTGTGATACCGGCTGCTTGACAGATTTCTAGGCACCGCCAGAGGTCAACGACGTCAGTGTCTTTGGAACGCACCCTAGTGACTAGCGCTTTCATTGCCAATGCCGCTACTTCATCGGGGAATAGCAGATTGCCTTCGAGTTTTGAACCGTCGAGTCGCCAGAGATGAAGGTTCAAAGTCACCGGTGCCTTTATGAGCGCGTTCGCCAGACCTGGGGCCTCCGTTGCAACGATCGAATTTCCAACCCTCTTGTTCTCGTGAGGTCGACTGGTGTAGGACGGGAGGAGTATGTCAATTACCGAACGAGGAACCACAGTGTCATTGCCAGTCAATTGAAGTTGCAGATCTGGAAGCTCACGTTCAAATCGGGAACCGCTGACCTTCTTGTAACCAAGGGCAAGGAGATCCTCCACCAAATTCTGATCACGAATAACAACAGGCGGGACACCGACGTCAGCGTCTCCGGTCTCGCGATAGAGATCTGCACCGAGACTCCACCGGGCGGCCAACGCAGTCATCATGTGACCGCCAATCACGCGGTAGGAATCTTGTGGCTTGTTGGACATGACGTAAGACAAATCGTGGAGTGCAACGAATCCCATGTCATCTGCGGTCGATACTGCCGACAAGGTCAGGTCGGTTAGCGGCGATCTAGAAGCCATGTGCGCATTCTCCCAGCCGCCTCGAGACGATCGGCACCGCCCAAGTCTTGGAGATCCCAGATAATTTGCGAGGGGTCGGCGAGCGGAATCTCAACATCGCCGGTACCAGCAACTAGGTCAACGGCCGGAAAAATGGAACGATCGCGCGGCTCACGAATGATCACATTGGCATCAGCTCGGCCATGGGCTTCAATGAGGCCAAGACTGTCGATGGGTATTTCGGAGGCGACGTAGAAGATGACGGTGGTCGGGCGCCGCCACGGAGCGACTAGGTCAGGCGCTACGTCCGCTGAGGTTACGAAGGAATGGGACGGTGCCAGTCGCGCAAGCTTGGCAGCAACTGTGGCTGGCTCGTCAAGGGAATACAGCAAACGCTCTGTCCCTCCTGGTCCTCGGTACTCAGTTAAGAACTGATCGAGCAGGGCTGATCGGTCGGGGCGCCACCGTCCCCTACTCGTGCGCTGCACCAGTTCCAATGCACCGAGGGCAGCAAACACTTGCTGGACTCGAGGCCGACTAACGAGCGACAATTTGGCCCATTCTGTAGGGGAATGCCCGTCTTCACTATCTTCTTGAAGCATGATCAGAGTCCGGATGACGGCCAACGATCCTGACCCCGTCGGCATTTGACGCCTTGGCTGTCGCGGTGCGGAGAAAGTGCGCCGCTGACGGAGACGAAGTCCAGCACTGCGAACGTCGTAGTTGCCTTGGTCATCCGCCCAAGACCATCCGGCTTCAACGAGAGCCCTTCCGAGAGCCTCTGGAATGTACGTGGCAATAATTAGTGGGTGCCCCAGTTTCTCGAGATTTCGACGAGCACGCTCGAGGTCTGGAATCTCGTTTTGAAACGGAGCCCGTTGCCTCCTCTCAACTGCGAAGCGTATCGATGCTTCACCGAGAGCGATATCGACCACATCGTCGGCGTCGGCGTTCGGATCTCTAGGTAGGTACGAGACGATTACGTCGACGTCCCGGAGGTGGTCAAGTGCTGAAGTAAGCATTATTTATATAGTAAGCACTGTGCGCACTTCTGTCAAATACGCACTTACCCAATGTTGCCGGAGTGCACAAATTAGTCTCTAATGGGAGTAAGTAACCGCTGAAGGGCTACGAAGAACCTCAATTGTGCTGAGTAGACCGACTGCGCGTGCCGTTTCTGCCAACCAAGTAGGGCAGAGGCCTCACGCGGATTAACCAGCCAGTGCGTGTGAAAATTGCGCCGCTTAGGAAACAGGCTTCGATTGAAGAGCGTCAGGCCCACGAGAAAGCCACCAAAGAGTTAGCGGATTTCAAGGCAGCCAATGCTGAGAGGGCAATCTACGCCTGCGAGACGCACGCGAACGCCAACGAGGGTGCACGTGATCCAGAAAAGACTCGCCTCATATGTCCCGCGCAGGCCGGCAAAGTGAGGTGCACTTCGTGTCCTATGTCAATGCGTCTCCCTGATGATCGTCCCATGGTGGTTGATCCGCCCGAGCTTGCGACCGCACCAAAGGCATGTCGACAAAAGACGGTCACTATTCCTGGTTGGGTAACGAGCAAACTCCGTCAACGTCACACCTGGGGTAGTGACGCCTGGATTGAGTCGTACGCACGACGTACGCACATTGAAGGCTTCTTTGGCAATCTTCGCGACCCTAGCAATCAAAACATCAGCCGGGGATTCTGTCGTGTCGTAGGACTCGTAAAGACGAGCCTGATGGTCACGTTCGAAGTAATGGCTGCGAACCTTCGCATCCTTCGCCAGTGGGCCAAACGAGTTCAGAACTTCAGTGACCCACTTTGCGTCGAGTACCCCGAAGATCAGGGTTTCGAAGAGCTCGACTCGTCAGCGGAGATGCAACTGACGCTTCCCCTTCTCGGGGAACATCCGCCAAACGTCACGCTGGTCTAAGCGACCGCGTCCGAAGTAGTTAAGGTGCGCGAGACACGTCACGTCCGCGCACATTTTTGCCTTCTCCAAAACCTATAGCGAAAGCCACGATCGAGGCTTTTCTAACGTGAGAGCCAGTTCACGTCGTCAAACCACGCACCACCGTCGTTGTGGTGCCTATTTCACGTAATTCCGTAAGCAATTTTGGTTTAAATGGTAAGTACCCCTTGGTTGGCGGGGTGTTTACGAAACTCAAAAAACATTGGATTCACTGTGCTTTGGTCGATTGAGATAATTAAATTTCAAATCCGACCACACACTTGAGCCCAATTTGACCACAAAGCTAATGATCAGGAGTTTTGAGCGGTCACCCTTCGATCGAAGAAATAGATGCGTTCGGGATCACCATCATCTAATCCATCGAGTGAGCCACTAAGTGACCAGCCGTTGCTTTCAAGTAATTCACGCATGGCGCAATTGGATGAATTAGTGGACGTGAACAATTTTTTGGTGCCCTCTTGACCTATCAGTTCGCCAAGAAGTCGACGTGCTATCCCCATGCGTCTGAAATCAGAGTCCACAACAATGAGAGTGATGAAGTCATTCCCGAAGAAACGCTGAGCTTCGAGAATCGCAAAAGCAACGATGCGCTCATCTTGTGAACAGACGTAGCACTGATTATTCAAGATAGATGCGCGAAAAAAGGGTTGGCGTTGTCCCAGACCGAAGGGTTTGTCGATTCGGACAATTTCAGGGAAATCGTCAATAGTGGCGAGACGAATCTTCAGAAATTCGGGTTTTGCAATCACTTCTGACTCAGGGAACCAGCGCTAGAACTGCCTCGCGATTTCCGATATTCCAGGCTTGCATTGGTGTTTTATGATCAAGTTCTGGCTGGATGATTTGGAGCCACCACTGATCAATCCCTTCACGAGTTTTTCCTAATGCTCGGAGTCGACCGTTGAGCGCCATGGCTTCCCTTTGCCAAAAGGGCTCGTCGCGCTCAATGACTGCTGACGAAACCCCATTTCGAATGGCGCGGTACATGCTCGTCCGGTTCATTTCGAGGTCGATGGATGCCTGGTGTCCCCCTACGTTGCGAGCGTGAGCACGCATGGCGGCGCCACGGATTTCCTTGAGATGTTCAACGATTCTTTCGGCTACGGAGAGCATCGAGTCGGCCGCGAGCGCTTGCTCCAGCGGATCTTTGATTTCTTCCACTTCTTTGGTATTTATGTTCATAGGTTTACTCCCTGCTCTGCGTTAAAAGTACTGTAGCAGGGATAGCGACAAATGGAGCAGGGGTGGCTACAAGTATTGCTATTCGGTCTTTCAGCAGTCGCCACTCGCAACTGCTCAAACGCTCCTCAAGCGAAATCCAGAACTTCGTCACTCGTCCTCCTCGGAGTGAACGGGACATATGTCCAGTGAAGAAGTGGCAGCAGTGGCGCCTATATGCGTCCAACCATCTTTGATCGCCCACTGAACGACTTCATCACCCTTTACAGCTCCGTTGCGTACCATTTCGATAGGCATTGCCACAGCATTGTCACACTCCGGCATGTCACATTTGATGAGATTTACTCCATGCTGAGTCATGGTGAAAAGCTATATCCGTACCCCCTTCTCCACGAGGATGGTTACTTTCGCCACGGCAGTGGCGCCGTCTGAGTTTTTCTATGCGGAGTAAATCTCTGGCTTGCAGAAATCTCAGTTAATTATGACCAAGGTCGAACTAAAGCGGTTCTAACTAACTAGGAACATAGGATCTTCATTTTTCTTTGCGAACCCCTTTGTAGGGTTTTCCGCTCTCATTAACTCCGATGAATTCTCCCGTGGCGCTATCACGTTTCGTCCACAGCTTCGTTACTGGATTGAAAACCTGACTACGATCACAGACTTCGCCGTTTCGACGACCATTACCGGTATTTTTTGCCATGCTGATTCGCTTTCTCTTCTTTTGATTAAGCCGCAGCAGAGCCGCGACTTGGCCTGACTGGTTTTTTACAGTTAAAGCAGACGTACAGGACAACCTGATTTTGGCAATCTGGACATCTAGCGTTGGTTGCAAGATCGACCGCGGCGTGAATAATTGGAATGACGACAGCCCAGGGAATGTTGCCGGTACTTCGACTTCTTGACTTAGATGCCATCTATGCCTCCTCAGGCCGGGGACAGCGTGTAGCGCTGCCATGGGATTTGTTCGAGAAAAACATTTGTAAGGAAGCGAACGATATCTCTTCGGCCCTGATACGTTGGCACGCCACGACTGTCTTGTGTCATTAGGACAATTGGAATTTGACCAAAAGCCTTGATTCCAAGCAGGCGCGCTCCCGCCTGCTCCTGGGAATTATGCAGGACATGCGACTTCACAATGACGATGCCAAAAGTGGTGCCCTGTACCGTGACCTTGGCCCCTTCGAACTGAGTAACCATTGAAACCTCGATTCTTTTTGACCTTCAGATGGTCGTTGCAATCGATATACGTCGCAACGAATATCTTTGTCCAACCATTGTTGAAAATTCTGAAGACATTATTTGACTTGCTGGGAATCCAAGTCAATAGAGAAGTTCTGGTTGCGCAGTCACTGGCCTGCATTGGAACAACGGTTTACGTTGGCGCTACGGGTACCCCGATTAGCTGAGAGAGACTGGTGTCGTCTTAAGAAACTCAAGTCGCACTTGTTCATGCGCCGTGCCGGCGAGATGGACGGCAAGGTCCTGTTCATATGTCGTGACGACGATCTGGCTTAGAGCATCGTCCGAACTCAAATAAGCGAGAGTCTGTGCAACGTACAGACGAGCATCGGGATCGAGGTGCTCAAGTGGTTCATCAATCCAACAGAAGGGGACGTTGGTTGTAGATGTCAAGGTCGCCAGTCGAAGCAAAAGCTTGGCAACAACTTTCTCGCCGGAACTAAACGAACTAAAGTCGATGTCCTCCAGGTCGCCGTCCAGGAATCGAACGATGTGCCCAGTTGAATCGAGACGGAGTCCCGCCCTATCTGGAAACACCGTCTCCCAGCGACGGTTGACTTCGGAACTTACGGGCCCCAATTGCGCATCAAGGACTCCAGATACTGTGCCTTCAAGTGCCAACTTTGCGGTCTCGAGGGCTGCAGCGCGCTTGTACAACGATACAGAGGACTTGCTTGTAAGTTCAGCTTCCATTTGCACTTGTTGTGCTTGCAAGTCGGCCAGGACAATTTCAGCCTGACGAGCATCACCAAGCACCTTCTCGAACGCGACCTTTGTCTCCTCGTATCGAATTGTCAAAACATCGAGGTTGATAGGTTCGACTTCAACCTCAATTTGGGGTTCGCCAAGTGCTTCGGCCCGACTAACCAGTTGACGAAGTGCATTCGATGTCGAAATAAAGGGTTCAACCTCCAGGACCTCGAGATTCATAGTCGCAACTTCTCTGTCATGAAGATGCGCCTCTTCAGCAAATGTTCGATTGGCGTCATCCAATGGTCTTCGGCAGATTGGGCACTGGCCCCCAGATGTATGCAGTCGCTCCAATGACGCCTCAAGCGACGAAACCCTCTCAGAGAGTCGAGCTCGCTCCTCGGTCAATTGATTGAGTTGTTCAATGGCTCCAGATTCCGCAGCTCGCAGGAATGATATGAGCGACACATCCGTTGGTATGGACCCAACTATCCTTTCCGCATCCGCGACGATGCCATCTCTTCGAGATTTCCATTCGATGAGCTCCTCTCGCATTAGTTTTTGACGTTCACCATCCGCAATCGCGTCTGCGGTATCTGACATGTCGGTGCGAAGACGCTCTACTTGGGTGCGTATTTCTCCCAGCTTGCTCTCGGCAGCTTCTACAGAATTGACCAAATTCTGAAGGTCCTGCCCTGAAGCTTTCGTCGCTTTCCGTGCACCATCAGCTTCCTGGTTGGCCAATTTGATAACTGGAATTAGAGAAGAGATTGCTTCCTGTAAATTATCAAGCGCATAGAGACGAGCAAGGTGTGACCTCAAATCCGGTTCAGCGTCCTTGTCCAAGAATCGATCGGTAAGAAAAGCTGCACGAGAGAAAAATCGATTGTCTGTATTCCAACTCTCATCGAGACGTTGAAAAAAAAACTCATCCCCCACTCGTTCATCGTTAATCCAAGTCTCGACTTTCCCCGCCGGTGCCTTGGCTTTGCCAAGAATTAGTGACCGCTTAATTCTCATGATTTCATTTGCAATACTTATTTCAACTTCCACTGAGGTCAGCTTCGCCCCTCGGCGCATGAGAGCTCGCGATGGCTGTGCATCGCGAGTTAAGGCCCATTGGACTGCATCAATAAATGATGATTTACCGACACCATTGGCTGCAACTAGAAACGTGGTACCACGATCTAAACTGATTTCGAAATTCCGATACGATTTCCAGTTTTCGAGTCGAACGCGAGTTATCATCAATCCTCACTGTCTATGAAGGCGACAATTGACTGCGGATCGAAGTCAGGCTCAAGGGCCGATTTAAGTAACTCTGTTAAATCCCCTTTCACACCACCGAGCGCCATAAATCCTTCCCTCTTCTCCCGTCCGTAGCGAATGGCCTTAACCAGAAAGCCGTCGACGGCATTGTTCACTTGTTCGACCAATATTTGCGGAACATTGACACGAGCGACATGCTGTCTCGAAATCCCGAAGTTCGATACGGGACTCCTCTGTTGGTCAAGAAATTTTGCTACGGCATCCGTGAGGGATAGTCCGGTCATTGTCGGTTGCGTCCTTCTCAAACCATCAGGTAACTCGAACGCATGGAATAATGATGGCGCATCGTAAAAATCAACGGTATCTACATTGCGATAGCAAACCGCGAGTGCAGAGCCATCAAGTCTGGTGAAGATAGCCCGTGCAGCGACGTGGTCGTTAGCATCGACTAAACCGACATCTGTATCAATTACGAGAATTCGTAGTGAGAACTCCCTAACAATCGCAAATCCCCTCCAGTTCCTTGGAGACTCTGACGGTGTAGGTAGTGAACGGAGCCCTTGAACTTCACAGTTTCCTCCTCGCCGTAATTCGAGTTCACTGCGTAGTTGCGCAAGTCGATTGTCATCTTCGATTATCGAGAAGTCCTCGTCAACTTCGGATGGATCGTAAGCCTCAAGGGTCGTTAGATGATCCACTAGAAATTGACGGACTTCGTACCTGAGATCGCCAGGGCCCTCAAGAGGTGACCCTCGTGAAACCCCCGGATTATCGGTTGACAGCGAGAGGAGGTCAAGTCTGCTATTTAGTGGGACAACGCGACTTGCTAGCGCAGTTGAAGGCAAGCTGATCCGAAGGTTGTCGTATATGACAATGGGAACCGTCAGCGGTGAAGTCAGCTTATCGAGAATCCAACACCCATCATCAGCAACTCTGACATCTAAAGTGACTGGAGTGACGACGACTCCACTGTCGTCATTCCGGATTGACCGGACTAAAACTAACATTGGTTCGTCCGAACTCGTCAGCCATACCTCGCCCTGAAGAACCTCCGAACTGTCTGTTTCAACAGCTTCAACCCTTTCGAACCGCGGAACTTCAATATGACGAACGTCAGCAAACTCAATTGGAGCCGCATCTCTGAGGCGTTGAAGTTTTATTCGGCATAGCAAACAAATAGTCAAGTGATTTTCAATCAGAATTCTTGAATCGTCATTTAACTTTCCATCGACAAAATCGACGAGTTCCACATCAAGTGGATGATTTGTTGGGTGGCGGTACATCACAAGACAAATACGTCGAATCGAGTCATCTCATCCACGTTTCCGTCCAAGTTCTTGCAAGGTCAAGAATAATGTTGGCAACTTCTTGACCGTTCTCTTCGTCTTTTAGTTCATCTCGAAGAATTGAAATCGCGCGATTTCTGATTGTTGCAGCCTTTGATCCACTCACTCCAAGAAGTGGCCCAAGATCTGCAACAGGTAATTCCGGAAGCCCGATTGACACTCGTTCGGCGTCGTTCAGTGATTCTAGGAAGATTTCCTCGGCACGCATCATTGATATTGTTAATTCTCCTGTTACCTGCGGCAGACCGCTCGTACGGGCAGGTGGATCGAATCCTGTGGCTTCAATCGACAATGGTGCGCCACCGAGTCCGATTCGTATTGCCACAGCCTGAGCGATATCTGCAGCGCGCAGTGGTCCCCCCGCAGCCGATATAGCCGCATGGGCTAGTCGTACGATGGATGGAGCATCGATATCTGGGCCCCGTCGCACACCCACCCAGGCGGTTGGCACAACGACATCAATTCCAGAAATTACGGCAACTAATGCATCGATGTTTACGGTCGGAGCATCGGTGCTAAGTCCACGGAGTGACCAGCGTCGACCTTGACGTTCGAATTCATTTTCGGTCGCAAGGACTTCGTTTATTCGCAGCACAAGTCGCCCCACTGGCGTTCGACGACCTATGTCCGCGAAGTAGTTGCGGACGCTTTCTTGGAGACGATGCCTGAGGGCTTCATCGGTGCGGCAATGAAGCGCAAGATCAGTGAGGCGTCGGGGGGTCTGGGCATCGGCAAGAAAATCTGCGACTGCTGAGGCCACAGCGTCCGACTCCCAGCGGCTGTAGCCCTCAGGCGGCGGGAAATTACGAGCCACGGCCACCGCTCGAATCGTCCGCTGAAGAAGATTGACAAAATCGTCAGCTATCTCGCCGTTCCGGAGTTCATCTAGGGCTGTCATAACCTAAAGTCCCTAATGACATAGGAGAAGTCTTCATCGTCAAGTAAAAGGTTCATGGACCTTGCATTCGACGGCGTCCAAAGTTCACTAGACACATATCGCAAACGACTTAACCAACCATTCTTATTGAGACCGTGTTCTGGGCGTCGAGCATGAGGTACACCAAAGTTGTCAGTAGTAGATCTCGTGACAATGGAAATCGCGCCCCCGCCTCTGGTGGATTTCGCTACGACGACGACGGGACGTTTTGGCTTTGGATCATTCGGGTCGAGTAAGACTCTATTCAGCCAATAAAATCGACGAAGATCTGGTTCATAGGGTTCTTCAGAGGCCGTGAGGCCATCAGGGAGTCTTATCAAAGGACCCCGCATTCAGTTTCGTAGCGCCAGGTACAAATTCCACTAGGGCGCTAACACGAGAATAAGGGGCATGGTCCATCATTGCGTTCTCTACGTCGGAATGACGAGCCATGTCCAACAATAAATCTGATTTGAATTTGAAATTGCCGACGTGAGACGCTACGCCAAGCCAAGCTAAACGACTCGCCAATTGGACTGCTGTCGTTTTGGTTGACACATTGATCTGGCCCCAGGTTTAGCTACCTAATTTTGGTGAAGAACCGGCCATCAATGAAAGGCTGTCCACGATGTAAGCCCCTCGCAAACAGTCAACAACTTCACTCTTCTTGAAAGCCAAAGATGACTTTCGCAGAGAATCTAACTCGACAACGACGTCAATTTCGTAGGTAAGTCAGAACTTCAACTCAATCAGTACGAGTGACTCAGGTGGCACCGTACCAAACCAACTTGTAATAGTTGTAATGGTACTTATATTTTCTTCCTTATCATGAGGGATAATGCTTGACTTGTCGGGGACGCCTCTAGTAGAAATTCCGCGGGGGTCGTGGCGATTCTCATCACGTAAGTGAGAAGGGGATTGCTTCGGTCTTGTGAAGTACAGCGTCGCTACTCTCTTTCGAACGGCAGTTGTCTTTTTGAGCGGCGCAGTTTTGCTGGTGACCACAGTTTCGTCTGCCAATGCCAGCACCGCTTCACAAAGTAACGTCGTTCAACGGTCGGTCAACGCCGTCAGTAATGCTGATGATGCCGTTACGTCAAGGGTGATCGCTACCACGGGCAATGCCACGTCTTCCTCCGAGGATGCATCCGAAAATTCAAGTTCTGCTGCGCCCGGGCCTTCATCCCAGAGTTTGCACTATCCACGAACGCTGAGTGCCACAACAACGACGCTGTCGCTCTCGCCAGCGTCGCCACAACAAGTGGGCACGACGTTGGTTTTGAGTGCACTAGTGACTGGTTCGGGTTCGCCCACCGGTACCGTCAACTTTCAAGATCGGGGCACGACCATCACTGGATGTGGCGCCGTCACTCTGGTTTCAGGTGCGGCGTCGTGTAACGACGCACCCACGACGGCGGGCGCGCATTCATTTAGTGCGCTCTACTCCGGCGACGTGGCCAACGCTACGTCAACCTCGTCGTTCGTCTCGTTCGTCGTCACCGCGGCGCCGGGTGCTCCAGGAAATGTCAGCGTCTCGACAATTACCAACGGCGCGGCCACAGTCTCGTGGACCGCATCTTTGATCACTGGGAACTACCCCGTCCTCGGTTACACCGTCACCTCCACCTACGGTTCCAACGTGACGGGACCCACCTGCACGATTGCGGCGTCCGCGATAACGGGTTCCTCAAATCCTTCATGCACAGTGCCGAACATTCCGGTGGGAGTCACCATAACCTTTAGCGTCACCGCAACCAGCGCGGGTGGCACGAGCGCGCCGACGACGATAACGGTGAACTCGGCCACGTCGCTGCCAACCTCCTCGGTATTGCTCACTGCAACACCGTTGGCGCCCCAGAATATCGGCACACCTGTCACGTTCAGCGCGCAAGTGCCCATTGCTGCGACGGGGACCATCAATTTTGAATTGGTGACGGCGTCAACGACCGCGTCGATTCCGGGTTGTGGCGCGCGCGTCATCAACGCCGGTTACGCGAACTGCACGACGTCGAGCTTGGTGGCGGGGACAAATGGTAACAACGTCATCGCGGTCTACTCGGGCGATACGAACAACACGGGTTCGTCGTCCGCCACGCTCAACTACGTCGTGTCCTCGACGACACTCACACAGCCATCGAGTCCGCTTACAATCACCTCGGTCTACGGACTCGCGAGTGCTGCTTACACCTTGACGACCAGTGGTGGCTCCGGAACGGGTGCTCTTACCTACACCGTTACAAATGGAACCGCGGCTGGGTGCGCCGTTAGCGGAGCATCGCTGACGGCGACGAGCGCGGGTACGTGTTTCGTGACTGCAACTCAGAACACGGATGGGACGTATCTGGGTCAAAGCTCACCGCAGACCACGGTGACGCTCTACCTTGAATACGCTGCAACCTGGGGCATTCTTTACTACTACCCGCAACAGATTGCCACCACGACCAGCACGACAACTTATTATTGCTATTTGTACTATGGGAATAGTTGCATGACGTATAAGTCAGTCACTACAACGACAACGACCTACCAGACTTACTACTTTCCCCAGTGGGGCTATGAGTGCCCACAAGGAGGTTCGCTCTCTGGCGATAACTGTTTCATAGCGTCAGGTGCGGCCGCAACGATTCCTCCGAACCCACCGATACTCGTCACCGCAACGGCGTTGAACGCCTCAGCAATTGTCTCGTGGACGCCACCTTCGTTTACGGGTGGTGCGGCTGTGACGTCCTATTCAGTCACGGCTGTTGACGCGACAAATGCAACGAACGGCGGACAGACTTGCACTGCCGCGGGTCCCCTGTCGTGCACTATCACTGGACTTACCAATGGAGATTTTTATAACTTTACGGTAACGGCCACCAGTTTGAATGGAACATCGTCACCCTCCACCCCATCAAATTCGGTAGTGCCGGCGACCGCGCCTGGAGTTCCAAGCAACGTCATTGCAATTGCAGGCAATGCGAGCGTCACCGTAAATTGGAGCGCCCCCACTACCAATGGGGGATCCGCAATCACCAGCTACCAAGTCGTGGGTTCACCGAGTGGTTCGTGTGTTTCGACCGGCGCACTTACGTGTGTCGTGACTGGTCTTACCGGAGGCATTTCGTATTCATTTGTCGTCATTGCGACAACCGCCGTGGGAATGTCACTGCCTTCAGCCGCGTCCACTGCCGTGACGGTAACGATTGGCGTGCCCGCAGTACCTACGGCAGTGTTCGGCAGTTCGGGCAATGCTCAGATCACTGTCGCTTGGACCGCCCCCGCCAATAATGGTGGAACACCCATCACTGGTTATACAGTCACCTCGTCGGGTGGACAGACGTGCTCGACAACTGGCTCCACCACGTGTGTGGTTTCCGGTCTTGCAAATGGAACTGCCTACACCTTCACAGTAAAAGCGACAAACGCTCAAGGCACATCAGCGGTATCCTCGGTGTCTGCCCCAGTAACGCCAATCGGCGCCCCGGGGGCTCCTACCGCCGTTTCTGCCACCGCGGGTGGCGGGCAGGCGTCGGTCTCGTGGACTGCTCCCACTAGCAACGGTGGATCACCGATCACTGGTTACAAAGCGACCTCTTCTGGCGGCCAGACGTGTTCGACGACGAGTCCGACATCGACGACGTGCACCGTTACGGGGCTTTCCACCGGTTCTTCCTATACCTTTACCGTCACCGCCGCGAACGCAGTGGGTACTTCGATGGCGTCGGTAGTTTCAAGTTCAGTGCTCATTGCACTTGTCCCGTCACCGCCAACGGGAGTGACCGCGACGGTGGCTTCGATTTCGAGCGTATTAGTGACATGGGTTGCGGGAAGCAACGGTGGATCACCGATCACNNACCGCCGCGAACGCAGTGGGTACATCGTTGCCGTCGACCCCCTATCCAACATTGGGGTGGAACACGGGGACCGATGCTGGTTCGACGAGCGGAATGTCGGTGGCCTATGGCAATGGGGTGTTTATTGCCCTCGGTAATTATCAGCCGTGGGTTGGTGGAGGAACATCTCAGTCAACCATGGTGTCCTCAAACGGCACCACGTGGGTCGCTGGTGGCGCTTTACCAGTAAATACCTATTGGTCGTCAGTGACATATGGTAATGGCGTTTGGGTTGCGGTGTCATCGGTCAACTCAAATTACGTGGCTTATTCGACGAACAATGGAACGTCGTGGACGCTTGGATCACTGCCAGCGAGTGAATACTGGACATCGGTCACGTACGGCAACGGTGTGTTCGTTGCAGTCTCGGCTTGGCCCAGCAGTAACGCTGCTTACTCGACAAATGGAACGACGTGGACCTTGACTACCATGCCAGTGTCTTCATATTGGACGTCGGTCGCTTACGGCAATGGCATGTTCGTCGCGGTGTCAGGGTGGGCAAGCAGCATCGCGNNTACTCAGCGAATGGCATCAACTGGACACTTTCTTCGTTGCCAACTTCGACGACTTGGGACTCGGTTGTCTACGGTAACGGGACGTTCGTCGCACTCAGTGATGCGGCTTATGTTGCGTACTCGACCAACGGAACAACGTGGACACTAAGTACGTTGCCAACGAACACTATTTGGATGGCTGCCGCGTACGCCAATGGAATGTTCGTGGCATTGCCTTATAACGGCACGACTGGATTAACTTCGACGAACGGAACATCGTGGACACCCGTAACGGTTCCAACGGGAACATGGACGTCTCTCGCGTACGGTAACGGGTTGTTCGTCGGCGTCGCGTATAGCTCGACAACAACCGCAATGTTGGGTACTGGACTTTTGGTCGCCACGACTCCCAATGCACCATCTGCCACGACTGCTACCGCGGTATCACCGACGTCGGCTACCGTCTCGTGGACTGCTCCAGCCAGTAACGGCTCGGCGATTACTGGCTACACCGCAATATCGATCCCAGGGGGTTTCACTTGTTCTTCTTCCGGTACGTTGTGCACAGTTATGGGTCTTACGACCGGCACTCCGTATTCCTTCAAGGTGACTGCCTCTAACGCCGGCGGCGCTTCAGCGACTTCACTCGCATCAAATGTAGTGACCCCTGCGAATGTCCCAGGTGCACCGACCGGTACGACGGCAATGATCGCCTCTGGCACGTCAGTTACAGTCTCATGGTCAATCCCTGCTTCGAATGGTGGTTCGCCTGTTCTTAGCTATACCGCAACTTCGTCACCAGGAGGATTTTCCTGCACGACAACGGGAACGTCCTGCACGATTTCCGGTCTTACGACTGGCTCGATGTACGGGTTCTCAGTCGTCGCCACTAACGCAATAGGAAATTCTCCACCATCTAATTTCTATCCGGCGCCTTCGAATGTGTTCACGGGGACAACGTCCGCTACCAATACGGTCAATGGTATGGCGGTGGCCTTTGGCAATGGAGTGTTCATCGCACTCGGCGATTACAAGACGTTCGCTGGTGGCGGGGCATCGAGCACGACCATGATTTCCGCCAACGGCACTACGTGGACTTCTGGAGGAGCCTTGCCGCTCTCCGCCGACTGGACATCGGTCGCTTACGGCAACGGAGTTTGGGTCGCTGTAGCTGCCAATAGCAGCTACGCAGCGTATTCAATGAACAATGGTGCTACGTGGACGCTGGCGAACCTTCCGACGAGTACGTATTGGCACTCGGTGACCTACGGCAACGGTTCGTTCGTCGCCGTTGGTGGTTGGACTGGTAATTACGTTGCCTACTCGACTAATGGCAGCGCGTGGAGCGCCGCCACGTTACCAGTGTCTGGTTTCTGGCTCTCGGTTACTTACGGCAACGGTTTGTTCGTCGCAGTTGGCGGTTGGACTGGTAATAATGTCGCCTACTCAACCAACGGAAGTACGTGGACTGAAGCAACGTTGCCTATCTCCACGTACTGGACGTCAGTCACCTACGGTAACGGCGTATTCGTGGCCCTCGGCGGCAATAATGGTAACTACGTTGCCTATTCAACCAACGGTTCGACATGGACTTCGGCGAGCCTTCCCGTGAGTGCAATGTGGATGGCCGTTACCTACGGCAATGGCGAATTCGTCGCTTTTCCCTACAGCGGAACCACAGGCGCGATCTCGGCGAACGGTTCGACGTGGACGGCAATTACAACACCATCGTCATCGAGTTGGACGAGTGGTGCCTACGGCAATGGCATCTTCGTTTTTACCGCCCTTAGCACGGTAAATGGCGCGACTTTGACGAGTGGAATTCTTGTGGGAGTCATACCGAGCACACCCACAGCACCGACCGCAACGGGTGGCGGAGCATTCGCTACCGTAACGTGGTCGGCGCCGAACAGTAACGGTTCTGCGATAACTGGGTACACCGTGACAGCGATTGACAGCACTACGCCGGCCAACGGAGGAGAGACGTGCACGACCACTGCGACTACCACCTGTGGCGTTTATAACCTGAAAGCTGGTGACTCGTATACGTTCACTGTGACGGCGACCAATGTCTACGGCACCACGGCTGCTTCTCCACCGTCGAACGCAGTTGTGCCGACAGTACTTGTCGTGGCACACGGTACGTCAAACTTCGCGTACACGGGAGCAGCCCAGACATTCACCGTTGGCGCCGGTATCGCTTCGATCAACGTAACTTTGTACGGTGCGCAGGGCAATAGCAATGGAGGCTACGGCGGCGAAACTACGGGCGCCCTTGCCGTCACGCCAGGAGAAGTACTGACGATCATCGTAGGTGGCACGAGTGGGTACGGGGGTGGCGGTATCGGTGGAAGCGCAAATCAAAATGGCGGTGGTGGAAGTTTCATCGAACTCGGTTCAACGTTCTTGGCGATTGCCGGTGGCGGTGGTGGAAGCGATGGCTTTGGACAGTCGCAGTCGGGAGCCGGTGGTGGTCTAAGCGGCGG
>PLRK01000069.1 GCA_003163875.1 Acidimicrobiaceae bacterium | reverse complement strand
TTGGCGTTCTCGTAGATCGAGAGAGGAAGGGCCGACACAGGGCTCAGCGGCTTCCACGTGTTGAGATAGCCGCCGCCAATGACGAGCAGCACTGGTGCGGTTTCGCCAATGGCGCGCGAGATCGCGAGGATGCATCCCGTGACGATGCCCGTGAGCGCAGAGGGAATCACGACGCGCATCGAGACCTTGTGAGGTTTGGCCCCGAGGGCGAGCCCCGCTTCTCGCAACGTGTTGGGCACGTTGAGCACCGCGATCTCGGTCGCAATGATGATCACCGGCAACATCAGCANNTCCGACGTGAAGGTCCTGGAGGACGAAGGAAAAGGCGAACAAGCCCATCAGGATTGACGGCGCCCCCGCCATGGTCTGGGCGATGATACGAAGCGCCGACGCGAACTTGGACAGCGACTCAGCGAGGTACACGCCAACGAGCACACCAACCGGGATCGCCAAAATCGCCGCGTAGATGTTGAGAGCAATACTGCCCAGGATGGCATTGGACAATCCACCCGTGGCGTTGGGCGCGATCAACGACGGCGTCTCGGGCACCTTCGTGAAGAACGTCCACGTGAGCTCCGGCGCGCCACGCTTGATCAATTGAAACAACAGCAACACGAGTGGAACCGCGGTCACGGCGAGTGTCAACGCACAAAGTGTCGTCATGACGCGCGAAATCAGCAGCCGGCGCGCCCTCGTTGCGTGCGAGACGCGACGGATTTCTTCTCGCATCGATTGGTCAATCTCAGTTGGCTCTTCTAACTGCGTCAGGTCGTTCATACTTTGGCCAACAACTTTCGCTGGCGACCCACGAGCCAACGGCTCACGAGCGAGAGACTGAAGCTCAACAACATCAACAACACGCCAAGCGCCATCAGCGCAGAGATCTCGTTGCCCTGGGCCTCACCGAATTCGGTCGCGATCCACGACGCAATTGACGTCCCCGGGTTGAGCAAGTGAAATTGCACCTTCGCGACGCCACCGGCGATGAGCGCCACCGCGACCGTTTCGCCTGTGGCGCGTGCCAGTGCGAGGAACGTAGCTCCGAAGAGGCCAATACGCGACGTCGGAAGTACGACCTTGCGAATGACTTGCCAGCGAGTCGCACCGAGCGAGAGACTCGCTTCAATGAGGTCATTGGGAACGACGGCGATGACTTCGCGACTGATAGCCACGAACGTCGGCAGGATCATCACGCCGAGCACGATTGCCGCGAGGAAAAGTGACGGTCCGTACTGCTGACTCGGGTCACCCCATATCTCGCGTGCGAAGGGCCACGAATTGAGCCACGGGTCGACGGTCGAGTACATCCATGGCGCCAACACGAGGAAACCCCACAGGCCGTAGACGATGCTCGGGACCGCAGCGAGCAGTTCCACGAAGGTGGCGACGATATTACGCAGTCGCCGTGGAATGAAGAAGACGATCGAGATTGCCGTACCCAAACCAATGACGACGGCGATGACGAGGGCGATGAGCGACGTCTCGAGAGTGCCGATGATCATGGCGAGACCACCAAATGGTCCGTTGGGTGACTGCCAACCGCCACCAGTGATGAGCGTGGCGGGGTGGTGCAGCCAGGTCGGCCCGGACTTCTCGATGATCGATCCGACAAAACCGACACTCACGGCGGCAAAGAGCACGCACGCCGCGAGCAGTAGATAGTGATACCACGAGCGCGACGTAGTGGAGGAACCGAATTCCTCCACTACGCCTTTATCGCCCCGCAGTTCTGAGTCGACAATTGATTCTCCAATTAACGACAAATCAACTCTCTCCCAGTCCTAGTTTCGCAATACTTCGTTTGGTTATTACTTCTGGTTCAACAGCACGGTGCCGTTGTACGTGACGGTTTCTAATTGCTGACGCGCGTACGCCTGGACCGCGGCGGGTAGCGGCACGTAGCCTTCACCCAAAGCAAGGCCCGAGTTCTGCGCGTAGTGCGTCTCCCAGTCGAGGTACTTCACGACCGCTTCGCCGGTCGCCTCGCTGGTCTGGGTCTTGTTGACGAGCGCCCAACTGTACGTGGCGAGTGGCCAGACGTTGTTGCCCGGTTCGTCGACGATCGAGAAGTTGTCAGGCGTCACTGAGCTTCCAGCAGCTGCGGCAGCAGCAGCAATCTCGGGCTGACTTACCTGGAGCCACTGACCGTTCTTGTCCTGAAGTTCGGCCGACTGGATCTTCGCGTTGCCAGGAATCAACAAGTAGCTGTACTCCACGTAACCAATCGAACCAACGGTGTTCACGATGTCTTGAGCGAGTGCGGAGTTGTTCGCCGCGCCCAAGATGTTCGACGCGTTCCACTTGGCGCCGGTACCCTCCATTGGGTTGCCCGACGGCGTCAGCGTCGTACCACCGGCAGCCTGCAGGTAGTTCGTGAAGGCGTACGTCGTGCCCGAACTTGCGTTGCGGTAGATCACCTTGATGGTGTCCTTTGGCTCGTTGTACGTGCCAAGACCGGCAAGCGCCTTGCCGAGCGCAGTAGACGTGCCACCGTTGGTTGCGACAATTGTTGGGTCGGACCACTGCGTGATCGTGCCGTTAAAGATGTTCGCAATCTCTTGTGCGGTCAACTTGACGTTGTCAAAACCAGTACCGAGGTTGTAGCCAACGACGGCGCCACCCAAGATGAAGGGAACCTGTGCGTAGTTCGACTCGGTCGCACCGGAAGGCAACGTACCCGCAGTAGGCGTCATTGGCTGGTCGGAGAATCCAATGTTCACTGATCCGTTGACGATGTCAGTGCGACCAGTTCCCGAACCCGCGGCGGGATACGAGCTGAACGACACGCTGCCACCCGCACTGTACGCCGTTGATCCGCTTGTTGTTGCGCCAATTTCTGGTGCGTCGAAGGACGAGCCGTTAATCGCGAGTGAAGCCTGTCCCGGTACGACGAGGTCAGTGTCACCTGTAAGTCCGCTCCCCTGCAGACTCGGCTTCGACTTCGTATAACCAGTTGGGCACGCCGTCCCCTTCACCTTCTTTGAAACGATTGCCGTTGACGTCAGTTTGTAACACGTCGTCGTTTTGGCTTTCGCCGTAGCGCCGGCGGGCACACTGAGCACCGTAAGCAGACCAGCGAGCGCCAGCGATGCTGCCGCCAGTGACCTGAGTGTCTTATTCATTCTGAACTTTCCTCCTAAAGAAAGTGATTCGTTAGTGGCTAAGTGGAAAGCCGACCTACGCCGAGCGAATCTTTTTGCCATCTATGAACCTAAGAAAGCAAAGTGAACGTCAGGTGACACGCGCGAAGGCGCAAAGTGAAATTTGGAGGAAGTTCTACGGTGCTGGAGCGGTCAAGCCTTGCTAGTCACAGCAGCTGTCGCGCCACCCGCATCCCGAGCATCGATAGTGCGCGTGTTCCGCGGCGAGATCACCACCACAGAGGGGGCACTCTGAGAAAGTCGCCAATCGGTTGTGACAAAAATCACTCTCGGAACGAACATTTTGACCAGTCGCGGTCGCGTTTTCGTGCATCAGGTCATTATGAATGAGAGTTTCGCTCGATTCGGTGATTGGGCCAAAACCGAAGGAAAATGGCAGAAATTGGCCTACAGTTCGAAGTGGGGGGACGTTCTTACGAGGCAGGTTCATGCGCATAGGTGTTCTTACCGCTGGAGGCGATGCACCGGGGCTCAACGCCGCGATTCGCGGTCTAGGGCAAATGGCGTTTCGCGACGGGCACGAACTCGTGGGTGTCGCGAACGGCTGGGCCGGACTCGCGGGCGACTACTCGGGGCGACCTCTTTCACACGAGGAATTGACCGGCATCGTGGGTCAGGGCGGGACGTTGCTCGGCACGGCGCGTTACAACCTCGATGATCCCAAGGGCGGTCGCGATCGTGTACTCACCGCCATTGACCAACACCTTGACGCGCTGGTGGCAATTGGTGGCGACGGTACGCAGCGAATTGCCAACTGGCTCGCTGAACGAGGGGCTCCGGTCGTGGGAGTACCCAAGACCCTCGACAATGACTTGCAGGGAACTGACTACTGCATAGGCTTCGATACCGCAGTAAGTATTGTCGCCGAGTCGCTCGACCGCCTCTACACGACGGCTGCCTCGCACCACCGGGTCATGGTCGTCGAAACGATGGGTCGTGCCACTGGGTGGGTTGCCGCCATGGGCGGACTCGCCGGCGGCGCGGACCTCATAGTTATCCCTGAATTCCCGCTCACCATGGAACAGATCGTGGCGCACCTCGTCAAACGTCGCAGTTCCAACAATCCTTTCTCCATCGTGGTTGTCGCAGAAGGCATCAATCTCGAGACGCTGGGCAGTGAGCAACACGATGAGGTATCGAGCGAGGGCATAGGTGGAGTGCGACTCGCCACCAGGGGCGTAGGACAATTCGTCGCCGCACGGATTGAAGCCCACGGCGGCTTCGAGGTTCGCACTACGGTGCTCGGACACCTTCAGCGCGGTGGCAGTCCGACGGCTTATGACCGAATATGGGCAACGCGCGTCGGGGCCGCTGCGTACGACGCGGTCGTCGCGGGGAAGTTCGGCATGATTCCAGTCGTCCAAGGTAACCAGGTCGAACTCGCACCCTTATCGATCGTCGCGAACGGTCAGCGGAAAGTGCCGCGCGAACTTTACGACCTGTGCGCCGCGTTCTTCTAGTTCATCAGTTACCAGACGGTCCGAGCTGTCCAATGCGGTAGTGCTTGCGGCATAAGACCTGGTAGTGCACGACACCTTCCAGGACGTCACCGGTGAGAAACTGGTTGCCCTCGCGCGCGACGACGCCATTGACGACGCGAGCATTGCAGCGGCCCTTGAGGCCGCACCAACACGACGAGGTGAGAGGAAGTTCGTGCGCCCAGTCGGCAATCGCGAAGAGCCTCGCCGAGCCCGGGAAAACATTCAGGAGAAAATCCGCCGAGAGCCCGAATGCGTGCACGTCCACGTTGTGATCGTCGACCAGGCGCGCAAGTTGGTCAACTTGTTCGACGCTCGCAAACTGCACTTCGTCGATGACCAAGATGTTGGTGCCGTCGTCGAGCAGACGCGCGGTTGCGGCACTGAGGTCGCTGCCCGGCGCCATGGCTTCTGCTTCCGCCTCAATGCCAATGCGACTCGTCACCATCCCGTCCGCGCTCCGGTCACCAAAGGTCCACAGGGCAACGTCACTTCGACCTTCGCGAAGTTGCCAGCAGAGTTGAAGTGCGAGCGTAGATTTGCCTGCCGCCATCGTCCCGTAGGTGAACGTCAATTCGGCCATAGCACTCTTTCTTCGAAGCACGAACGCTCCACGTTACTCCGGGGCGCACTTTTTTTTCTTCAGTCCGCGAGCCGCGTCACTAGATTGGTGAAATGAACCACGTCGTGCGATCAATCGCGTACATCCGAAACCAACGAAGCGAAGCAATCGACGACAACTGGGACGACGTCGTCAGCACCATTGAACTCGCCCAGGACGTTCCGTCAGAAGCACTTCGCGGCCTCGAGGAGTTTTCGCACGTGGAAGTGATCTTCTACGCCGACTGGGCCGAGGAAGTCCCGCCGGGCCCATGGCACCGCCGCCCGCGAGGTAACGCCGACTGGCCCGACGTGGGAGTCTTCGCGCAACGGAACAAGGACCGTCCCAACCGCATCCTGCTCACGACCGTCGCCATCGACGAGATCCGCGAACGCTCGATCACCGTGCGAGGACTCGACGGCATCGACGGCACGCCTGTCTTGGACTTAAAACCCGTCTTTCGATGGAGTGTCCCTCGAGGTGAACTTCGCGTCCCTCCGTGGAGCGAACAACTCGGAGAGCACTACTTCTAGGACTTAACTCGATGCAATAAACGCGTTCAGGACGCTGGCGAGTTCGGGACCCTTCTCTTCTTGCAAGAAATGGCCGCCGCCTTCAATGGTGACGTGTGCCTGACCTTTCGTACCTGGCACGGTACTGAGGAATTTGCGATCCGCCCCTTTGGTGATGGGATCACTGTCGGAGAAGCAACAAAGAAATGGTTTCTCGAAGCGCGCGAGTACTTCCCACGCGGCAACGTTGGCGTCGTGTGCGGGGTCTTCGGGTGACGTCGGCACGAGGAGCGGAAACTGCCTCGCACCTTCTTTGAAGGTGTCGTCTGGAAACGGAGCGTCATAGGCTGCGACGACTTCGAGACTCAGGCGATTGACGCATCCACCCGAGACGATGCCGCCCACGTGTAGATCGGGAACGGTTTGACTGTATTCCTGCCAGGCGCGGAACGCCTCGTTCGGTCGCTCATCCCCGGTGGGTAGCCCTCCATTGCCAATCGCGACGCGCGCGAAACGCTCGGGATGCTCGCCCACCAGGCGAAGACCAATCAGACTTCCCCAGTCTTGGGCGAAGAGCGTCACGTCGGTGAGCTTCAGGTGCTCAAAGAGTGCCTCACGCATCCACTCGACGTGGCGCGCGAAGGTGTACTCCATTCGATCCGACGGCTTGTCGGAGCGCCCGAATCCAATCAGGTCGGGCGCGATGACGCGATGACCCGAGGCGACGAGACCCGGGATCATATGACGATATAAGTAGGACCAGCTGGGTTCCCCGTGAAGCAGCACGACGACGTCGGCGTCGCGAGGTCCCTCGTCGATGTAGGCCACGCGCAGGTCGTCGCCTCCATTGGGATCCTTCACGTGGACGTACTTCGCGTCAAAGGGAAAGTCCGGTAAATCGGTGAATCTCTCATCGGGTGTTCGTACTCGCTCCATGCTGCTCCTTTGTTGGTGTGGCGTTGCGTTGCCTTATTGGCGGGCCATTCCCTCGCGCGCCGCGGTCTCTTTCTCGTCGCTGGCGCTTTGGGAGATGAGTTGAATGTCGACCTGGCGAAGTTGGCCCTGAAATGCAAACTCGTCGTGATAGTGCTTCGATACTGGCGAACCGTGGTCCTTGCCAATGCTCATGCCAATGCTCGAGATGATGCGCATAACGAAGGGGAAGTGTCCGCTTCCGACAGGGGCTCCGTCGATCATGAGCGTGGCGTCGGCGTCCTTCGCACCCCGGCGAAACTGAAGACCTACGGTGCTGGCGCCGACGGGCACGGCGACAGTGGAAGCAATGACGTGGTGGTCTCCAAAGATGTTGTAATCAAAGAACAAATGGTCGTCCTGCACGAACAAACTCACTCCTGCGTTCTCGGTGCCCGACGCCATGATCACGCCGCCTTGTTGCTCGCCGCGCTCGATGTTGGCGACGAGGTCCCAACTTCGCCCCCCGATGCCCGCCGCGGCTTGGGGAGGAATAGGGCTCAGTGGCGGGCGGTACGTGTAGTGACGGCTCAATGGATGAGGCGAGTTATCACGAAAGCGTGCTCCGAAGAGCTCAATTCCACGATCGTCGAGGGGCAATACGCCATACTTCTGCGCCTCACGCCACCAAATCTCAATCAACTCTTGTACTTTCGTCGGCTCGCTCTGTGCGAGGTCGTGACATTCCGATGCGTCAACGTCAACGTGATACAACTCCCATCGGTCATCATCGAAGGGCGTCCCTGGAAAGTGGCGAGTAACCGCTTTCCATCCTTCGTGGTAGAGGGCACGATGACCCACCATTTCGAAGTATTGCGTCGTCTTATGCGTTGGCGCATCGCGATCCGTGAAGCTGTAGGCCAGCGATGCGCCCGCGACAGGTATTTGTTTGAATCCCCGATAGGTCTCGGGTGCACTCACTCCCACCGCGTCAAGAACGGTGGGCGCGATATCGGTCACGTAGTGGAACTGGTGACGTAGTTCACCCCGGGCGCCAATGCCTTGAGGCCAGTGCACGACGAGCGGCACGTGCACCCCACCTTCGTGCGTGTTTTGTTTGTACCACTTGAAAGGCGTATTGCCGGCCTGTGCCCAACCCCAGGGATAATTCGAATGGCTACTGGGTCCCCCAATGTCGTCGAGTCGTTTGACCGCCTCGTCGGGCGTCTCAAAAATGAAGTTGAAGTACTTCATCTCGTGCAAAATGCCAAAGGGTCCACCCTCCTGCGAGGCACCGTTGTCGGACATCAGCAAAATGAGCGTGTTGTCAAGTTCTCCGAGGGCATCGAGGTCGGCAATGAACCTGCCAATCTGAGCGTCGGTGTGTTCAAGGAAGGCGGCGAATGCCTCCTGGAGCCGACAGGCGAGTTTCTTTTGATTCTCAGGCAGTGTGTCCCACGGCTCGACGCCGTCATTGCGTGGGGCGAGTTCTGTGTCGGGCGCAACAATCCCGAGCGCTTTTTGTTTCGCGAACCACTTCTCGCGTGCGACGTCCCAACCCTCGTCGTAACGTCCTCGATGCTTCTCGAGATACGCGGCAGGCGCTTGGTGCGGTGCGTGCATAGCGCCAAAGGCGAAGTACGTAAAGAAGGGTCGGTCCGGTCGAATTGACTTTGCGTCGTGAATAAATTCAATCGCGTGGTCGACGAGGTCTTCGCTGAGGTGATACCCGTCGTGCACAGAACGCGGTTGCTCGATTCGGTGGTTGTCGTACACGAGGTCTGGTGAGAACTGGTCGGTTTCACCATCGAGGAATCCGTAGAAACGGTCAAACCCCCTCGCCAACGGCCACTGGTCGAAGGGGCCCGCGGACGACGAGTGTTCCATTGACACGAGGTGCCATTTGCCTATCGCGAAAGTGGTGTAGCCCTCATCTCGCAGCATCTCGCCCAGTGTCGCCGCGTGGTTGGAGATATGCCCGCGCATGCTGGGAAACCCGCTGCTCCAATTCGAGATACCGCGCATCCCAACGCTGTGGTGATTTCGACCAGTGAGCAGCGCCGCACGCGTTGGTGAACATAATGGTGTCACGTGAAAATTCGTGTAGCGCAAACCGTTCGCGGCGAGCGCGTCGATGTTGGGTGTCTCGAGGTCCGAACCGAAGCAGCTGAAGTGAGAAAAACCGAGGTCGTCGATCAACATCACGACCACGTTGGGCGCGTTCTCTTTCGGGTGCACGGGTGTTGGCCACCACGGCGTGGAGTCAGCCACAGTCGTTGCGATGACTCCCTCGAAAGGCTCAAAGCCCTGCATCGTCCCCCCTTGCGTCATTGGTCACGTTAGGCCAGAAGAAGCGACGACATTTCAGTACAACTCGGCCATTTTTTTGCTCACGGCGTCGCGATCGGGAGACGTCGCCGGACCAAGTTGTCCAATGGCAATGGACGCCGCAACGTTAGCGCGCCGCAGCGCTTCGAATAGCGCGGTCCCGGTCGCGATTTCGGCAAGGAAGACGCCGTTATGGACGTCACCTGCGCCATTGGTGTCGATCACCTCGCTCGGTACGCCCGCGACGTGCAGCACCTCGGATGAACGCTGCGCCAGGTAGCAACCGTCAGCACCGTTGCGCACGACAACGCCTACCCGCACCTCTCGACTCAACAGCGCTCGCGCCGCGCTCGCGGCGTCGCGCTCGCCGCTCAGGTACGCCGCTTCGTTGGCGTTGCACAACAACCAGTCGGTCCGTGCCAGCACGTCACCGAGAACCTCGCGAGCGAGGTCCATGACTCGTGGACCTGGATCAAAGGCGACAATCACATCGTCACGTATTGCATGAAGCCACGCGAGCGTCTCCTTACCGAGGTCGGAATAGACGAAGTCGTAACCCGACAAGAACACGACGTCGCCAGCATGGAGTTCGATCGTCGCGAGCTCCTCGGCGTGAAGGCGTCCCTCGGCGCCCGGTGACGTGACGAAGGTTCTCTCGCCGTCGTCCTCGACGAGCACTACGCAGATGCCAAGGTCGACATCGCCTATTGGCGCGATAGGGAACAAAATCCCTTCGCGATTCAAATCGGCTCGGGCGAGGTCGGCAAACGGACCGGTACCCAATTGGCCCGCGTAGACCACCGACAGGCCCTGACGAGACGCCGCACTCATCGCATTGAACCCTCCGCCCGTCGTGATGAGACGCTCGGACACCACTTCATCTGATCCACGTTGCGGCAGCGACTCGAGTTTCAAGACAACGTCAATCATGATCGTGTCGACCCCTATGAAGCGTGCGACGTCAGCCATTGCCGTCACCACGAACCTGGAGAAGTCGAAGGGCGACCTGCTCCAGTGGCAAATTGTTTACGGCATGCACTTGGTCGATCGCCCATCGAGGGAATGTGTTGGGTCCCAGCAACGCACCGGCCATCGCGCCCGTCATCGCGGCGATGGTGTCGGTGTCACCCCCCAGTGACGCAGCCACTCGGCACGCAAACCACGCGTCCTCGCTCGATGACGTCAAGACCGCGAAGGCAGCCGGCACCGACTCCAAACTCGCGAGGCTCGTTCCGACCGAGCGGTTAATCGCAGCAATCAGCGATAGCCCTTGGTAGCGCCGACCAATCTCAATGGCTCGCGATAGAGCAGCACTCATTGATGCAGCGCCCGCGCTCTCGTACTTCTTCTCGACCATGCACACCGCATCCAAAGCCATCTCGATCGCACGGTCGATTGGGACGTCGTCAATACCCGCGCTGATGATGGTCGCAACGGCGACAGCACCGCTCAATGCCTCTGAGGTGTTGTGCGTGAGCAAGCTCACGTCAATCACTCGCTGCACCAACGCCGCAAGATCACTGCTCGGGCATACGATGCCCACGGGCGCGATGCGCATGGCGGCGCCATTCGTGGTGCCCGACGTGCCCGTCTCGCGCGGGTCCATGCCACGTGCCAGGTTGTCCAGCGCCGCCTTCGTTGAAGGGCCGAGAAGGTCAAGGAGTCCTCGACGACCAACGTCCTCCTCCCATTCCAGGAGTTCTCGGGCGTAGCGCTCAACGTCAAAATCTCCAAACGTGTCCAGTAGCACTTCGGCGAGTAACAACGTCTGTTCCGTGTCGTCGGTCACCGTCGCGGCGGCCAAACCTGGCGCAAACGGGTGCTCGGGACTCGACGGATAAAACCTTGACAGAACTGGCTCGAACTGCATGACAACTTCTTCACGAGCGAGCGACTGGGTCGGCATACCGAGGGCGTCACCGATGGCGAGCCCCGTCAGTGTCGCCACGCAGCGACCTTCCCGTTCGGTTCTCGCTTTGAGTGATGGCGACATCATCCATGTCAACGTACACGGCGACATCGAACGAACCACACGCGTCGTCGTCGTGCGGGTAGAGAGTTCTCGGGCGCAGGACTGTCGTCGCACCTGTCTAGTATCAGTCCAACGAATTTCGACAATTCCTGAGGAGGACCAGTGAGCAATGAAATCTCCGAACTTTTAGGTACCGGAGGCGGCGCTGCACTGCGTATCGAAGAGAACGGCATCAACATCATTGGCGAGACGCAGCGAAAGGGTCGGCCTCGCGAGTTGTTCTGGCCTTGGTTTGGAGCAAACGTCTCAGTGCTTGGACTTGGGTACGGAGCGTATGTCTTCAGTTTTGGGATCTCGTTCTGGCAGGCAATTATCGTCGGCGTCGTAGGAATCATCGTCAGTTTCGTCCTGTGCGGTTTCATTGCAACCGCAGGAAAGCGTGGCTCTGCGCCAACCATGATTCTCAGTAGGGCGGCCTTTGGCATTCGCGGCAACCGTTTGCCTTCGTTCATCTCGTGGCTCTTATGCGTGGGTTGGGAGACTGCACTCATGGCGATTGCGGTCCTCGCCACGTCCACGGTTTTCACTCGGCTCGGTTGGGGCGGCGGCACCGGCGTGAAAGTCGTTGCGTTAATAATCATTGGCGCATTAATCGTGGGCGGCGGCGTGATGGGCTTTGACCTCATAATGAGAATGCAGGCGATCATCACGGTCGTCACTGGCATGCTCACTGTGTTCTTCATCATCTTGACGCTCGATCACATCAAGTGGCACGTGGTGTCACACATTGCGAGCGGTTCTTCGCAGAGTGTGATCGGAGCACTCGTGTTTGTGATGACCGGTTTTGGGCTTGGGTGGGTGAATGCGGCGGCTGACTATTCTCGCTACTTGCCCCGCAACGCCTCGTCAAAGGGTGTCGTGTGGTGGACGACGTTCGGATCATCAGTCGCGCCACTAATTCTTTTGTTCTTTGGTCTCTTGCTCGCGGGTTCGTCCAAGACATTCACGAACGATGTCAACGGCAGCGTCTACGGACCTGTCGGCGCACTGGCTACCATCTTGCCGACGTGGTTCCTCGTCCCCTTCGCAATTGTGGCGATTCTCGGACTCGTTGGCGGTGCGGTTCTCGACATTTACTCTTCGGGACTATCGCTGCTGTCGGCGGGACTCAAGATCCCCCGATTCGCTGCCGCAGGCGTTGACGGTGTGATCATGGTCGCGGGCACGATCTATATCGTGTTCGCCGCCCAAAACTTCCTCGGACAATTTGAGGGATTCTTGATCACCGTCGGTGTTTTGATCGCGGCGTGGTGCGGCGTCTTTCTGGCGGACCTTCTGCTTCGCCGGAAGGATTATTCCGACGCTGACCTTTTTGCCACGACCGGTCGCTACGGCGACGTTCGCGCCATGCCAATTGCGACCATCATCGTCTCCAGTTTCATTGGATGGGGGTTAGTCACCAATGCCGCAGCCTCGTGGTTGACGTGGCAGGGCTATTTGCTGAAACCATTCGGCCTCGGAGGCAAGAGCGGCGCATGGGCATACGCGAACCTCGGCGTTCTCGCCGCGCTCCTGCTGAGTTTCCTGGCGACGCTCGTATTCGAGAGAAAGAGTGTCGTCGCGCAAGAACAAGAGCTGATCACTATTTAAGTCTTCGACGCGAGCTGCGTAATCCATTCCCCGGAGGTCATCACCGTCGCTTGACGGGCGAACACTTTCTCGGTCAAGACGCGGTGCACCTCAGAGTCCGCGTCTGCACAAGCATCGCTCAATACGACGAGCGAGTAATCCATGTCAGCTGCTTGTCGGAGTGTCGACAGCACCACGCCACTCGTCGCTATGCCAGTTAGCACGAGTGTGTCGATGTTCTTGGCGCGTAGGACGGTTTCTAGATCACTACCGGAGAAGGCGCTCACCCGACGCTTAACAACAACGACCTCACCGTCACGGGGCGCAAGTCGTGGATGTATCTGCGTCGAGAGGGCCAATTCATTGAACGCATCAGATTGGGACACAGCGGCAAAGGACTTGTTGCGGGGACTCGCTTCGGGAGCGCCGGGACGAAACGCGACACGCACGAAAATGACGGGGATGTCCTTCGCGCGCGCCGCATCGAGCACTTCACTCAAGGTGTCCAGTAACGGATTTGCCAGTTCACCAAGTCGCGCGACGATTCCGTTCTGCGTGTCCATGATCAATAGGGTTTCGTTGGACACAAGACTCCCTTCACTCGATCTCATGTCTCCTACTTCTTCGTCAGAGCCTTCTGCTGCTTCGCTATGTTTTCGAACTGCGTTCCGAGCAGCGCGATATCTGCCTTAAGTTCTTTATCAGTTATCGCCGGCGTCTTTCTTTCAAACACCGCGTTCTCTGCAGTACTCACGTTCTCTTGGTTCTTAGCGAACTCAATTATCAACTCGTTGAATGCCTTGTTCGGCCCATCGGCGTCGGCAATAAGCGCACGCGAATCCTGCAACAGGTCAGCATTCGTCGCGACGTCGAGGGCAACTGTCGACGACTTGGCGTTCAACGCCTGCGTGTCGACTTGCATCGCGTACAGCACCGCCTCGGGGCCAAAACTCCACGTCGAGAATTGCGGTGTGGTCTTGGTGATCTCGCTCGAAAGCAGATAGAGATCTGAGTAAATGTTGGCGGTCTCATAGTAGAGCGTTCCGGTGTTCTGCGCGATTTGCGTCGCGTTCGTTTGCGAGGTGTACACCTCAATGACTTTCTGCAGCGCAAGCACGTCCGCGTCGAATTTCGCAACCACCATCCGTTCGTTCTTCGGTGACGAGGTGGGCGTCAGCGTGCCAGCGGCGTAGACGAGATCTTGAATCGCACTCGCCGACTTCTTTTCGGCACTCGCCTTGTCTGCCTTGCACGACGTGCTGCTACAGAAGTAGTAGGACCTGATGACGTCGACGTCGCTGTAGCCCTTCTCGACAAGCGTGGTTCGCGAACTCGACGTCGCACTGGCTACTGCCGCGATCGGCGCCGCGAGTGTACTCCCCGCGACGAGCAAAAGAATGAGGGGCGCGGTGACGAGACTTCGTCGTGCGGATTGAATTGTCATTGCGCTCTTCCTTTGGTACCCCACCTTAAGCGGATCTCGTCGCGCATGGAAAAGCGAGAATGTATAGCATTTCATTCGAAGCAATGAACGTAACGCGGCATAGTGTTACATCGACGATGAAGGAGCGCACATGCTGATAGTCACGACCAACGATCTGCCGGGCTACAAGATTACAAAAGTCATTGGTGAAGTCAATGGACTGACCGTTCGAACGCGAAACGTGGGTGCGCAAATTGGTGCGTCGCTGAAGGCACTTGGCGGCGGCGAGCTTCGTGGACTCACCCGACAACTTCAAGAGGCACGTGAAGAAGCATTGACGCGATTGAAGGAAGCAGCCGAAGCAGTGGGCGCGAACGCGGTGCTCGCGGTGCGCTATGACTCCAACGAACTGCAAGGAACATTCCAAGAGATTCTCGCCTACGGCACGGCGGTTGTCGCTGAGGAACTCTAAGTCGCTACCTTGAAGTAACGAGACAACGCATTGTCGTCACTGCCTGTGGTTCGATGCAATCAGCAGCGTCTCATTGAGAAGACTCTTAGAACTGAGAGAATCCTTAGTCGTCAACTCGAAAAAATGTTCCCACCATTACGATGGGTACGAACCCTTTGAGAGACATGGCGTCTTCGATGTTGTGGGTCTTCGCTTGACACGCACTGCGTCGATGTTGGTGAGACACCTCGCGATGCTGAGCAGCGCCTTAATCTTTCGTGGGGTTGGACATAGTAACAACGTGTCCGGTGACATCTATCGGGAGGATATGAAATGACGAAATCCATAGCGTTACGTATTGGAGCGGGCGTACTCACCGCAGCACTTCTTGCAACGACAGGTGGCGTGATGAGCGCCGGTGCATCCAGTGGACCAAAGTTGACGGTCACGCCCTCGACGAACCTCAAGAACGGCGAGACTGTAAAGGTCTCGGGTACGGGATTCAAAAAAGGTGACTCGGTGTACGTCGTCGAATGCCTCGTCAAGGCGAAGGGCGGCGGCCAGTGCAACGAACTTGGCGCAACGCCAGCCACGATCTCTTCCAAGGGCGTACTCGCCCCAACGAAGTTCATGGTCATTACCGGCACGATTGGCAACGGGAAGTGCGGTACAGCGCCCGCCAACTTGGCTAGTTGCGACATCAGCGTGGGTAACGCCAGTGGTGGCGACACCGCATCCTCCCGCCCCATCAAATTCAAGTAACTCACGCCGCTTCATGACACTGCGAATCTTTCGTGCGACGAACTCGCCGGAAGATTCGCAGTGTCGCTGCGGGGATAAAGCGTAGGAACATCAGACATGTCGCCGATTTTGTTCGAAGGATCGTATGAGTAGCCTGAGAAGTTCAGGGACGTCATCTCGCTCCAGTGAAGGAACGTTCATTGCGGAGAAGTGGCGTGGACTCACGACGCACTTTGGCTATAGCGCGTTGCTCGCGATTCTGTTCTTGACGTTCATCGACAACACCTTGATCAGTGCCGTGTTGTCGAACGTCCAATCATCGCTTCACGCGGGAATCTCTAACCTGCAGTGGATTGTCGGTGGCTACGCATTGGCCTTCGCGAGTTTGATGTTGATCTGCGGATCGCTGGGCGATAACTACGGGCGCAAGCGCGTCATGCTTATCGGCGTCGCAATTTTTTGCGGCGGGTCTGTCGTTTGCGCGGTCGCCACGTCCGCACCAATGTTGGTGATCGGACGAGTAGTCATGGGTATCGGCGCCGCCGCGTCCGAACCAAGCACGTTGTCGATGATTCGCCACATCTACCCCGATCCGCGCCAACGCGCCCGTGCCCTAGGTGCGTGGGCTGCGGTGTCGGGTCTCGCCCTCGGTATGGGTCCCGTTATTGGCGCAACGCTCGTCGGCATTTTTTCGTGGCGAGCAGTGTTCTGGGCAAACCTCTTCTTTGGAATCCTTGCGTTGATTGCGGCGGGATCGACACTTCCCGAAAGTTCAGACCCGACAAGGTCCCGACCCGACTTCGCCGGCTTCATCCTCGGCGCCCTCGTGTTGGGTTGCGCAACGTTCGCGACCATTCAAGGTGAGACGACGGGCTACATATCGTCCGGGATCATCACGCTCTACGTCATCAGTTTCGTTTCCGCCTTGGCGTTCATTTTCGCCGAACATCGAGTGAAGAATCCAATGCTTGATCTCTCATTCTTTCGCCGTCGCCCGTTCGCGGGCTCTACGTTCATCGCATTCGCCAGCTACTTCTCGATTTTCTCGATCTTCTTCTTCGTCGCGCTCTACTTAGAGATTGTCGCCTCGGTGGGCGCTTTCAACCTCGCCCTTGACTTTCTTCCCTTACTCGGCGGCATGGTCTTGGCGGCGGTGTTTGCGGGACGCTGGGTCGGCGTCGTTGGCACGCGTGTGCCAATGATGACGGGATGCTTCATCGCCGCAATCGGCGTGCTGCTCACCGACGTGTTGATAGGACCGAGCGCGGGCGTGTCTAACGTCGGATGGACCATGGGCATCGCTGGAGTTGGATTTGGTATTTTGGTCGTCCCCGTTACCTACTCTGCGATGGCGAGCCTTCCCGCGGCGCACTCGGGCATGGCGGCCTCCGCCACCAACACCAGCCGAGAGTTGGGCGCCGTTGCGAGTGTCGCGATTCTCGGTTCCATTGTGAATGGGCAGTTGACGGTCAACCTCGTGTCGCGTCTCGCAGCAATTGGAATTCCTGTTGCGTTCCGCGCTCAGATTATTGCTGCGGTGACGACCGGATCGATCAACGCCCAAGAACGAGGGCTCAGTGGCAAGACCAGTGCCGCAGTGAAACAAATAATCAAGAAAGTCGTTCAGGCGGCGTACCAAGCCTTCACGCACGGACTCAACCTCGCACTTTCAGCGTCGTTCGTGCTGCTGTTGGTCTCGGGTGTTGTTTCGTATCTAACCGGTACAAAAGAAGGCAAACTCAGTTTCCCCGACGAAGACTGAGAACTCGAAAAAAGTGAGCGCGCGATTGTAAACCTCATGCGCGATGGGTCATAGATTCGGGCGCGGTTTCCCTGCTCAAGGTTCGAGGTATTAATCTTGAGTGAAATGAACATCCTTCGTCGCTCGCGCGTCGCCACGCGAGGAGTGTTGGCATTATTTATTGTGCTCGTCGTGATGAGTGCGTTGCTCGTGGACTCGAGTGCCACGAGTTCGAGTCCCACCACTACTAGCACGACCACGAGCACCGTTGTCGGTACATCGAGCACCACCACGATCTCGACTAGCACAACCAGCACGATTCTTGGCACTACGACGACGAGGCCGACAACGACGACGTTCCCTTGGCCGTCTGGCGATAGCGCGGCAGTTGCGGTGCCGCAACTATCGGTCGTGGCGGCGTCACCCAATCAACCTCGAGTCCCTATCGCCAGTCTCACGAAGTTGATGACCGCATGGGTCGTCTTACAGCAATTTCCCATTGCGTACGATCAAAAAGGACCGTGCACTGTGGTGAATGCCGCCGACGTCGCTTTCTTCCATGAGAACCTTTCCATCCAAGAGTCAACGGCCAAGATTCGTTTGGGCGAGGTTCTTTGCGAGGGAACCCTGCTACGCGGACTCTTCGTGCATTCGGCCGGTGACTACGCGATGCTGCTCGTCCAACTAACGCGAATGAGTCAGTCGAAGTTCATCAACACCATGAACGTCGACGCTCTGAGTCTCGGTCTCTCTCAGACGCACTACGCCGACTTCACGGGCATCTCACCACAAGATCTCTCGACGGCCCAAGACGTTGTCAGGATCACGGTCGACCTCATGACGAGCGAACCGGTCATTGACAGCATTGCCGCCTTAACCAAAGTGCGCCTACCGGTCGCTGGCGAACTGGGTTCCTACACTCCCTTTATCGGAACTGACGGCGTCGTAGGCGTGAAGTCTGGTTATACCTTGGCGTCGGGAGGGTGCGTAGCAATGGCAATCAACGTGATGCTCGGTGGCATCATCGTGCCTACGTACGAAGTCGTGCTCAGCCAGCAAGGCCCCAACGGGCTCAACGTCGCGGGCGCCCATGGCATTGCCCTGATGAAGGCCCTTCGATCGTCGATGTCCGTGGTGAGTTCCCAAGGCGTCAGGACCGTCACGTGGACGGGATCATCGTCAGACGTCGTACCGACGACGACTACGACCACCACAACGACGACGACACCAAGCATTTGATGTTTGGACCTCTAGGAATTCTTAAGTGCACCGGATTACGTGCAGGGGTTAGTCGCCTTGCGACTTGTCTCTGCTACTCGCAGAACGAAGACCCGCCATCGTGCACGGACCAACTTCGGCATTGACACAAATCGTCAAGTCATTCGTCTTGACACCCGCAAGCTTGGCGTCCTTGAAATTGGCACCCTGAAGATTCGCGAAGTCGAGATTGGCGCCAGCGAGATTGGCTCGCACAAAGTCATCAGATTGAAGATCGTCGTGACTCAAGTCACGACCGGCGAGGTTACATCCGGCGTAGTCGACATTCGTCACGGTCACCGAACAATCACTCGAAGCAGCGAACTTCGCCGTCGCCGAGGGTGCGCCACATGCGCACAGGGCGAGGGCACCGACGAAAAGCGCGAGCGCGCCAACGAATCTGGTCGCCACTAGTGGATCCCTTGTGTCGCAAGCAGTGATAACAGCTCCGCAACTGAAGAAGCATTCAACGAGGCGGCATTGGGGGGATCATCGGGAATGACCCACTTGAGTTTCCCCTTCGCTGATTCGATGTACATGTAATCATCGTGAATACTCATGGCATCGGTCGGCGTCATCGTCACGCCGATGCCGTAGTCGGCCCAGACCTTGCTCGTCTCAGCGCGCGTACCCGTGACGAAGTAGAAGTTCTTGACATTGCGTAAATTGTGAATCGCGATGAAGTGACGAACATTGGCTAGCGTCTCGTGATAAGGGTCGGCTGCGACGGCGACTATATCTATTTTGGCGTTTGACGCCAAATCAGAGCGAACCTGAGCCACTTGGTGTGCGAGCAAGGGGCAGTCCGTCCAGCACACCGGATCGAGGAAGGTGATGAGGGTGACGTATCCACGATGCTCGCCCAGTGAATACGGCTGGTCAAATTGGTCAGTCAGGGTAAAGAGGGGCGCTGTGGCATTGAGCGGCGACGCTGCCCCATTACCTGCAAGGTAGAACGTATTCTCTGTCGCGGAAACGGTCACCGTCACGAACATGGAGATGATTGTCGTTGCGAGCATGGCAGTGGCGAATGTCGCAATGACCGCGCCGACGCCGTTCGTCATTTCTGGACGAAGACGCAATGTGCGTGGGGACGCAGTTTCGAGACGCGGCAATGCACATAAACCGAGGACCGCCATTGGCAACAATGAATTGAAATCCGTCGAAATGCCGCCGAACAACGCAGCGTCCTCTGCAACGACCCACAGAATCATGCAACCAATCGCGAGCGAGTACACCGGCCAATTCGTTCGAGCCTTCACCGATCGCCAGAGGGCGACGCCCGTTACAAGCAACCACAGGATGATGATCACGTTGAAGCCACCACCCAGGCGCCCGCTAAGTGTCCCACCCTGGCGAACGAACCACGCTAGGGCGTGCGGCTGTGCAACGCTCGTCATCGAACGAGTCATGAGAGTTAGTGCGTTGGAATTACCACCGTGCCAGAATCCCGCGGCGGGCAGGCTTTGAAAGATGATGGCAACTACGAGCAACAATGAAAAGAAGCGAAGGGTGAACGTTGAGAAGCTTCGATGAAAGCGCTTCGGATCAACGACGAGCCAACACCCAGACACGACGTAAATAAGAGTCGCGCCGGGCCAACCGAAGAGAATCGTTGCGCCGCGAACGAAGATGCCCCCTGCACCATTGCCAATGAGCCAAATTCCTGCAGCCCAGACGACCGAGAGTCCGGCCGCCCATCGACCCGTTTTCCCTTTGGACACCAAGATCGCGAGACCGAGACCCACTTGAAACCACGCCACGCCCGCGGCGAGTGATATTGGGTGATCGTTCCAAAGGTTGACACCGTGGATCATCAAGGAATGGAGCCATGAAGGCGTTCCCGCAGCCATTGGTCGCACGACGTTGTTGGCGAGACCCAATGGCATTGTGTACTGAAATTGAAGTATTCCGTCGATCAACCAGATGGCACCAAATCCCCAACGAAGGTACGTGCGTGCGCGCGGCTCGGCGTCGTCAACGCCCAACATATTGAACGCAAAGATCTTCTTTGTCGCTATCAATGCCACGAGCAGAACGAACGCGACGAGGCAAATCCAAATGATGTCGGTCGAGAAAAGAGAATGCTTAAAAAGATTGACGACGAGGTAATTCTCTAAGTCGATTGACCGCTCGGTCATACCTCCCATTGGATTATTCCCTCACCATGATGTTGAAAGGTTACCTCGCAAATTCTGGTCGACGGCCATCGAGTGTGATCGCGTAACGAAAGTTCACCGACGTTTCGGGTGCGCGAGATTGGATTCGACTCTTGCGAATCTTTGTAGAATCTCACCACAACATCGACCCGTCTTCATCGGTTCTTATCTTTATCGCTGTCCATCGTCGACTGCGCCGCTACGGCATTCGCTGTTCGGGCGGCTTGGAATTCTTCAACGCTCATATTGCGATGAGACCGGATCATTCGCGAAATGGAATCATCATTTCTCGAATCATCGTGCTTCGCATCGCTCATTGCCCTTCGCAGCGCGGTGACGAGCGAGGGATAGCACCAAAAATCGCCGCAGACCCACAAGATCGCTGCTCCAATTTGCTGATCCGCTAGTCGACTCAATGTAATGGTGGGCATCGCTCCGCCCATCACCATGCCCGCCATCCCCTCCATCGCTGCTCCGAAGTTGTACCAGGGCACCGAAGTGAAGAAACTGAGGATAAGCGCAATGATTGTCATTACGAGGTTGGTGAAGAGGAGCGCCGCTACTTGGCCAAACGGTGCGAGTTTTGGGCGGAATGGTTTCGAGGGAATTATCTGCAGCCAGAACAAAACGCCTGAGAAAAAGAACGTCGTCAACATGAGACCAATGTGCAGTTTCGTGCTGTCCATGACGGGGTCGAACAAACTCGGGATCATCCACAGCACCATGATGAGGTTGAAGAATCCCACCGCAACGATGGGCGAGAGAAGAAACGCTCCAACTTTTCTGGACCATGTTCGCCGACTCGGGCTGAACACTCGTCGCAGCATCCTTCGACGGACTCGCACCGGTACTGCATGGACGAGCGGGAGGAAAGGTGCGCCGGCGACATAAAGGGCTGGCGCGGCGAGCATGACCGAGACGTGCTGGAGCATGTGGACCCAGAAATACTCCATAGCCCAGAATTGCAAGGGGGACACCACACTGAGCGCCCCAATCAAAAGACCCGCGTAGCTAAGCCACATTCGCCGCCGTCGCTTGGACGCGTGTTCCTTCGTTGAGCGGCGATTGATCGACCGCAGGCCTTTTTCGTGGACGAGGGCGACAATGATCATCAGCACGCCTATCCACGGGTAGCCCCAATGTTGCGTGATGTAATTCATGACTCGCCCCTCATCACTGGCACGACCACCCGTCTCCTCACGACCGCACTCGCCACGTCATAGTGACCCATGGAAAGGCCCACGCGCCTTTGACTCTACCGTAGGTGTTTTGGCGCTCAACCTCGCGAGGCGTGCAACTGCGGCAGCTGTCTGACGTCGCAAGTGTTAGTCGTCGTCGAAGCGTCGTTCGTACGCTCGCTCGCCCGCCACGTAGGTGGCCGCCACCGAGCGGTCATCACCAAGCATTGCGAGGGCGAAGAGTTGTTCCTCGGTCGAGGTCACCCGATCAGAGCGATAGGCGAGGAGCGGGCTAGAGCGCGGATCAAGTACCACCACATCGGCTTCCTTACCGACCTCAAGTGAACCCACAAAACTCGACACGCCCAGTGCGCGAGCGCCACCGAGCGTCGCCAGATAAAAAAGTTCGTAGGCGTTCATACTCGACGCGGTGAGGGCGGCAACTTTGTAGGCCTCGCCCATCGTCGTAAGGAGCGAGAAACTTGTCCCGGCTCCGATGTCGGTACCTAACCCGACGTCGATGTGCTCACGCGCGGCATTCACCTTGTTAAATGAAAAGAGTCCGCTTCCGAGAAATGTGTTCGACGTGGGACAGTGGGCGAGCGACGTCGACGTCGCAGCAATGCGGTCAAGTTCGTCGCGCGTTAAGTGGACACCATGCGCCAACACGGTGCCCCGTCCAAGCAAACCCGCATCGTCATAGACGTCAAGGTATCCAGCCCGATTCGGGAACAACGAGCGGACCCATTCGATCTCCTCCAAGTTTTCCGACACGTGCGAATGTACCAAGCAGGTTGGAAACTCTTGCCACAAGGACGACGCCGAGCGCAACTGACCCTCGCTGCTAGTGGGAGCGAAGCGTGGCGTGATCGCGTACCGCAAACGACCGTTCCCGTGCCATCGCTCGATAAGAGCTTTGGAGTCGTCATAGCCCGACTGCACCGTGTCGGTCAATGACGACGGCGCGTTGCGGTCCATCAATACTTTTCCACCGATCACTCGCATGTTGCGCCTCGAAGCCTCTTCGAAGAACGCATCCGTGGATTGAGGAAAGACGGTGCAGAAGGCGAGCACACTCGTCGTCCCGTTTCGAAGTAATTCATCAAAGAAGAACTTCGCGACACTTCGCGCGTATGAGACATCTGAAAAACGCTCCTCGTTTGGAAACGTGTACTTCGTCAACCAATCGAGCAAGGTCGTCCCATGCGACGCGACCATTGGTGCTTGGGCGTAATGGACGTGCGAATCCACAAAACCAGGCGCAAGTAGGCATTCGGGATAATGCTCAACGTGCGTCGCCGAATCTATCGACGATCGAACCGAGTCGTAAGGACCAACTGCCGCGATGATGCCATTCTCAACGACGACCAAACCGTCGGCGATGTCAATAACCGCCTCGTCCCAAGAGAATAACCGCGGATCAAGCCGGCAACTGACGACGTGACCACGCAGCGCGATGCGACGAGGGGTGCTCGTCACGCGTTGTCTCTTCTGGCGGTCATCACGACCAGCCACACCTGCCTCGGCGCTCGTCGAGGTCCCAAGACTGCTCAGTGCGCCAGTGCACCGTTAGCGGTGACCGGACCTTCACTGGACCAAGGAAAGTCAATCCACTTATCGGTCTTTCTCCACGAGTAATCAGGCGCGATAACTGATTGCGGCTTTTCATACAGCACCACCGAACGAACATCGCGCACCGACTCAGCGCAGAAATCCATGACCATCTTTAGGGTGTGACCGGAATCCGCCACGTCATCAGCGACCAGGACGATGGCACCGGATAAGTCGATCTTGTTGGGCACTGGCGGTAAAACGATTGGCATCGCCAGTCGTTCATCGATGCCGGTGTAGTACTCGACACTCATCATGAAAGCGTTCTTCACGCCGAGGGCGTATCCCAGACCCGCGCCCAAGAAAAATCCGCCTCGGGCAATTGACAACACGATGTCGGGAGCGAAACCTGAGTCACAGATTCGATGCGCGAGTTCCCTCGTGGCGCGACCAAAATCGTCGTACGACATAATCTCACGTGCGCTCATTTACTAAACGGTAGACGAAAGGGTGCTGTTTCCGCTGTGTAAATTGCTCGAGCTCGTCCCTGTCGTTGAGGATCCTTATGACAAGGTCTTCGTAAGAATTCAGAGTAAGCCCGTACATCAGGAATCGAAGAAGCGAAATCGCGACAGGCCACAGCGAAATGCCTGGTACCAAGTGATCGGCTGCACTTTCGCGAGAACGACTAAACTTTCAGTTGCGTCGAACTGGTTTCTTGTCGATTCATTTGATAGAGAATTAGAGGTTCGGCGACGCGGCGTTGTCTTTCTAGGAGACGCGCTGTTGTCTATAGGGGAATTTCAAAAATGACAATGAAGATCGCGTTAAGTCGCGTGTGGCGCAACGTGCTCTTTCGCAACGTATCCGCCTTCGTTTGCGCGGTCACGCTCCTTGGCAGCTTCACCTCCTTTTCGTCGGTCGCCATGGCCTCAACTTTGTCGCCGGTGTTCTATCTCGCGATAGGAGGTTCAGAATCGGTCGGCGTTCAGCCTACGGCAAGTGATCCCAATGGGTCGCGTACCGACGAGGGCTACGCGAACGACGTCGTAGCCAACGAAGCATCATTAGGCGTCACGCTGGATTTGCACGAAATTGGCTGCCCCGGAGAAACGACAACGACGATGATTTACGGCGGTGACACCTGCTACACGCCACCAGACAGCCAGCTCAATGAAGCTATTGCGTTCCTTAAATCTCATCAAGGCGAGTCGGGGCTGGTGACCATTGACCTGGGGTTCAACAACGTCAAGACGTGCCTCGCACACTTGTCGACACTCACGACGTGCCTTAATCAGCAAACGATGGTCGTGAGCAACCAACTAACAATTATCGTCAACGCGCTGACGGCGGTCGCAGGGCCCAAAGTCACCTTCGTCGGTCTCAATCACGACGATCCCTATCTCGCCGACTCGCTCATCGGGGGCGATGGTCCAAGGATTTCCAACGCGAGCCTTTCGATGGTGAACGATCTCAATCAAACGCTCCGAAGCGTATATTCATCGCTGCACATTCCAATCGCCGATGTTGCCGCAGCATTCTCGCTAGATGTCGCCAACTCGCCAAAGTTGAAAAAAAATGGAGCCGCGAATCTGAGGTCCTTCGAGGTATGTCAGTTGACCTGGATGTGCGCGCTAGCCCCCTATGGACCGAATCTTCATCCGAATGATGCCGGTTACCTCGCCATTGCTGACGCGATTGAAGATGTACTTCCGCCATTGTCGTAACGACGACGTGCCAAAGGTTCCCTAAAGCGAGCTCCACGACGCCACTACTCTTGACGAGTGGCCTCCAACCGCACCAACTATGCGAAGTGGACGGTGGTGCGCCACGGCGAAAGCACGTGGAACGAGCGACGACTCATACAGGGTCAAAACGACACGTCCCGCCTTACTGAACAAGGGCAGAGCCAAGTTCGTGCGTTGGCGAGTGAATTGCGTAACGATCACTATGACGCCATTCTTTCGAGCGATCTGACGCGTTGCGTCGAAACGGCGGCGCTCCTGGCTGAGGTTCTGGGCGGCGCTATCCTCACGACGAAATTGCTTCGCGAACGCTCCTTTGGCGTTGCCGAGTCACGACCTTCGAACGTTCTGACGCCATCCATCACCGGCATCGAAGGCACGCACGTCATCAATGAGGACGCGCATCCAGAAATGGGCGAATCGCTTCGTGAACTCTACGATCGAAGTGGACGATTCGTGAGGGAAACCATCGAGACCTACGGCGACGCGCGGCTGCTCGTCGTCACCCACGGGGGCACGATTCGAGCGATGGAAGCGTACGTCTCTGGCACCTCTATAGAAGAGTGGCACTGGGGAGGGGTGGCGAACTGCAGTCGATGGGAGCTCACGGTACCCATCCCGCTACCTTGACACCTCATCCTCGTTATTCGTAGACCACGTCGAACGGTCCATCCCCTACGTCCCCTCGAAGTTGGTCAGGGGTGTCGTGACGACGAGGAAACAGCGACGCCCACGTCGCGCGAGACCGACCCGTTACGGCGACGGCGAGTGGGGTACGGGCAACCACGGCCGTAAATAGAAACCCGAGCGAATAGACCACCACGAGGGCAATTGGCACCTGCAATTCCCACGCGAGATGGATGTGGAAATGGTCGCGAAAACGAAGCAGTAGCGGAATCCACAGCATCTGGGATAAGTACACGCCGTACGAGTTGTCAGAACCCGACTGGACGGCGGCGCGAGTACGAACGCTTCGATTCTTCGAGACGAGGAAGACACCGAGTAAGTAGACGCACAAGATCGCTGAAATATCAAACGGCACGACCGTAGGTGAAAAGACGAAGGTTCCCGTCTGGAGGAACAAGGGCATCCACGAGTATCGACCGAGGAAACTGAGTATCTCGGCCCCAACTCCGGATACGACCGTCACCGCGATGATAAGGCGCGCGTGTTGCACGATCCATTGGTGGATATCGTCGAGGTGGAGGGCGACAATGACACCACCCACCAGATAGATCGGGTAGGACGTTATGAATCGAGTCTGTTGTACGCCTGAAAGATGAATGAAGAGATGACGCGAATCCACCAGCGCCCCGTAGGCAATCTGCCAGACGAGCGCAACCACGATGAAGAGCCAATGCCACGAGGAATACTTGCGAACGAATTTAAACAAAAGCGGGAACAGCACGTAGAACTCCATTATCACGATGAGGTAATAGAGGTGGTAATACCCGGTGAGGAGGAGGTGGATGAAGTAGTGCGCGCCCGAGTGACTGAATACTTTGACCCATGCGAGCGAATAGAAGGGGAAGGAATTGGTTGGATTCAATGACGTGTAGAAAAAATAGATAACCGTCCACGCGAGGTATGGAACGCCAACCGACATGAATCGGCGCTTGAAGTAGGAGCGGAAATTGATCCTCTCAACGTCGCGATAACTGTACGCAAGCATGCAGGCTGACACGAAGAGGAAGGCGTCTCGAGAAAAGCGCGTGAGCATAATGACGCCAACGACCGCTGAGCTCGTCGCCAAAGGAGCAAAGAAAACGAGCGTATGGGTGGAGATAACGGCCGCTTGCTTGACTGGTCGCATCGCGTCAATATGTTCGAGGCGCCTTCGAGTCCCTCGAAGTGGCGCGGAGGTCGCATCCCCCATCCTTAGCGCCGATTTTCCGACATCGTTATACGGTGAGCTCCTGTTGCGTGTGTCATGAGACTGACAACTGATAGAGGGTATTCACCCCGTCGTTGGCGAGCAATCTCTTTTGAATCTTGCCCGTGGCGTTCGACGGCATCGTCTCGATCACGTTGATAGAGATTGGTCGACGCGTACGCGCGAAGGTATTCACGAGAACATCGTGAAGTTCCTTGGTCACTATGGCGAGCTGCTCGAGCGGCGTGGTTGATGTCACACCACGGAGTTGAACGAAGAGATCCGGAACCTGACCATAGACGTCATGTTCGCGAGCGATAACGGCGGCGCTCAAAACACCGTCGATCTTCATTGCCACCTCCTCGAGCTCTCGAGGCATGATCTTCTCGCCTCCCCGGTTAATGACGTCGTCGGTGCGCCCTATCAAGAACACGTAGCCGTCCTCGTCGATGTAGCCCATGTCGCCGGTGCGGAGCCACTTGTCCTTGTCAAACCGGTCCTCATAGCCCGTCATCGCGTAGTGATCGATGACGGAAGGTCCCCTGATTTCTATGTGTCCGACGACGTTGCTGCTTACCAGCGCCGGAGAATTCCCGCCATCGAACGCGGTGATCCTCAGTTCAACACCAATTGGTCGACCGACCGAACCAATCTTTCTAGGTCCATCGAGCGGAGCGGCGCAAATCTGACTCGCCGCCTCAGTCATTCCATACGACTCGAGAACAGTAATACCCGTCGCCATTTCAAAACGGGCACGTTGAGCAGGTGCAAGCGGAGCCGAGGCTGATCGAATAAAGCGAATTCCTTGAGGCACAGTTTCATCGGAGTCGACGTCTGTGAGGCGAGCGATGATCGCGGGTACCGCATTAATCCACGTGACGTCGAAATGCCCAACGCACGACCAAAAACCGGTGCGATGGAATCGTTCGTCGAGGACGAGCGACGCCCCACTCACGAGCGACGACAGGAGTCCGACCACAATCGCGTTGACGTGCCACAACGGCAACGGATTGAACCCTCGATCAGAACGAGTCAATTCGTTGTGGCGCGCCACCGATCTCGCCGCCTCAAGCAACTGATTGACCGAGAGTTCCATAATCTTCGGACGACCCGTCGTGCCCGACGAGGCAAGAATGAGGCCTCCCAGATGGTCCGACGTGCTTATCGATTGAGGCGCACGTGGCCGCCAGTCTGTGGCTTCACCAATTTCGAGCCACGAGACTTCAGCACCAATTGGCACCTCCCGATCAGCAACGATGGCATGAAGCCCGATGATTTTTGCCCGGTCATCGATCTCGAGCGGGTCAGAATACGTGATAGTGGGATCGAGGGGCGCAACCCAAAGACCCATTGACATCATGGTCAACAAGCTCTGCGCGGAGATGATTGGGTCCGAGGCAATGAGACCGAACTTGTCACCGCGCTGGACACCCCACATTCGAAGTGACTCGCGCAGGGGCGATTCGTCGGCGTCCAATTCCTCATACGCCAACGTTCGATCATCGCGGGAGAAGAGCAGAAAAGGCGACGACGCCCTTACAAGAGACTGTTGGTGAATCAACGTACGGAGAGGATTCTCTTTTTGCTCAGTATTTTCGTGGGACACGAAAAACCCACTTAGTACATCATCCGAGAGTCCACGTAGTGCTTGAACTCAAGGAGATTCGAAGAGGGATCACAAATAACGAACGTGCGGTGAACTTCGATCAGGCCATCGAAGCGAGTTGTGACATCTGCGTAGATTGGCAACTTGCGTTGCACGCACAATCGATGAAGCGAATCAAAATCTGCTCCGTCGCGGAACGTCACGCCGAAGTGGCGTGGATACATGGGAATATCTTCCATTGGTATCTCGCTCGTGGGCGCCGGCGTCAAGTGGCAGACGAGTTGGTCGCCGAAGAAATCAAATGTGACTCGATCGTCGTAGCGTCGCGCCAGTTTGCATCCGAGCCCGTCGACGTAGAACTCAACGGTCGACTCCAATTCGAACGCGGGAATCGCCAAGTGAAAAACGTCGCGGCTCTCTCTCATTTACGAGTGAAGGATCCTTCAGCACCCACGGGTTCAAAATCGTGGAGCGTCTCACTACGCAGTCCTAAGCGAATAGTCTCCAAGCCAACGATGTCGCTCGGCGCGATATTGCCGAGGTTCACGTTGGACCCGACGCGACGAACAAAATAGCTCTGCAGTTCCATCGAAGGTGCTTCGAACAAGAGTGACGTCGTGTCAATGCCGCTCGTCAAAATCTCCTCAACGAGACCGAATCGCAATTCGCCATTTGGTCGGCAAATGCCACCGTGGCCGCTCTCTCTCGTTTCTAACGTCACCATCGATGCCCCGGCGGAAAGATCGTCGTTGATATAATTAATCCACTTGTTAGGCGCCATATTTTCTGACTTCATTTGATTCTTCGATCCAACTTCGGAGATTACGACAAAATCGTTGCTCAATTCATTGACGTACTTTGATTTCTCGTCATCGGCGAGGTCGATGGTCCCGTTAGACACCTCGACGTGGGTGCAGCCGAAGTGAATGCACATCTGACGAAATTGATCGAAGCGATCTTGCAAAATGTACTTTTCGAATAGGGTACCGCCGAAGTAGAAATCAACCTTCGCGTCGCGGAGGAAGGAGATCTTCTCGGTCAGACTGTGCGACACGACAGAGGTCCCCCAGCCGAACTTCACAAAATCGACGTAGTCCGCCGAACTCCCAATCAAATCACCGAAATACTTTGGCGGAATTCCCGTATCGATTACCATCGTGACGCCGGTCGCTCGAGGTTTCGCGCTTCGATCAGGGAGTTCAAGGTCCGTAAGTCGCAGTGTCATGCGCTTCCACCAATCTGCGGAGCGAAGGACCGCTTTCAGTTCGTCAGCGAAATGCTCGTTGCATTGAACCTAAGGGTTTCGCCTTGGAATGTGCCCAGACGCGACTTAGAAAATGCTGTGACTTCGAAGAATCACGCGAGAACGGACGCGCGTTGCTGCGTCACTAGGCAATTTTACCCATACTCATCACCATGGGCTCCGATTGTCGCCTACTGCACGGCGATTGCAAACTCACGAGTCAACTTAAGCCAACATCAAATTGTTGGCGGCAAGGCGTTGGCGATTGCTTGTGCGATGACCTTATATCCCGCGTTGTTCGGATGGTCGTCCGGTCCGTACGGATAGCCCGTGCAGAACCAACTCAACGTGCACGCTTCGGCGACGTTCGTGGGCACGACGCCAACCCCCTTCAAGAGCGTCGGCGTCTCGTTATCGATCTTGTAAGCGCCCGGAACGTTCGCTATCGATATACCGGCATTGGTGTACACACTGTTTAGAACCGCGTTCAGCTTTGTGATCACTTGCAGCGACTCGCTCGCGTCCAATTTGCCGTCAGAACCGACGAGATAACGACCTAGGTACGGATCGCTGTACTCAAGTCCGGCAAAAACGACCTGCGGACCAGCAGCCTTTCGAAGGTCGTCAAGCACAAGTGGCAAGTCCTTCTCTACGAGTTTGATGCCTCGTGTGGCGCAGGCCTCGTCGACCAATGTCGGCAAGAGGCACTTTCGCACGTCATTAAAGCCGAGATCGATCGTGACAAGTCCGGTCTGGCCAACGTTTTCAGTGAGAAACGTGGTCGCTCGAATGAGTTGACGCTCAGGCAGTACGTAACAAGCGTCGCCGCTGCTCAACATTGACTCCGCCGTCTCACCCGGACAACCCACTTCGAGTAAATCCAGCGATACATTTTTCGACGATTCGATGGTGACGAGATCGTTGGAATAGCCCGTGTTCGTCCGACGTCCATTATGTTTCACCACGCCATCGGGTTGAAAGCCCAGCGATGCTGACGCACCGATATCAAGATAGAAGACACTTTCTGTTGCCGACACCGCGGCGATTGCCGCGGTGTCGGAACGTAACGGCTCGAGACCCCCCACTGACCCAGCGAGGAGCGTGGTCACAACACCTGCCAAAAGCCAGATCTTCAATCGTAGTGACATGCGAGCTCTCAAGTCCTTCGGCGGCCGAGGAACGACAGCGTCCTCCTTGCACTTTATAGACCCCACGTCCGACTCTCCATTTGAAAAGTCTTAATTGCTCGCCGCACTACGACGAAAAAACCACCAAAGAATGGTGATGTTCCGTCCACATTCATCGTCACTGGCTCCTTAACAGCGTGTGTCCTAATTGGACCCACCGGTTCGCCTTGACCAACTGAGCGAATTAGCTCAGCGGTGCTTGCTTACCGTCCGACGTCCCAGACAATCATTCGTCTGAGTAGTCGGTTCCGACCCAAGGCCCTCATCACGTTGTCGTGATGGTTGTGCGGGTGACGATCGGCTCTTCCCGCGTGCTTCGCGGTGCAGATCCCAATGGGATCAGGCTGTCGAGAGAAACAATGCGGGCGTTGGGTCTATCAACGTCACTTCGGAGGGCTCTTTGGGTTGCCAACGGGCCAAGTTGATAGCCGCGTTGAGATCACTCGAATAGGCCACGACGTGATTGTGCCGATCGTGGCTCTCAGCGCACTCGCCAAATAGGACACACGCTCTTAGATGCGAACGACCACTTTGCCGTGAACATGTCCTGCCTCAACCAGTGCCACGGCTGATGCCGTGGCAGAAAGCGAGAACGTTTCTTGTATCACCGGTGTCAGGTCCCCGCTTATGACTAATTGACTGAGGACATCGAGGTCAACGGTTCCAATGTTCGCCATCAGCGTCTCGAGACGCTGCGGCACAAAGCGATCTTGCAAAATTGCCTTCGCAATGAGTTTCATCGGCGCGAACCATTTTCCCTTGGAGCCCCCCGCGAGCACCACGACGCCTTCACGACCTGCTGCCCGGCGATACGCGCGGAGCGATCGGTTTCCTACGAGATCTAACACCACGTCGAACGTTCGTGGTCCTTTGGAGAAGTCCTCACTCACATAGTCGACGACGTCGTCGGCACCCAGCGAACGAACAAGATCAGCGCTCGCCGCGCTGCACACGCCAGTCACAGAAGCACCGAACGATTTGGCAATCTGAACCGCGAGCGTTCCAACTCCGCCCGCAGCGCCATTGATCAAGACGTGTTGACCCGGTTGGATTTTCGCTTTGTCGCGAAGCGCTTGGAGTGCGGTGATGCCCGCGCACGGCAAGCTCGACGCCGATTCGAATTCCATCGCCTTAGGTTTGTGCGCGACGCTCGTTGCCTTCGCGAGCGCATACTCGGCGAACGTTTCTTCGCCCCAGCCAAACACTTCATCGCCGATGGCGAAACCTTCCGCTCCTTCGCCAATACCTACCACGGTCCCCGCGACATCGGCCCCGAGTCCCTTCTGCTTGGGAGTGAAGAATCCGAACATCAGGCGCAAGAGATACGGCTCGCCACGTAAGAAGTGCCAGTCGTAAGGATTCACTGACGCCGCAGCAACCTTCAAGAGCAACTTCCCGGGACCGGGCGTCGGTGCGTCAACTTCCGAGAAATGCAGGACCTCGGGTGAACCGTACTTTCGTCGCGTTATTGCCTTCATCCATGCCTCCCTCAGCACTCCGAGCCACTTTGACTTATAGTGTAAGTCTAGACTTACACTATAAGGTTATCAACATGGCATCACCGCGTGAGTCGAGCCGACCTCGTCCCTCCCTCACCAAGGAACGCGTGATGGACGCTGCAATGACATTGGCGGATGCCAGTGGTGTACGGGCCCTCTCAATGCGTCAAATTGGTGACCATTTGGGAGTCCAGGCGATGTCGCTCTACAACTACGTCAGCGGAAAAAATGCGTTGCTCAGTGCAATGGTGGACCACGTCTTTGGCGAGATCCCGCTCGAAGTTCCTAATGCAGACTGGAAGACGTCGTTGCGTGCTACAGCGACCGGAGCGCACGACCTGTTCTTGGCCCACCCTTGGGCGTGCGAACTCGTCCTTACCCCAGGATCGATTGATTTCCCAAACGCGCGATTGCGCTACATGGAATCAATTCTGGCGCGACTAAGGCAAGCCGGATTTTCTCCGCTCGACGCTTCGCACGGCTATCACGCACTCGACAGTCACACCCTCGGCTACACGCTGTGGGAGCTCGGCCACCGCATTCCTCCGGACACGCCCGAAGACTTCATCGAAGAATTATTCAAACAGTTAGACGACGATGCGCATAGGTATCTGCTCGAGCACGCCAAGGTTCATTTCGAATATCCCGACGATGGTACCAATGATTTTGCCTTTGGACTTGATTTGATTCTCGATGGCCTCGACGCGAGACTGCCTCGCTAAGAAACGGTCACCGCTTCAACGCAACCGGCTGAATGAACATTGCCTTGTTTTGAGGCTTGAAATCATCGAGTGAATCATTGGCGCATGAATGCGGGAACGGCTCCACGGAACAATGAAGCACGAAGGACGCGAGAGCTATCAACTCGTCGCTCGTAGGTTCAGGCAGTTTGCTCGACGACAAAATAAATTGCGCAGTCTGGAACGACGGGCTTTCGTTTGATCTTTTGCATCAATTGTCGCGACGAAATCGTCATGATCCACATGACACGATATTTACGGCGTACAGTCCGCGCCACATCTTCAGCTGCTGCGCCCTCGAGTACTTTGCCGTGCCCTTGGAAAGTCGTGGCGCCGGGCAGCGCACGACCACGAATAGTGCAGGGGGTCACCACGACGCGTTGATCACGGGACAAACGCTTCGCTTTCCACGAGTCAAGATCGGTCGTGAATGCATACCCTTCTCGAATCGCGACGACCCACGTGGGAGTCGACACCAGCGTCCCATCTCGACGGTACGTCCCGAAGGAGATGTACTTCGCTCGATCCAATTCGCCCATCCGCACTCCTCTGACTCTTTTGCACTTTGGTGCCCCCGGCAGGATTCGAACCTGCGCACACGGTTTAGGAAACCGATGCTCTANNCTGTAGGGCAGGCTCATCACCGCCAGAGCCGCTTTCATGCGCACACCGGCGATCTCGACGAGCGCCTCGCCGAAGTCGAACTGGGCTTCGCCCGGCGGCTGGCTGAGTGGCACGAACACCTCGCGGTGGCGGTGGTCGTTCTCGGCCAGGTAGCGTCGGACCTGACTCTCCGAACCCTGGTAGCCGTGCTCGTCGCGCAGGCGTTCGAAGATCCTCTTGGCCGTGTGGCGCTGCTTCTTGGGCGCGGTCTCATCCAGGCGCAGGATCTCTTCGATCACCCCGAGGAAGGGTCCGAGCTTAGGCCGGGGCCGATCACTCTGACCCTGTTGGTAGCCCGGTGGCTCGACGTTCTCGAGCATCTTGGCGACCGTATGGTGACTGAGGCCATAGTCCCGGCAGATCTGACGCACCGACACCTTCTCGACCATTACTTTTCGGCGAATCTCCGTCCAAACTTGCATATTGCTGTGCACCCTTCTCCCGTTTCGCTGGTTGATTCCTTAAGGAACCAACTTGTCAGCCGGGGCTCTTGAGTGTGGCTGTTTTCGATGCGCGTTTCAGGGGCGAAGTGTGGCTACTTTCGATGCGCGTTTACACCCTGCGCCGTGAGCTTTCAAAATCGCAGAGGGCGGAGAGCAGATCAATTCGCAAGATCGATCATGATTCCCGGCACAACCTCAGCACAACAATCACCGGGAATGATCGGGAATAGTGGGTGATTTCCCAACTCTCTGATGGCCTTCAGATGATGCCCTTTACGAGCAATCGCAAGGAATTTACTGGGTTTCCGAGGAGGAATTTGCGGCCCATAATTCGGTTTAGGAAACCGATGCTCTATCCCCTGAGCTACGAGGGCATTACTGGGTTTTCGAGCCCATGCCGAAGTGTCCAGCACAACGTCAGCACAACATTTCAGAAATAACTACTCACTACACTCGACCACTCCCCACTATTCAAGCACGTGGTCGGTTCACGACGAATATCGCCATTGATGGTCTGTCCCATCTAACCTGAAACAAAAGGACACCATCGTCCATGAGCGATATTGAAACTTCAGAGCCGTTGATAAATTGGCTCAGTCTCTCTTTCAGTGTGAAAACTTTGTTCACCGGCTCTGTTAGCGTCGACAGGCTCACGCGTCGCCCGCTGGTCGACCCGGACACAGTGACCTCAGCGAGATGGACATGGTTTCGGTGGACAAGCAATACACGGTGAGCACGCGTCAGTCTCCGACAACGTCATCAAGCAACAATATCCTGACGGCAACCTGAACGGGATGAGATAATGCATCTCGCACTATGAAAAAGTTATGGTGTTGCGAAAGAGAGTTTTGACTTTAGTCCCTCACAGCTTCCGCAAACAGACCGTACAGTCGAAGTCAGAGGGCTGGCGCGGTTTGTAGTTCGAGCGACAGTTTTCGACAGACGAAGTGAGCAAGTTCTTCTCATCCCCGCTGGGAGGAACAACGGGCAAGCAACGAAGGGGCCTCAGTTCCCGTGAGGTCCTTGTGTCATTTCAGGGCTTCCTCGCCCTCGAGGACTTCGAGATACTCCGAGGGGATGAAACTCTAGCGGGAAGAAGGAACCATGGGTAGAGACGCAGCGTTACTTATCTTCGCAATGGTCACCCTCATCGTTGGAGTAGACGTGCTCTTCTTGCGGCACCGGCTCTGGCCGCGACTGCTCACCAACGTGGGAATCGTCTTGTTATTCGCAGCGATCTACTTAAGGTTTATGCATCGCACATGAGTGCAGATCCTCGCCGATTCGCGGTCAAGCAGCGTCGTGGGACTACTTCTATTTCATCGCGCTCCGCGGAGGAATGGAACGTTCTACCGATTCATCAGGAACTCGATATGAACCGAACCTACAGCGCTCGCGTTTCGTTGGGTTCGCCCGATATCCAATTCGGACATAACGTCATATGAAGGTTCTTCGTTCCAGTAGCTCAAGCGATCCTGCGGAGGTCCAAACCGGACCAAGGACCGCTGTGGCTCACAGCGTTGTCGTCGTCTCGTTGGTTGTGAACACCCTCGAAACCGTCGGTTTGGGCGCCACGGCGTGGGAGACCCACTCCGTTGCCCTGAGGGCCCAAACGGCCGCCAACACGTGTGATTTAGCGGTGACGGCGCTACTACTGGTTGGAGTCCTCAGCAGTGCTCGAGGTCCCGACGAGACCCATCCGCTCGGTTACGGTCGGGAACGATTCTTCTGGTCCCTCGTCGCCGCGCTTGGCCTGCTCGTAGGCGGCGGGGGCGTGGCGATCGACGAGGCCATCCGATCAGCAATCAATCCGTCCTCCGTTCACTCCTACGCCCTTGCTTACTGTGTGCTGGGCGTAACGACGTTGTTGGAGCTCTACATTTTGAAGGTTGGGTTGCGCCCAATTCGCGCCGCAGCTGCGTTACGCGGACTCCCGGTGCGCACCGTCATCCGACGCAGTACTGACCCCTCCTCGGTGGCCGTCGTCGTTGGAGGCGTATCGGCAGTAATCGGTTCGGTGATCGCTGCTGGTGGCCTCGTTGTTGACCAAGCGACGGGCAACCCAACCTCGGACACGATTGCGTGCGCTTTGATCGGTCTGCTTCTCATTGTCGCCTCTGTTCTCCTCAGCGAGTTCAATCGAGATCTCTTGAGCGGTCGAGGAGTATCCACTTCAATGTTGGCGAACATGCGAGACATCGTCTCCTCACAGCCTGGAGTCGTCGATGTTCCCGATCTATTCGCCGTTGTCGTTGGACAACTCAGTGTCGTCGTCGCCGGCGATGTCATCTTTTCTAAGGAATTCGACGTCGGGTCCGTCGAACAAGCGATCGCCAACGCTATCGAACAGCTCCGTCATCGTTTCCCGTCGATCCAGTACGTTTACTTGACACCCGTATCCGAGGAGCGATCTCGCAAAGGCAACCGAACCGGAAACTGATGCGACTTCGCCAAATGACGAGAATCAACAGCATGCGCTGATCAATCCCTTTGACATTGCCATTCCGGATGATAAGTTTCACTCAGGACGTCCAGACTTCGCATCCTTCTCTTCAGACAATTCGTCGGGGAGCCAGCAGGAGGATGCAGTGGAGCATTTCGACCGACGAAGTTTTATTTATCAGACCCGAAGGGCAACGAACGTCGTCATTTTGGGCGAATCGATGAGATGCTCGTCAAGGGAGGTTTCTGTCCCTTTGAAGAGAGCGGCAGCGACACCAACGCTGAATCCATTTACAACTGGCGACCAGATTGCCAACGCAAACGACGACATCTCGACATCGCGGTGTTCTTATCGCCGTTTGCGGACTGAGACTAGTCGTTCGTCGATTCCAATTTTTTGGCACAAGGCTAATTCCTCATGGTAATTCAGCAGGTGTCACCCGGATCAGGTTTTAACACCAGGCTCGACGTCGGTGGCGACACGGGCGCACTTATCCTCTTTACTTCTCCCACATTGATCGCCAGCCGAATTCACCTCATTCCGGAGAACAAAATTGAGCCACGGGTTCTCGGTACCGTTCGAGAACGGGACCTGCCTCAAGGAGTTGCATACGCTGCGGTTTACCCGCACCTACGCTGCGGGGTCTATTCCATCGAAGATTCGGGACAAAAAGTGACAATCGCGCGTGGACGAGTGACGACCCTCGACTTCTACGAGGACTGTTGCAGAATCTATTACCACCCCGCCACGTTGTCGGTCCTTACACGGGGTGGCTAGTCGGGTCAACAGCGGATGATTGCGATCAACAAGGTGGTGACAAGGCCCGGAACCAGCGCATGCGCTTTGATAGAAGTCAGCGCGATCAGCGGGCGACCTCTACGAGTCCCCGGCGGCATGATCGGTCTTTGGGTCCGCGTACTCCTGGTCGTCGCAGGCGTCGCCTCCTCGCTCGTTCTCTTACTCTGGCCTCCAGGTGCCCCTATCGTCTGGGCGCACACCGGACCGATACTTTCACCCCATCTTCGTAGTGCCATGCTGGCTGGAGAGGGCAGTGTCGCGCGGCGCTTACGCGCCAATGACCCTCACCCCTCGCGACGGTACTCAGACTGGATGAGGTCGACGAACTGGCCACCCGATTCAGCGGACACACAAGAATAGGAAAGAAGGAATCATGGACAAGGATGAACAAGAGCTCGAACAGGAAGATGAGACCTTCGAGGAGATCACCGAACAAGAGGAGGACGATGCCGTAGAGGACGCGGCTCTTCTCGATGAGGATGAGGCGGAGGACGAATTCGTCCAGGGTTCGGTCGACGTCACCGACCTGGCGACGGGGTTCGACGCCACCATTGCGACGAGGGAGGTCGACGTGGACGAGGACACCCAGGGAGACGAGGGGACGCAAACGAACGGCGAGATGTTGCTCACACGGTTCGAAGTCGACAGCGGGGGCGACGACGACGTGCACGGTGACGAGATCGAACTCGATCTGGAGGACGCGCTAGCGACCGGCCGAACTGTTAGCGAGGCACCCGAGGGCGACTAGACAGTCACGTTTGCACCGTCGATGATCGGAGACACCTACTTGGGCCGGGGCGATTGACGAGTTCGGAACGGGGGCGACGCTGGGGGCGAGCGTACCCTACTCCCGTCGTCAACTCTCCTCGACTGGCTGAGCCGATGTCGCGGAGTTGTAGCGCTGCAAGAAGAGCGCCTCCACGAGGGCCATGGTGGCGATCTCAGATGGTGCCACGCTCTCGTTGGGTGAGTGGATCGAACACAGCGGCTCTTCGACACCGATGATGGCGATCTCTGTTTCGGGAAAAGTGCGTTGTAAGAGTTCGCACAGTGGGATCGAGCCACCTTGGCCGATCGAGACCATTGGTCGCGAATAGGCATCGCCCATGGCCCTCGCCAGCACGCGATACGCGGGTCCGTCGACGGGGGTGGAGAACGGTGCTCCGGGAATGTCGCGGATCGTGCGAACCTTCACTCCCCACGGCGCCGCGTTGGTGAGTTGGGCGATCAACTTGTCCTGAGCCTCAAGGGGATCAATGCCTGGGGGGATGCGCAGACTGACGAGTGCACCGGCACTCGGTGGTATTGCATTGACCGCGCCGGCCATTGGCTGACAGGCCATCCCCGTGACGGTCACCGACGGTCGGGCCCAGAGCATGTCCGCGACAGTGCCCGAACCCACGATTTCCACGCCGTCCAGCAGGCCGGCGTCCGTTCGAAACTGCGCCTCGGAGTACGGTTCGCCCTTCCATTTCTGCGTCGCGTCCAGTCCAGTGATGCTGACATTGCCGTGCTCGTCGTGGAGAGTGGAGAGAACTTGGATGAGCGCCACCAGTGGATCGGGCGCGGCACCCCCGAACATTCCCGAGTGCACGGTAGAACGTAGCGCCTCGATCTCGATCGTGACCGCGCTGACGCCACGAAGCGAGGTCGTGACCGCCGGCACGCCAACCGCGAAGTTGCCGGCGTCACAAATCAACATGGCGTCAGCCCGAAAGAGTTCGGCGTTGGCCTCGAGGAAACCTTCCAGTCCCCCATTCCCCTGCTCCTCGGAACCCTCGGCAACTACGATCAGGCCAACGGGGTAGGGCGCGCCGCCCATAGCGCGCAGGGCGGTCAGATGGGTGACGATGTTACCCTTGCAGTCAGCCGCACCACGTCCGAACCAACCACCATCCTTCTCGGTGAGTTCGAACGGTGGTGTGCGCCAGTCGTCGCTACGAATTGGCGGCTGGACGTCGTAGTGGCAGTACAGCAAGACCGTTGGTGCTCCCTTCGGTGCCGCGATGTGCCCGATGACGACCTTGCTCGCGTCCGGGGTGACGTGCAATGTGATGTCGGCGAACCCCTCAGCGCGAAAGAGGTCGGCGACTTGTTGGGCCGCTTGGTCGCACCCGTCGGCGGAAAACTGCTTGCGGTCAGACATCGACTCGATGGCCACCAGATCTTTAAGATCACTCCGCGCTCGTTGCATCAACTGGTCAATAGCACCCCTGAGTTCCTTGACGTCCGCTTGGTCATGGTGTTGATCCGTGCTTGAACTTGATGAGGGGGAAATGGTCTTGGAGGTCGTCATCGGGTTTGGTTCTTTCTCTTGAGGGTGGTTACGACCGCGGTGTCGGTGTCCGAACGAGCGAGTGCGCTTAGAGGTGATTCTCATCAGAGCCGGGGTCCTCAAAAGACGAATGACGCCCAGATCCAAATCACGACCGTGCGTTCCGTTCCCTCGATCATGGTCTCGTACTAGAGGACTTTTTCCTTCTCTCTTGGCGTTGTTGGGGTCCCCATAGCCTTTTGCACTTCGCTACGCCACGATTCCTTTCGAAGATGCACGATGATCAGTGGCGCGACCGTCAGCACCACCGTGATACCGACAATCGCGGCGGCGTGCGTGAGCCCTTGGTACCAGAGGGTCGCAAAGGTGGAGGCGGCCGCGGTGACGAGGAACACGACGATAATGATCCACGCCGTGCGGTCACTGCCCATTTTGAACGGTCGCGCGGTGTCAGGCTGGGTACTGCGTAGTCGCAGGATCCCAATGGCCATGAGGACGTAGACCACGATGTAGAGCACGGCCGTCGCGGTGACCAGCAGTAAGAAGGCGCTGTTGACCCCCGGGATCAAGATGAAGAGCAGCGCGAAGATCGAGATGATCGCGGCTTGGGTGACGATGACGGTCGGAGCGACGTCGAACTTGTTCGTTTTCCAAAAACGCAGGAACGGCGGATAGTCACCGCGCTGGGCACTGTCGGTGATGGTCTTGGAGGGACCACTTGCCCACGCCGAGAGTTGCACGACGACACCGATGAGGACGGACGCGGCGAACACGTTGGCGATCCAGGAGGGCAACCCGAGGATCTGCAGTGAGATGGTGGGGGCCTGGGCGATGTTGTTCAGTTGGATCGTGCCCTTGGGGACATCGTTGGCGAAGGCCAGAGCGAGGATCGTGTTGAACGCGAACATGAAGATCAGGGCCATGAAGATGCCCCGCGAGTAGGTCTTTTCGGGGTGCTTGAGTCGAGGCAAGTACACTGAGGACATCTCAATACCCGAATAGATGAAAGCGATCGCCGCGAAGAACGACAACGTTCCCACCGACCCTTTGGAGAGTGGCAGAAGGTCGCTCATGCGAAAGTGCCCGAGGTAACTGTGCGGTCGAATACCGGTCTTGATGAACGCGGCGATTCCGAGTAGGAACATCACCGCAACAGGCAGGTACACGCCAAACATGACGCCGACTCGTCCGCCGAGTCGGGCCATGTCGAAGAAAATGTTGAGAATCGACACGATCCAGTAGACGACCAGGATGCACACCAACGTGAAAGTCGAACTCGTCGCCAGGCTGTCGTGGCTGATCGTAATGGCCAGGAGTGGTGCGATCACCGACGCCACCATCACCATACCCGGGAACATCTGGACCCACAGTAGCCACGAGGTCGTGAATCCCCATCGCTCCGAGAGTGAGGTGTTGACCCACAATTCGGGCCCGCCCGCCCGAGGGAGCATGCCGGCATACTCNNCATCGTCCAGCCGGTGGCGGCGACGTCGGGGATGTTCCTGACACTGGCGACTAGCGCGACGGTCATGCCAAAGAAGGTGAAGGTGCCCACCGCCTTGAGGGCCTTTGAGCGATTCCCCGTCATGAGAGTATCTTTGTCAGGCGCTGATCGAAGGCTTCCTTGATGACGTCCATGTAGGCATCGAATAGCTCGTGCGACGAGAGATACGGGTCGAGGATCGATGCGCGCAACAACGTCACGGTCTTCTCGGACGCCCACTGCGCCTTGTCAAGACCGAGAGTCTCGATGAAGGTCACGGGCGCGTTGCCGTAGTCGGCGGTCGAAAAGCGGGTGTGCGAGGTAATGAAGATGTTGTTATATTCGTGACCCGCGAGATTCGACGAGAGTTCGTAGAAGTGCTGATTGAGCTCGTTGACCTCAGACAAGGTCGCCATGTCATCAGCCTTGAACGCCCAATCCACCATGTTGAAGTCGGGCTCGTGCAACGGATAGGCACGAATGACCCGGTCTCCGATGGTGATGGAGTAGGTGGAGAGGAACGTCTTAAATCGATGTGCGGTCTGCATGCCAGATCCCACCAGGCGCCCATAGCCCGAGACGTTCAGTGGCAGACAGCGGTGCGCCGCCCATACGGCAGCTGCCGTGGCGCCAGCGCGTGAGCCCTCAAGGGTGTAGGCGCCGAGCATGTCGGGTGCCTCGACGCCCTTCTCAAATACATATGGGGCAAAGTACGAGATGACGTTGCGCATTTCCTTCAGTCGGATGGCGATTCCTCCCGCTGCATAGGGCACGTAACCCATCTTGTGGGGGTCGATGGTGACGGACTCGACCTCTGAGATCGCCTTGAATCCGTTGTAGACGTCTTCAGACACCGCCGCGTTCTCGTCAACCAGGATCTCGTGCTGACGGAGAAGACCGGCGAGCTCACTGAAGTCCACGAAGCGACCGTCGGTGTCGAAGAAGAGGCTGCGCCCGTAACCGCCGTAGGCGGCGTCGCAGTGAATGTA
>PLRK01000043.1 GCA_003163875.1 Acidimicrobiaceae bacterium | reverse complement strand
TGCCGAGTCGCTGCGCGAGGCGGCCCGAATGGTTCCCCTCGAGAGGCTGCACGTGGAGACTGACAGTCCCTTCTTGGCGCCCGTGCCGTACCGAGGTAAGGCCAACGAACCAGCCCACGTCAGCGTGGTTGGGGAGTTTCTCGCAGATTTGCGCGGTGACGACCTCGACGCTTTTCGACGGGCAACCGCTCGAAATACCGCGCGACTGTTTCAACTCGAGCCCCAATGATCCCCAGTTTTGTGGGGAAAATTGACCGTGACCAACTTCGAATTGCCTTGCGCGCAAGCCTTGCCTAGCGTTGACGGACAGGAAGTTCGAGTTCACTCGTGGTCCTGGCGGAGGGCGGAAATCTGAGGGCATCAATCCGGCGCGCGCGTGGGTGCGCGCTGTCACTGTTTGCCGTGGGGGCCCTCATTGTGGGCCCCATGCTTGGCGTGGCGAGCCCGGGGGGCGCGACGGGACACGCGCCGGTGCGCATGCCCAACGTGGTGGGTGACACCCGTAGCCAGGTCTTTGCCGTGATGGCGGCGGACCAGCTCTTCTTTGCGACGCACGGCCCAGGAAGCGCGGATGGGAATTGGACCGTGGTCGTTGCCCAGGTGCCAGCCGCCGGTACCCTGGTGCCCTATCGCTCGACGGTGTCGTTGACGGTGAGGATCGATTTGGCCCATCAGCCGCGCCCGGCGCCGGTTCTCGTGGGTCTCACTCGTCCCGAGGTGTACAAAATCATGAGCGAGTACCAGTTGTTCTTCACGACGAGTGGACCCGGCGCCTCCAACGGCACCTGGACCGACGTCGTGTCCCAGTCACCCGGCGCCGACGTGCTCGTCGCGTGGCATTCGACGATGCATCTCATTGTGTCGAGGGCTGTCGTACACCCCAAACGGGCGGTGCCGCGACTTCTCGGCGCCTCGAAGGCGCAGGCGCTCGCCCTCCTCGCCCAAGCAGAACTTGGCTACGTCGCCCAGGGCCTTGATGCGAAGAACGGCACCTGGACGACCGTGACGAAGCAATCACCGGCCCCGGGCACCCAAGTCGCCTGGCATTCGACGGTGGTCCTTGATGTCAGCGGACCTTCACCAAGTACCACGACGACGTCGACGACGACCACGTCGACCTCAACGACGACCACGTATCCCGGTGAAACCACGACCACGACGATCCCACCAAGCACCACCACGACGATCAAGGCCCCCACGACGACGACCACGCTCAAAGTGAAGCCCAAGCCCTCGAGATCGCGCGATTACCGAATCGGCATTGCCACCTGGTATTCGTATATCCCGGGTCAATGCGCGACGTGGTATCTGCCGTTGGGTACTCGTCTCGTGGTGCGCGACCTCGCGACGGGTCGCGCCATTGTGTGTCTGGTGACTGATCATGAGGCGTCCAAGGGTGACCACGTGGTCGATCTCTCCGAAACGCAATTCGCCGAACTTGAACCGCTGTGGCGCGGTGTGATTCATGTCAAAGTTTCGTGGTGACCCATACCCGTACCGAATTAAGCGCGCTGCTGGAAACCTACGGTCTCAAACCTTCTCGCGCCCTCGGACAGAATTTCGTGGTCGACCCGAACACGGTGCGCCGAATCGCTCGCCTGGCGGGTGTGCGGGCAGGTGATCTCGTGCTCGAGATTGGCGCGGGCCTTGGATCGTTGACCTTGGCGTTACTCGAGACCGGAGCTGAGGTGCACGCCATGGAAGTCGATAAGTATTTGCTCGATCCGCTTCGCTCTATCGTCGAACCTCGTGGCGCGTTCGTGCATCACGCCAATGCGCTTGATGCACCGTACGCGACGATCCTGGGCGGTCGCGAAGCCGTGGTGGTGGCGAATCTGCCCTATAACGTCGCGACGCCACTGGTGCTGCATTTGTTGGAAGCTGAACCGCTCATCGTGCGCATGCTCGTCATGGTCCAACGCGAGGTAGGCGAGCGGTTGGCGGCGCACGCGGGTGACGAGGCATACGGGGCGGTATCACTGCGCGTGCAGTACTTCGCCGACGCGCGTGTCGTTGGCAAAGTGGGGCCCACTGTTTTCTTACCTCGGCCGAACGTGGAATCAGCTCTCGTCGAGATCATTCGACGCCCTCAGGTGCGCATCAATCCGAAGGTGGCGAGTGAGGCGGATCTCTTCGAGGTGATTCGCACGTCATTCTCGCAGCGGCGAAAGATGTTGCGTCGCTCCCTCGCGGGATGGGCGAGCGAAGGAGTGTTCGAGCGAGCGGGCGTCGCCGCAACGCGACGGCCCGAAGAGCTGACCTTAGAAGAATTCGCCCAATTGGTGCAGCACCGATGACTGACGTGCTCGCGCCCGCCAAGTTGACGTGGTACTTGGAGATCACCGGGGTGCGCGCCAACGGGATGCACGAGATTCGTAGTGAGATGACGACGATCGATTTCGCGGATCAATTGTCGATTGATCCCAGTGACGACTACGTGCACCTGACGGGTCACACCGACGGGGTGCCGGACGACGAGCGAAACTTGGTGGTTCGAGCCTTGCAACTCGTTGGACAACGTGCGGGCGTGCGCATCGACAAGAGAATTCCAACCGGCGGAGGTCTCGGCGGTGGCAGCGCCGACGCTGCCGCAGTACTTCGTTACTTTGGCGGCGTCACGGAGGAACGAGCTCTGTTGCTCGGAGGTGACGTGCCGTTTTGTCAACTCGGCGGTCGAGCGCTGGTCGAAGGTGTGGGCGAGCGACTGACGCCGCTTGGTTATCAACGACGTGACGTCACGCTTGTGATGCCAGATTTTTCCATCGACACTCGGTCGTGTTACGAGGCCTACGACGTATTGGCGACGTCAGGAGGCAACAGAGGCGGACCAAATCATCTCGAGAGCGCGGCCGTGCTCGTTGAACCTCGACTCGGAGTGATTCTTACCTGGTTGAGGGCGACGTACGGTGACGAGGTTCAACTCGCGGGCTCAGGTTCGACGATGTTTATCGCGGGGCACGTTAGTGACGAACGCGCGGAGTGGGTCGAACTGGGCCCCACTGGTCAACTTCGGTTTCGAAAGTGTTCCACGACGCCCTCGTAGCGTCAATGGGAATTATTTACCGGCGGCGCGACGCTG
>PLRK01000053.1 GCA_003163875.1 Acidimicrobiaceae bacterium | reverse complement strand
ACGATCACCAATTCGTCACCGTGTACACCACTTGGTCCCTTGGGGGCGCTCACGTAGAGCGAATCGGGAATGTTCACCACGGGCACGGCCACCGTTTCGGGTGATGTCGCCTCATGTTGAGGAGCTCCGCACGACCAACAAAAGTTTGCATTGGCGTTGAGGATCTCCCCACATCGACGGCAGTTCACGGGACTCACAATAGTTAGGTTTGTGCAGTCCCGTCGGGGCTAGTTGTTCGTGAGTGCTTGATACCCTTGTGCGTCGAGTAACGAGTTGAAGTCATCGAGCGACGTCGTCGTGATCTCACAGATCCAACCCGCGCCATAAGGGTCGGCGTTCACCGATTCGGGTGCACTCTTGAGCGTGTCGTTCACCGCACTCACCGTGCCCGATACTGGTGCGTAAATTTCTGACACCGATTTGGTCGACTCAACCTCACCGAGCGTGCCGCCTGCGCTCACCTGGGTGCCGATTTTAGGAACGTCAACGAACACGACGTCACCGAGGGCGTCTTGGGCGTAATCGGTGATGCCTATTCGTACCACAGCCCCATCGGCCTTCGCCCATTCGTGGTCTTTGGAGTATCGAAGTTCACTCGGTATCTGCATAGAAGCAGAATCTACAAGATTTGTCGACCTTGACGCCCATCGCGCAATGCCACGAGCGCGGGACGCACGTAACCAGCGAGGACAAGCCACGACAAACTAAGCCCCATGATCCCGATCACCCAACAAACATCGCGCGCCGCGTGCTGCCACGCGACGAGTGTCGCGTGGTGCGGATTCGTCGTCAAGAGAAAGAGTGGAAACGTCGTCATGAGGGCGAAGGTGGACACCTTGCCCCACCACAGCACGTCAATGCGCGCGGCACCCAGGGCCGCGAGCACGAGGGTCATTACCGAGACGAGGACTTCGCGCGTGAGCGTCGTCAGCGCGAACCACCACGGCACTCCCGCAGCCCCTGCTACGGCGAGGAGTCCCACGATGACGAGCAAGCGGTCCGCGACCGGGTCGATGATCTTGCCGATGTTCGATACCTGGTCGAGGCGTCGCGCGAGAAACCCGTCGATCCAGTCGGTCGCGCCCAGAAAAGCCAGCAACCACGCGGCGATCGCTCGATGATTGGTGGAGAACAACAACCAAAGGAAGAGCGGTATCAAGGCCAATCGCACCGCCGTGACCAGGTTCGCCCACGTGCGCCATCCCGCGTCGATGTGTCGCTCGCTGGTCATGCTTGGAGGCTATTACTTAGGCGATCGTGACCGCTTCGTCGAGGTACACATCTTGCACCGCGTGTACCAGGGCGGCCCCTTCGTGAAGCGGACGCTGGAAGGCCTTTCGACCAAGGATGAGTCCCTGTCCGCCGGCGCGCTTGTTGATCACTGCGGTGCGTACCGCACCCGCGAGGTCGTCATCACCCTTCGCCTCACCTCCGGAATTGATCAGGCCAATGCGTCCGGCGTAGCAATTCACCACTTGCCAACGAGTCAGGTCAATGGGATTGTCCGTAGTGAGTTCTGAGTACACGCGAGGGTCGGTCTTACCAAAATGCAGCGCGTTGTAGCCTCCGTTATTCACCGGTTGCTTTTGCTTGATGATGTCCGCTTCGATCGTGACGCCGATGTGGTTCGCTTGACTCGTGAGGTCAGCACTCACGTCATAGTCTGCGTCCTTTGTCTTGAACGCTACGTTTCGCAAGTAACACCACAAGACCGTGAACATGCCCAAACGGTGCGCTTCGGCGAACGCGGCGCTCACTTCTTCGATTTGACGAATCGATTCCTCGGAACCGAAATAAATTGTCGCCCCAATGCCTACGGCGCCCAGGTCCGCCGCCTGGCGTGCCGAGGCGAACATCCGCTCGTCAAACGAATTGGGGTAGCGCAGCAAATCGTTGTGGTTGATCTTCACAATGAAAGGAATCCGGTGTACGTAACGCCTCGACACCGAACCAAGCGTGCCGAGTGTCGTCGCAATCGCGTTGCAGTCCGCCGCGATCGCGAGATCGCACAAACGCGCGGGATCAAAATACTCTGGATTGGGTGCGAAGGAGGCAGCCGCGGAGTGCTCGATGCCTTGATCGACCGGGAGAATCGAGAGGTAACCCGTCCCACCGAGGCGCCCGTGGTTGTACAGCGTGCCGAGACTACGCAATACCGTGGGCGACCGATCGCTTTGGGTGAAGACCTCTTGGAGGTGATCGGGACCCGGGAGCGTGAGGAGCTCCTTTGGAAAGGCGCTGGCCTTGTGGTCGAGTAGCGATGACGCCTCAGCGCCCAAAAGTGCGGCAATGTCCATAGATCAATCCTACAAGAAGGCTCCTCAGGAACTACTAAGCAATTACCTTGGCGCACGATGCTCGATTGTCGCGAGCTCGCGTATCGACCAGACTACGAACATGCCCTTTGATTACTCTTCGTCGCTGCTTCGTCGCCTTCGCGCCATGCATTCGCTCTACGACGACGCCTGCGCGACGATGACCCTCGAACAGGTCAATCACGTCAGCCAACCGGGTGTCTTGCCAATTGCCTTTTCTCTGGTGCACCAAGTGCTCATTGAAGATGGGAGTGTTGTTTTCGCGGGCGGGCCCATGCCTCAATTCAACGACGAGTGGGCGCAAAAGATGGGTCTTGCGATACACGACCACGGCAAGGCCAAGACCGTCGGGGAGATGATGCACCAACGCATTGGCAATTACGAGGCGTTCCTCACTTTCCAGCACTCGGTCTTTGCAGCGACGGAAGCCTTCGTCTCGTCCATCG
>PLRK01000125.1 GCA_003163875.1 Acidimicrobiaceae bacterium | reverse complement strand
GGGTATTGCAGCAGTAACAGTATCGGGGACTAGTTCGGAGGCCGAGCGTCGGGAAGCGCTTCGCCGGCTCGCGGATGGAACCATCAGAGTTGTTTTTTCGGTGGACTTATTTAATGAAGGTATCGACGTTCCCAATGTTGACACCATCCTGATGCTTCGCCCCACCGAGAGCGCAACACTTTTTATGCAGCAACTCGGCCGAGGACTCCGTCGGGCCGCAACGAAGACCGTCTGTACGGTCCTGGACTTTGTCGGTACTCACCGGACGGAATTTCGTTATGATCAACGATTCCGAGCACTGCTTGGCGGATCGCGTAAGGAATTGGAAAAGTCGGTCAAGTCGGGTTTTCCCTATCTCCCTGCGGGTTGTCACATGCAGCTAGATCGACAGTCCACTGAGATCATCTTGAGAAGTTTGAAAGCTGCGGTGCCTTCTCTTTGGAAGTTTAAAGTCGAAGAACTTCGCCAGTTGTCTCGAGCGACTAGTTCAATCTCGCTGTCCAGTTTTCTTTATGAATCAGGTCTTGATCTCGATGACATCTACGACGGCGGGAAGGATCATGGATGGTCTGCGCTGTGTGAGCAAGCTGGCATCCCAACATTAAGTCGAGGTGACAAGGAAGAAGAGCTTCGCCGCGCGATCGGAAGAATGCTGCACATCGACGATACTGAGCGTCTCGCTCGTTATCGTGAATTCTTGATGTCCAACGAACCTCCGGACCCGGACAGATTAACCCTTCGTGATCGTCGACTCCTGCGAATGCTGGTAGTTAGTCTCACAAATGGAGCTGTTTCGAAAAAGGCGTCATTAGTCGATGGTATTCAACTTCTGTGGTCCCACGACCAGATTAGAACCGAGATGATTCAACTGTTACACGATCTCGAGGGTCGACAGACTCACGTGAATTTCGAACTCCACCAACATTTAGACGTACCACTTCGAGTCCATGGGCGATATACGCGACGTGAGATTCTCGCAGCAATGGGTGAAGGGGATGAAACTCTGGTGAACGTTCCAGATTGGCGTGAAGGTGTTCGACAGGCCAAGTTGGAAGGCGCTGAATTGTTCGCCTTCACACTCGACAAGTCTGGGGATTCCTTTTCGCCGACAACCCGCTACCGCGATTACGCGATTAGCCCAACGCTTGTGCATTGGGAAAGCCAGTCAACGACAGCTGCCGACAGCCCGACTGGCCTAAGGTACAGGAACCATGAACGCGACGGTCGTTCGATATTTCTCTTCTGTCGACTGCGCACTGAAGATCCGGCGTACTGGTTCATCGGGCCTGGCACGTACCGGGGTCATGTCGGAGAAAAACCAATGGCAATCAAATGGGAACTCGAGTACCCGTTGGCGGGAGACCTCTTTGTCGAGTTTGCCGCCGCCGTGGCCTAGCGGCGTGTCGATCCGAATGGCACTCCTTGGTTTTCGCACAGGGAGGTTGTCAACGTCAAAATAGAAAAACGTGTTTACTCAACGAAATTCGCCTTACCTTTCATTAAAGTCAACTTTGCAACATCGGCTTGATAGACATCTGTGAGTACGATTCTGAGAATGCTCGCTTACCTAGCTTCAAAGTCTGAATTCCTGCTGCAAGCTCCAGATATTGAGGACAGGATACGAGATGCAGTCAAACGTGGTCTTGGATTGAACGTGCCAATTGGCTCGCCTGAATACCAGTCCTGGCACAATTCGCTCGGCAACGCTATGTTCCATGTCGTCAACAGTTCGGAAGTTCCCGACGATGCGGGTGTTGCAGTTGAATATCGGATCAATGGGCGCCGACAGAGAATCGATTTCATCATCGCTGGCAGAAATCATCTTGGCGAGAAGAGTGTTGTCATTGTTGAACTGAAACAGTGGACGAAAATCGAACATTCTGAACTCCGCGACCACGTGAGAACAGCAGTTGGCGGTGGAATGCGCGACGAAAGGCATCCCTCATACCAAGCCTGGTCTTACGCGAGGCAGATGCTTGATTTTTACGAGGTGGTTCAAACAGAGAGTATTCGCGTGCGCCCTTGTGCCTACGTCCACAACTGTGACGATCGGTCGGTTCTTCAGGCGAACGATCAATACGAAAATGTTGCGAAGGCCCCGATCTTCTTGAAAGGTGAACACGCCAAGCTTCGCCAGCACATCGTCGACCACGTTTCCGATGGTCCTGGCGTCACCATGTTGCAGAAGATTGACGAAAGCCGAATGAGACCGGGCAAGCAACTCATTGAAGCGCTGAGTTCAATGATGAAAGGTAACGATGAGTTCGCTTTGGTCGACGACCAGAAGACAGTTCTAGAGAGCATTCTCAACATAGAAAAGAAGACCCTGAGCGGAGAGAAGTCGACAATAATTGTGAGGGGAGGGCCCGGTACCGGAAAGTCCCTAATTGCGGTGAACGGTCTCGTTCGACTCTCTAAGGAAGACAAGAATGTTCGCTACGTGTCGAAGAATGCCGCCCCTCGGCGCGTCTACGAAGCAAAGCTCAAAGGCTCGATGAGGACGGCCGAGATCGCCGAAATGTTTGTCAGTTCGGACGCGTTTCGCGAGGTGGCAGAGGTCGCTTACGACGTCTTATTGGTTGACGAAGCGCATCGATTGACGGAAAAGGGTGGCCTTTACGGGAACCTTGGCGAGAATCAGATTGCTGAAGTCATGAACTGCGCCAGAGTCGCTGTCTTTTTCATCGATGAAGATCAGAAAGTCACATGGCGTGATATCGGAGATGTCGCGGAAATTGAGCGCTGGGCTAACGCGTCCGGATCCGAAATCCATCATTTGGATCTCTTTGCACAGTTCCGGTGCGCGGGTTCGGATGAGTATCTTCGTTGGCTGGACCATCTACTCGGGGTAAGTGAGCAACCTTCGACTGACCTGCAACACACCAATTATGACTTTCAGGTCGCCGATACTCCCTCGAGTCTTCGTGAACTGATCTTTCACATGAACAAGAGCAATAATCGCTCCCGCCTCGTTGCCGGTTATTGTTGGAATTGGGTAAGTAAGAAGGATCCGCGAGCGAAGGACATCGTCTTCGCTGGCACCGACTTCGCAATGAAGTGGAACTTGACCTCTGATGGAAGTACATGGATGATCGCCCCGAAATCTGTAAACGAAGTTGGGTGTATCCATACGTGCCAAGGCCTTGAGTGCGACTACATCGGCGTACTTATTGGCCCCGACCTGATTTATCGGGATGGAGTTCTTGTGACTGACCCCTTTGCGCGAGCCAGCACGGATCAGTCGTTGAAGGGATTCAAAAAAGCTTACAAAGAGGACCCGGAGCTCGCTCTCGCTAGGGCGGATCAGTTAATTCGCAACACGTATCGAACCCTAATGTCCCGCGGGATGATTGGATGTTACGTCTATTCAACCGACCCAGAGACACAGGAGTACCTTTTGAGCGTTGTGAACGAGGCGCGGTAAATCGAGATTTAGTCAGTCGCCGACTACTTGCAAGGCACGCAAGTGGTTGAGCCTTAGGATCAAACTCTTTCGGTTGATTTCGCCTTTGGATCTCAATCAACTCGGGGAGCCAAGTCAAAACCTTTTCCTTGGATTCAAGTCGGCGACCGTCGAGCAGTATCGTCACGTCATCTTCTGATGGGGAGTCCGCGAGGCGCATACGAACGGACCCTTCATTAATCGTTTGTGCTTGATTCATCGGCATATTCACATCGTGGATGTGCGGCGAGCGCGCTAATCGAATTCTTCGTACTTCGGGCACAATCATTCAAGGAGACTCGGATGAACGGTCACACAGAGTTGTGGCGCAAATTTGATGCTCGGGTATGGAGCAATCTACGAGAGAAGATGCTCGAGAATTGCGCGAGCACGAGAGGGGGCTGGATCCTCGGGGAAATACTCGTCGTAGAGTGCGAATGCTTGCTCCACAGAATTAACGCCACAAAGCTGAAGTAGTAGAGCGATATCGGGTTCGTCGCGTTGGCCACGGCTCGCCCTGATCTTCATGGCAAGCATCGTACGATCGTCCGCGGCAACGATCTCTAGCGAACCGAATTGGTAAAGAGGTCGCCAATCTGGGGATTTGAACAATGGAAGGAATCCATTGGCGGCGACGTTGAGCCAGTCACTGGGTAGACCTCTGGCGCGAGCAACATTTGCCGCCACCTCCGCAACGACATCGCGCGGATAGAAGTCGCCATCGACGTTATACGTTGCTTCCCGAGCTTCATGGGCTAACACCATCACCGCTCCACCCACGACGTAAAGTTTTGCTTTGATCTGTCTGCGTTCAAGTTGGGCGCCAACTTCACGAAGCGCAGCAATCATGGAGTCCCGGTCCACTAGACGCTCGCCAACTCTTCTGCCGCTACAAATATCCCGTGGCGTACGAACGCTGCAGGAGCAGTCGTGAACTCCCACTCATGAAGTCCGTTGTTCTTTGACAGGTACCAAAATGGCTTCAGAAACCGGGCGCCGTCGTTTACCCAACGAGGTGTTGGGACATCTCGCCGGACACATTCTTCTTCGACGACTGCGGCCAGGAAAGCATCCCATTGAGCATTTCCCGTCAGGTTGGGAGGATCCTCAATCAATTCGTTCAATTCTTCGTCGTTGGAATTTCGAATGAAGTCACGAAAGCTCAGAACTGTTCGAAGGGCTGAGTCCTCCTTTCTCAAATTTTCGTTCTCTTCTCGGAAGAGCTGATGGATTTGGCGGGCCGTGTTGACAGCGCCAAAGCGAGGCAGTGGCTTCAACTCAATATGAAGTGCAAGCCCTGCAGCTTCGAGGACGGCGCTAAGAAGAGATAGCGAAGGTTCTCGGTTGATTGATTCGATTGCTGCAATCGAAGGCTGGGGCACTCCGCAAAGTTGAGCGAGGTCACGTTGTGTCAGACCTCGAAGATGACGAGCCGTTCTCAAAAGCCCTGCTGCACACCACTTTCCGTCCATTGCACTATGATACTGAATAACGTATCAAAATGCAAAATGTCCGAGATCCGGGGTCCACTTCAACCTTTTGCCTGATAGGCAAAAGGTTCGAGTTGAAGACTTGAAGCATCTTGATGTCCCTACACTTTCGACGATGGACATCGTTGCCCTTAATTTCGAATTCAGATCAGCTACGTTATCGACGCCGCGATGGTAATAGCCCGCTAGTTGGGGCCACAACTTTCTTTGAGAGTGGGGACGCCATCGAGAGAAGGGCCAGGGGAACCTGAAAATAATCGACCCACGCTGGGTACGTCGCTGGCGACCGTGCGGAGACTTGTGAGTTCGTTGCTCATTCCGAAGGACACCTGTAGAAAAGAAATCGTAGTTGCCGCAACCAGCTTGAACGCCGCGTTGTCGCTGCCGTCAAAGGGTGGAAGGTGGTGGGCGGATTGAAGTTCTAGGAACCATTTGTTGGATTGGCTAATTGTGCGATAGAGCTGCACGTCGTAACGAAAGGGATTACACGTATCCGCGAGGCTTTGGATGACGAGGAGGTCCGGCTGGCTCGCTTCGTCCGCGTTCGACTGGTCGGTATCGAGCGAGCCCGAAAAGATCATCACCGCCCGGTACTCGATTCCCGATCGTAGTTGCGCGTAGTTCACGTCCTGGGGATCGAGTCCGTGGTCATAGGCCAACATGCTGACCGCTTGCGCGCCGTCGGAGTGACCAGCAAGGGCAAGGTCGGACGGGTCGATGAGACCCTCTACCAAGGGACAACTGGATGTTGCGCTCACCGAGTCCTCGAGGACCGACTTCGTCACGAAGGCGAGATCGCCCGGCTCGTTGACCAGGTCGTCTTCGGTATTGGCCCCACCCTGGGCGGCGACCGCCGAGGCATCCTCGTCAGGGAAGAACGGCGCGACGACGACGAATCCCGCTTCGACCCACGCGTCGAGGAGCTTTGTGTACGTGTCGGGGGTCACGTTGTACCCATGGGCGAAGACGACGGTCGGGTAGCCGCCAGTTTTGGGAACCGGTGTTGCGTTGGCAATCTCTGTGCTGGCGCCAACTGCGTACTGCGTCGGATAGCGAATCTCAGTGACGAGTGTGCGCTGTTTCGAGATGATGCGGTACGGCGTCCTTCGATAATTGAGAAGTCCTCGCGAAGGATCGATGAAGGTGCAGCGTATGATGCCCACCGAATACTCGGGCGTCGCCGCAGCAATCACGCTCGGCGTCGCACCAATGAAGAGTGACGAAACGCACAACGCGTTCGCGAAGAAGGTGACCGCCAGTGTGGACCTTCGGGAGTGGCGACGGGCAGGTTGACGCGGTTGGCACAACACGCTCTTAGTCACACTCGACCCAGACGTTCGAGGAGCATCATCACGGTGCATGTCTACGACGGTGCTCGCGGAAGAGACGAGACGAACGTTCCGGTGTTCTTCGAGATCGTCATGACGCCACCACCGGCCTCAAAGCGCCTACCCAATTCTTCGCGTAGCTCAGTCGATTGCTCGGGGGTCGCGTTCTCGCCGGGAGGACTCGAGCAGATATAGGCGACGACGTCCTCAGGGTCGCTGCAGCGGATGACGTCGTCGTAACGATGCCACGCGACTTGATCGAACGCGGATTCGAGCATCGCGGCGCCCGTCTCGGAACCAAACGCGTCAATAGAGCGATGCGAGTGATTGACGCCAAAGATTGCTTTGACGACCTCGTTCATCTCGCAAAGATTTCCAGGTCCGTTGGTCGCGGTGAGTAAGGCGCCGCTCGGACGAAGGACGCGCGCGAACTCGCCAATCGCCTTTAACGGCTCGGGCACGTGATAGAGCATGAAGTTGGCGACCACGACGTCGAAGGTTTGGTCATCGAAAGGGAGATCCTGCGCGTCGGCTTCGAGCGAGGCTTCAATCACGTGGCTCGTCGTCGATCGCACGCGATCACTCGCGATCGTGACCATTCCGGGCGACAGATCGCTCAACGTGAGTCGAATCGCCGTGGGAACAACGTCGGTGCTCTGGGTCCAGAACCATCCCGGGCCGCACCCCACATCAAGCACTCTGGCGTGCTCGGGCCAGTCGATCTGTGCCGCCAGCCACGGGATGAAGCGCACGCTCGACGTCGAGTGTTTTCGATGCAGATTTGCGCGGGCGAAGAGTTTGGACGAGTCGCGATACTGCACGTCTCGCAGGTACTCCTGCCGATTCCACTGGCTCGCCATAGTCCTCCGCCCAGTCCAGAATACCGATGAGGTTGAAATCAAGCCCTATATATAGGGCCTGATTCAGTCCTTCACCAGCAGCGCCACGTACGGATCGCTGGGAATCGAGGAAAACACTCGTTCTTGGTGCCATCCGGTACCTACAAGAATGGCCCGCATCTCTGAAGGCGATACGTATATCCAGTTGAACCACGAGCCGGTCAATGCGTCGTATCGATAGCGAACGCGCAACTGACCAGGAGCGACACCTCTGCGTTTGTTGGCGAAGTAGTACGAACGGTCAAAACCCGGAGCTCCACCGTAATACGCATTGGTACTTTCGACGAAGATCCGCGCATCGTTCTTGGTGGTTTCAGCGATTTTCTTGAGAATTGAATGTGCTCGTGTGGGATTTTGTAGGATGCCGAAGTTATTACCAAAGAGGACGAGCGAGTCAAACGTCGAAAGTCGCGTGCCCAATGCCTCGAGTGTGGTGCAACGAACGTGGCGCACGCCACACAACCTGGCCGCTTTTGCGGCGAGGTGGGACGCGTCGATGGCGAGGACGTCAAGACGTCGGCGCTGTAGTTCAAGCGACACTCGGCCCGCGCCACACCCCACGTCGAGAACGCGTCCTCGCAGATGTCGAAGTACTTGTCGCTCGCACGAGGGCCATTCGCGAAAAGGGGACAGGTACACCTCGGGTCCAGCACCCAGTTGCTGAAATCCGTCCTCTCGCTCGAGTATTTCAGGGGTTCTCACTCCTCGGGCCCAGTCGTAGAGGGCGCGTCCGAAAACGTCGCGTTGAGGATTCACATGTACGTCCCGGATTTGAGAGATCGTTTCGTGCAAACGTCGTCGCTTTGGACAGTACCATCGGGACAGCGATGTCCTTCGCCTGGAAGCCTGTGCGACCACGTCAGTTCGCCTTCTCCTCCATTCGCAGTGCGAGGGAAGTCACGAGTGGTTAAGGTCATTGGTGAGAGCACGTCGCTGAATTCTCGGTCGCAGAAGATGCCCGTCTTCTACGATGGAGGAGTGACGTGGTCTTGACGTCGCCAACTCTGACGCCGCCTACGAGAGGGGCCACCATGGCCGAGAAATCACCCAGCCAACACAACGCGAAGAAGGTCGGCAAGTCGCTCAAGGAAAAGCGCACCGAAAAGCACGCGAAGAAGGAATCGAAGAAGGGAATGCTCGGTTCCTGACGTGCGAATGCGATAGAGCGCAACGACGGCGTGACATTTCGTCCGAAAACAGTGCGTATGCCTAACTCTCCATAGTGGCGTAGGTAGGTTCGTGAGCAACAAGTGTCGCATCACGTACCTAGTCGGAGGGTCATCAAATGGATCGCACGCGTGCTCGTGTCGTGCAACGTGTACCTATGGCTGCGGTCGCGGTACTCGTGATTTTCGTTCTTCCTTGGAACGCCGAGCCTTCTGGCGCGACGACATTGACGTTTGGTTCGCCGGTGACGTTTCAAGAGACCGGCTCCGTTAATTCGACGTACACAACACCAACGAACACGTGCGATGTACTCATTGACGCACTGGGAGGAGCCGGCGGAACCGGCTACGCCGGCACTGACGAGATTTTCACGAGTTCCAGCGACGTCAGCGGTCCTGGTGGGGCAGGTGGCTACCTCTCGGCTCTCGTTCCACTGAACGGCGGGCAAACTCTCTCGGTCGCAGTCGGTGCAGGTGGTGGAAACGGCACCTACGGCACTGCGGGTGCCGGAGGTTACGGCGGCGGAGGTAACGGAGGATCAACGGGTGGCGAGTCAACCGCGGGCGGTGGCGGCGGTGGAGAGAGTGTCGTGTCGTCGACCGGCAACACGGTCCTTGCGGTCGCGGGTGGCGGTGGTGGCGCGGACTCGGACTGGCTCAACAACGGAGTGGGTGGCGGAGCAGGCGGTGCGGGAGCGAACACATCGGGCAGCGCAGGTGCCAACAGCAACGGACCTTTTGGTGGGGACTATTCGCCCGGCGAGGGCGGGACGTTGAGCGCCGGCGGCGCCGGCTCTTCGACCGTGTCGGGAACCTACGAGCCGTCAGCGGGGTCAGCGAACCAAGGAGGCAACGGCTCGTTTGGTGGTGCCGGGGAAGTCGGTGGCGGTGGCGGAAGTGGTTACTTCGGAGGTGGCGGTGGCGGCGAACGGAGTGGTGGTGGCGGTGGCTCGACCTACGCGATCTCGGGATCGGGCGAGTCAAATGTAGCGACGTGGACGCCCAGTCCGACGGTGTCAAGCAACGGTGAAGTCGTCATTACCGCCGAAGAGTGTCAATCGACCACCTTTGGAGCTGCACCGACGTCGCCAGGTTTCGGTGGGCAGTACACGCCATCGGCGACGTCAACGTCGGGATTGACGGACGTCTTCAGCATCGCCAGCGCGACGCCGAGCAATTGTTCGATCTCGAGTGGCGTTGTCTCCTTCACGGGATTGGGGTCATGCACCGTGCTGGCAGACCAAGCAGGAAATGCGTCTTGGGCTCCCGCGAGCGAAGTAGCCCAGACCTTCTTGATCGGCCAGGGCACACCGTCGGCGCCGAGCATCTCGAACCTCCCCGGGTCCGCCGTCGTCGGAGGAAACTTCACGCCCAGCGTCACGACCAACGGTGACGGCA
>PLRK01000049.1 GCA_003163875.1 Acidimicrobiaceae bacterium | reverse complement strand
CACCATGATCGAACCAATCGCGGCGAGCAAGACTGACCACAGGACTTGATTCCCGCTCGAACTCCACAACCACGGCAGCAACGGGATGAACGCACCCACCGAGAATGTGAGGAGCGACGACGCGGCGGCGGCGAGGGGTTTTCCCGTGGCCGAGGGGTCCACTCCCAACTCCTCGCGAGCGTGGGTGCGCAGCGCCAAGTCGGGGTCACGCATGAGATCGACCGAGAGTCGTTCGGCGAGCGTGTGATCAATGCCGCGTGAAACGAAGAGGTCGCGAAGTTCTTCTCGTTCCGCGACGGGGCTGTCGGCGATTGCTTGACGTTCGACATCGATTTCGTATTCGAAGAGTTCCTTTTGCGCCCGCATCGAGAGATACTCGCCACTACCCATCGAAAACCCACCAGCGACGAGCGTCGCGAGTCCGGCGAGTCGAACGACGTTATGACTGGGATCGGCCCCTGCGAAACCGAGAAGAAACGACGTGTTCGTGACGAGCCCGTCGCTGACGCCGAAAATTCCCGCGCGAATCCATCCCCCAGAAATTTGGCGGTGATGTTCCTCTGGTTGACTGCTCACGACGTAATCCTAGATGTCGGGCTGACGGAGACCGACGTCAGAGCACTGAAAGGTAGAGTCATTCGGGAGGTATTTATGACCACGCACGTGAAGAGCATCGAGGACCTGACAGATCTAGTGGGTACGCATCTCGGATACTCGGACTATAAGACAGTCACCCAAGAACAGGTCAACCTCTTTGCGGAAGCGACCGGTGACCACCAATGGATTCACGTCGATCCCGAACGAGCAAAGAGTGGGCCTTTCGGTACGACGATCGCCCACGGATATTTGACGCTCTCGCTCATCCCGGTATTGCTTGGTGGTGTGATGCACGTCGATGGCGTCAGCATGGGTGTCAATTACGGCACCAACAAAGTCCGCTTTACGAGCCCCGTACCCGTTGGCTCGGAGGTTCGCGCCGGTGCGACGCTTTCGTCGGTCGAGCCCGTCAGTGGCGGCGTCCAGGTCGCCCTCGACGTTACGGTCGAAGTAAAGGACGCTCCTAAACCGAGCTGCGTCGCCCAAGTGGTGTTCCGCTACTACGCCTAACGGACGTGCCCACGACCCCCCTTCCCCAAGGCGAGGAGAAGACCAAACAGGTTCGTGCGATGTTCGACGCCATTGCGTCGCGCTACGAATTCGTGAACAAATTGATGACTTTCGGTCTGGACGTGCGTTGGCGCCGCCGCGCGGTACTCGACCTACGTCTTCCCCCCGCGAGCATCGTGCTCGACATCGCCGCCGGAACCGGTGACTTCACCCGCGAGCTCACTCGTCAGGGACAACAGCCGGTCGCGACCGATCTCAGCTACGGCATGTTGCACGTGGGTCGCTCGATGCAACACCGAGTCCAAGCGGACGCATCGCGATTGCCGTTCCTCGACGCGAGTTTCGACGGCATCACGTGCGGGTACGCGTTACGCAACTTCACCGACCTCGCCACGACTTTCCACGAGATGGCGCGCGTCACACGACCCGGCGGGCGACTATCGATCCTTGAAGTATGTGAACCCGAAGCCGGACTCCTACGCGCCGGATTTCGAATCTGGTTTCGTCGCGTTGTGCCATTCATAGGCTCGCTCGTTTCGAACCGCGCTGCGTATCACTATCTTCCTCAATCGACCGCGTACCTTCCCTCATCCTCTGAGATCATGCGCATGCTCAATAACTCTGGATTCTCGGGCGTCAATCATCGTCGAATCATGGGCGGTCTTAGCCAGCAATTCATCGCGACGAGGGCTCGATGAGATTCGTTCGTCGCCGTATCCCTCACCAATCGCGCCACATCCTTCGCACTATCGCGGCCCGCGACGGATGGTTAGTCGAGAGCCCCGACGCACTGCGCGCGGGTTTTGGCGGTCTCGCCTTGAGTGTCGAACTTCAAAACATCGAAGGTCCGACGAATGCGCTCGCTGAGCTTCGCCGATGTGACGTGAGTGGCGACGAAGGGCCCGCCGGCACCGGCATCGTGGCATTTGGATCGCTCCCCTTCGACCGCGACGCGCCCGGTCGCCTCGACGTCGCTCGTTACTGCGTGACGCAATTCAAGGATGGACCTACGTGGCTCACGACCCTCGAGGGCATCGATGACTTCGTGTCGTTACTCGCCAACGTGATTCCCGCGGATCAAGAGACCCAAGACGTTCGTTCGGTCACGTACCAACCCACGCCGGAGCGTTACGCCCACAACGTGGCGCTCGCGGTCGAAATACTTCGTCGCAAGGAAATCGACAAGGTCGTGCTCGCTCGCGCGGTACTGGGTTCGGTACCTGAACCTATTGACGCTGCCTCTGTCGCCCAGCGACTACATCACCGCGAACCGGCGTGCACCGTTTATTCCGTGCCAACCTCGGACGCGCGACGCTTCGTAGGTGCGAGTCCCGAATTACTCGCACGACGAGAGGGAGCAGACATTCTTTGCTATCCCCTCGCAGGCACCATTGCGCTGCCGTCGAACGTCGCGCCTGACGACTACCAGAACTGGCTCCTTGGAAGCACGAAGAACTTGCACGAACACGCGGTGCTTGTCGATGATCTCGTGAAAACGTTGTCTCAGTATTATGACGACATCAATGCGGATGCGACACCGTCCATCGTTAGTCTGCGAACAATCGCCCATTTGGGTACTCGCATCCAAGGACACGCAACCCGCGAGAACGTGCCTGACGCTCTTGACGTGCTTCGCTTACTCCATCCAACCGCGGCCGTAGGCGGCATACCGCACCGAAACGCGTACGAGCTCATCTGTCGACTCGAACAGCACGATCGAGGACACTACGCGGGCCCCGTGGGATGGCTCGACGCCAACGGCGACGGTGAATGGTGGATCGGTATTCGTGGCGTCCTGCTCGCAGGCACCGAGTTCGAAGCGTGGGCTGGCGCGGGCATAGTGAGCGAGTCAGATCCGATTGCCGAGCGCGAAGAAACCCGAGTCAAACTCGCCGTAGCGCTCTCGTCGATCTTGACTGATCAGGTGTAGTGACGCTTCCGCACGAAAGGGCGCATTAGCGCCCATTTCGTCACGAGGCCGAGAGCTTCAACCACAATGGCACCAGACATTTTGGATTCGCCGAGTTCGCGATCGGTGAAGGAAATCGGAACTTCGATGATCGAAGCACCACTTCGTCGTGCACGATACGTCATTTCAATCTGAAAACCGTAACCGTCCGCGGTGACGCGTTCATAGTCAATCAGTTCGAGCGCGTGCTTGGAGTAGACACGATAGCCCGCCGTGGAGTCCGCCACGCGTAGCCCCAACATGATCGATGCGTACTGATTTCCTCCTCGTGACAAAAGCCGACGAGAGAGAGTCCACTGGGGAATGTGGCCGCCATCTACGTAACGCGAGCCGATCACGACGTCGTTCGTTTCCGCCGCGTGCAACAGTTCGGGCAACGCATTGGGATCGTGGGAGAAGTCACAGTCGATCTCGACGAAATGGTCATAACCTTGACCAATGCCCCAGGCGAAGCCGGCTCGATAGGCCCCACCGAGTCCGCTTTTGGTGGCGCGTTGCAGCACGTCAATGTTGCCGATCTCGTCGGCGACGTCGAGGGACTTCTTCGCTGTACCGTCGGGGCTTCCATCGTCAACCACAAGAATCTGTACCGACGGTACCGTGTGGCGCAGCGCTCGCAGCATCGACTCAATGTTCAAAATTTCGTTGTACGTCGGTAAAACCACGAGCGTGCGCATTCGTTGATTCTACTGAACTCACCTAGACTTCGAAGGTTGTAGTTGGTCACGAGTCCTCAGAAAGTGGCGAGTTTAAAGAACTCTTATGAGCACCGTCTCTAAAAAACGATTCACCATGCCTCGAGAAAGTCGCATCATCTTGAGCGCCGGTTGTCTCGTCTTCGTTTTCGCCTACTTAGTGTTGCCACAGTTCTCCTCCGCGCGTCCAGCGATTCATCTCCTCGCCGAACTCAACCCCTTCATCGTCATTTTCGCCGTGCTTTGCGAAATGGCCGCGATTGGTTCCTACGTGGAGCTGACGAGAACGGTGCTGTACCCTTATGCACCCAGCCGCTACAACACACTTCGCGTCAATCTCGCCGGCCTCGCCATCAGCCACGTCGTCCCCGGTGGCACTGCTCCCGCCGGAGCACTGAGCTATCGCATCTTCAACGAGCTAGGGGTGCCCAAGGAAACGAACGCGTTCGGACTCGCGGCGCAAGGCAGCGGTTCGGCGGTGGTGCTCAATTTGATCTTCTGGTTCGCGTTGGTCGTCTCAATTCCGCTTGATGGATTCAACCCGGCCTACGGATTCGCTGCGCTGGCGGGCGTGTTCTTGTTGATGGCGTTCTTTGGAACGATCCTGCTCATCACGCGTGGACAACGTCACGCCGATACGTGGATTCGCGCGGCGGCGCGCCACATCCCCACGCTCAATCCGGACAAAATCTCCGAACTCTTGGGCAAGGTCGCTGCTCGGATCACCCTACTCATCACGAATCGGCGCACACTCTGGTGGGCCTTCACGTGGGCGGGACTCAATTGGCTCTTTGATGCCACGTGTCTGTGGGTCTTCGTGTGGTCCTTTGGTACGGTCATCTCGCCCATCGACCTCTTGGTCGCGTACGGTCTCGCCAACATTTTTGCAGCGATTCCCTTGACGCCAGCGGGTCTCGGGGTCGTCGAGGGCGTCTTGATCACGACGTTGGTGGGTTTCGGGGTCCCCCACAGCCAGGCCATCCTCGCGGTGTTGGCCTACCGACTCGTCAACTTCTGGATACCAATTCCAGTGGGGGGTGCCGCGTACGCGAGTCTGCAATGGCGAAAGGCGCCGCTCACAACTGGACAACCGAACGGGACCGCAACGTCTCCAGACGCTTGAATTCGGCCTGCGCGGAGAACTCGTTGACTGGTTGGAGGCGACGCCAACGTCGATCCGTGCCGAGGGTCCAGGTGAACATGTCGTCGCGCCAAGTGATCTCGAATGCTTGAGCGAGGTCGTCTCGTAGGAGGGAATCTTCAATTGGCACGAGCACCTCAACGCGTCGATCGAGGTTGCGCTCCATCAGGTCCGCCGAGCCAATGAAGATGGCGTAGTCCTCGGTTTCGGGACGACCGAAGATGAAGATCCGCGAGTGCTCGAGGAACTCGCCCACGAGACTGTGCACCGTGATGTTTTCCGACAACCCCGGTACGCCGGGGCGAAGGCAACACAGCGTGCGCACTTCGAGACGCACTTCGACCCCGGCGCCGCTCGCATCGTAGAGAGCGTCAATGATCGCGGGGTCCGTCAAACCATTGACCTTGATCGCGATGCGACCGTTCGTGCCAAGATCGCGTTGCGTGTTGATCAACTCGATCACGCGCGATCGAGTTGACGAAGGACTCACAATGAGCTTTTCGTAATTACCGTCTCTCGCGAAACCCGTCAGGAAATTGAACAATTCACCGACGTCGTGAGTGATTTGGGGATCGCACGTCAATAATCCGAAATCTTCGTAGGTCCTCGCGGTCGTGGCGTTGTAGTTTCCCGTCGCAATGTGTACGTAACGCATCGTCGTCGCACCCTCACTACGAACGACGAGGGCAGTTTTCGAGTGCGTCTTGAGGCCCATGATTCCATAGACCACGTGGACGCCCGCGTCTTCGAGCGCCTTGGCCCATTCAATATTCGCCGCCTCGTCAAAACGCGCTTTTAGCTCGACGAGCGCTACCACCTGTTTTCCGCGCTCGACTGCCTGCATCAGTGAAGCGACAATTGGCGAGTCCCCGGACGTACGGTAGAGCGTCTGCTTGATTCCCACGACTTTTGGATCGCTCGCCGCTTGAGCAATGAACACTTCCACTGAATCAGTGAACGAATCATAGGGGTGATGCAGGAGCACGTCTTCTTCGCGAATCGCGGCGAAGATGTCACCTACGTGATCACCCTCGAGCAATCGTCTGGGTGTGATTGGTGACCAGCCCTCCCCCTTCAGATCTGGCCGATCAATCGCATACAACGACCACAGGTCGTGGAGTCCCAGCGGCGCGTCGGTGACGTACACGTTTGATCGGTCCAGCTTCAATTGATCGACCAGGAGCTCAAGAAAATCACTCGACATCCCGCTTTGAATCTCAACTCGGAGTGCTTCGCCAAAACGGCGCCGACGAAGCTCCACCTCGAGAGCGACCAACAGGTCATCAGCCTCGTCTTCTTCCAACGTAAGGTCCGCGTTGCGCGTCACGCGAAACAGGTCGGCGCGACCGATGCGCATGCCGGGAAAGAGTCGGTCAAGGTTCTCCATGATCAAATCCTCGAGAAGGCACCATCGGCTCTCTGCGACTTGCAAGAACCGCGGCAAGGAATTTGGCACTTTCACGCGAGCGCTGCGCTCCTCGCCCGTGCTGTCATCTTTGACAGTGACGGCGATGTTGAGCGACAGGTTCGAGATCATTGGAAATGGATGACCGGAATCGACGGCCAGTGGCGTCAGTACGGGGTAGACGTTCTCGTCAAAATACTTGGTGAGGCGCTTCTTCTCGTCATCATCAAGGTCTCGATAGTGAACGACGTCGATGCCGTTGAGCGCCAGTTCTGGCAGCAACGTATCGAGCACGATCCGGTCTTGTCGCTCGACGAGCGACAAGACGCGCTCCCTAATCGCCGAAAGCTGTTGTCGAGGGCGCACACCATCCACCGACGGCGTCTGCACGCCGGCGGCGACTTTGTCCTCGAGACTCACGACGCGCACCTGGAAAAACTCGTCCACCAAATCCGCGAAGATGGCCGCGAACTTGACTCTCTCGAGAACGGTCAAGCGCTGATCTTCTGCCAAGTCCAAGAGTCGGGCGCCGAACTCGAGTCTCGACAATTCGCGGCTAGAGAACCTTTCGGGTCCAAACGAGGCAATGTCGATACTCATGTTCTGAACGCTTTCCTTCTCGCACAATGGAAGTGCTGTGGAACATCGTACGACTAACCTTCAAACGTGGCGAAATCGATGACGAATGTGCCCTACGGCGATAGTCAACGAACCGTCACGAAACCGTCACGTTCGACCGAGCTCGGCCTTATGGCCCTCGCCTGGATTATCACGACCGCGTTCTACGTGCTTGCCTCACTGGGATCCCGAGGGCATATGCCACCACGAATTTGGCTGTTCCTCACGAGCATCGTGGTGATATCGCTCGGTATGCATTTCGCAATCCGCCACTACGCCCCCAACGCCTCACAAGTGTTGTTACCGATCGCCACACTCTTGAACGGCATTGGCTACGTCGAGATCGCTCGTTGGAATCCCACCAACGCGAGCTACCAGGCCCTCTGGTTCTTACTGAGTGCGGTGGCGGTTGTGGCGACCTTGAAATTCGTACGCCACGTGCGCGACCTCGACCGGTATCGATACCTCACACTCGCCGCCGCCATACTCCTCATGTTGCTCCCACTGGTCCCTCACTTTGGCGAGGACATCAATGGCGCACGCCTGTGGGTGGTCGTCGGTCCCGTCTCATTTCAACCCATCGAACTCGCCAAGATTCTTCTCGCCTTCTTCTTCGCCTCGTACTTCGCCTCCAATCGTCAGTTGCTTTCGACACCAACGCAACGAATTGGTCCCAAATTGATCGTGCCGCCGCGAACACTTTTTCCAATCCTCGTCGCGTGGGGCTTCTCACTCGCCATTCTCGGCGCCGAGAACGACATTGGCTTTGCACTGTTGCTATTCGCATTGTTCATCTCACTGTTGTGGGTCACGACGGGTCTCAAGACCTACGTCATCCTTGGCATGGGACTTTTCGTGGGTGGCGCTTTCGTCGCGGCGAACTATTTCACCCAGATCCATTCTCGCGTCGCGTTCTGGCTCGATCCGTGGTCGGCTGCGCACTGGGCAATCTCGGACCAACTTGGACTTGGTTGGTTCTCGCTCGCTGCTGGGGGTATCACCGGTACGGGGCTTGGCCTTGGTCAGTCGGGAAACATCCCGTTCATAACCTCGGACATGATCTTTGCCGCCGTAGGCGAAGAACTCGGGTTCCTTGGCATCATCCTCGTGTTGTGTTTGTTCATGGCCTTCGTCGGCGAAGGATTCCACATTGCCCAGCGCGCGCACTCAGATTTCGTTCGCCTCGCCGCCACGGCACTCACGGCGACGATGGGTTTCCAAGCCTTCTTCATTACGGCGGGCGTACTTCGCATCCTTCCCTTCACTGGTATCACGCTTCCCTTTATGGCCTACGGAGGAAGTTCCTTGATCGCGAACTACATCATCGTGGCGATTCTGTTACGGATTTCAGATGAAAACGCTCTCGACTCCCGAGGGGGCCAAGTTCTCGATCTAGCGATGACCTAGGCGAAGAACGACGCGAGGATTTGTTCCGAACACAAGATCGGCGCACTCACCGCTTGTCGTAAGGCGAGGATGATCGCGTCGCTAGGGCGAGCGTCGAAGGTGTGGGATCCTTGAGGCATCATGACGTCAAGTTCGGCGTAGAACACCCCTGCGTCATGACGAACGAGGCGCACCGCAATGAGGTCCGCCTGAAACTGACGGATAATCGCCGACGTAAGTTCGTGCGTCGAAGGTCGTCGACCCGTGACGTTGTTGATTGCCGCGTACAACGCCTGTGCTTCACTAAGCGCAATAGCGATGCTGACATGGCGAAAGGGTGACTCGGCTTCCATGAGGTGCACGTGCGGCGAAGTATTGGCGAGGTTGAACGTGACCGACTCGACATTCATCACGCGAAAGATTGCAGTCTGATCAGGTTGACTGTCGAGGTCAGGACTCGTTTCGGCGTCGCTCATCAGTAAAAAGACTAATTGCCCCGGCGACGCGACACCGAAAGCACGACGCCACCTGCCGCGTAGAAGACCAGGGCCGCCGAGCCCCCGTAACTAAGGAACGGCAGCGGAATGCCGGTGACGGGCATGATGCCCATTGTCATGCCGATGTTCTCAAAACAACTGAAGGCGAAAAAAATAAAAATGCCCAGGCACAAGAGTCGTCCCATGGTGTCTTTCGCGTTGCGTCCAATCATGAACATGCGAAAGGCAATGAAACCCAGCAACAACAAAATCAATACCGAACCCACGAAACCGAGCTGTTCACCAATGGCGGTGAAGATGAAGTCGGTGCGTTGCTCGGGCACGTAACCAAGTACCGTTTGCAGCCCGCGAAACAGTCCAGCACCGTGCACGCCACCGGAGCCAATTGCTGATTTCGCGTTGTTGACCTCGTAGATGAGTGGCGCGAGATTGGGATTCGTCGAGTTCTGGTTCAAGAACGAGACGAAGCGGTCGACTTGATACTTCTTCAGTAAATCCAAATAGGTTGCCGCGACAACGCTCAAGGTGCCCACGACGGCGAGAAATGTCATGAACCGAGGCGGCACACCCGCGACGACCATCATGGCTGCCACGCACAACACGATGATCGTGGATGTACCGAGGTCCGGTTGTTTGATAATCAGCAACAACGGCACCGCCGACATCACGAGCAAGCGCACGACGTCATACATCGTGAGTCCCTCAGGACGTCGAGCACAAAACGTCGCAATCGCGAGGATGATGGCAAGCACGCAGAACTCACTGGGTTGGATCTGAATGAATCCGAGGTTGAACCAGCGCTGTGCCCCAAGGGCACTCTGGCCGAGCACGAACACGCCCACGAGTCCAAGTAGCGAACACACGTAGAACGGTGTGGCGACAATGTCAAAGCGCCGATAATCAAGATTCGAGATGACGTACATGATGATGACGCCCGCGACGAAAAAGATGCCCTGGCGTTCGAGGTAGTAGTGCGGGTTGTCGCCCGCGTTTACCAACGCCTGACGAGTGGCGCTGTAGATCATCCCCACGCCAATGAGACCCACGGCGATGAGCGCCGCAAAAAGACTGAAGTCCATCGAATCGGCGCCAGTGCGCACCTTGCTCGTCCAGGTGCTGAGAGTGTCGGTCATGACACCACCTTAAGCAGGTGTGCACCATCGATGGGGGTCTCGAACCACCACTGCATCTGGAGGGCCGCTTGATACGCAAGCATTGCGAGCCCGTTTTGCGTCCGGCAACCTTCCGCATCGTGCAGAGCTCGCCAGTCGGACATACGAGGCTCGTAGGTGATATCAACGGCAATCGTGTCCGAAGTCACGCCCTGCATGACCGCTGCTTCGTGCTTTCGCGCGTGCGAGGGCAACGCGTTAACGATCAGGTCAACCGGTCGGTATTGCAACGTGTGACCGTAGACGTTCGTGTAGCGACGAACAAGTGAGTCAACTTTCGATTCGTTTCGCGCGTGCACGCTGATCGAACCGACCTGGGCATTCACGAGTGCGTCGACAATGCCCGCCGCAGCGCCTCCGGAGCCTAGAACAACGACGTGCAGGTTCTCCACGATGACTCCGAAGGACCCGTAGAGCGAGTCGAGAAAACCTTGTCCGTCCTTGTTCGCGCCGTGAAGTACACCGTCGCGATAGAGCAAGGAATTGACAACGCCCGTTCGCGTTGCGACGTCACCTAGTACGTCACAGTATTTGGCAGCAGCGCCTTTTAGCGGCATCGTCACTGATAAGCCGTCGTACTTCTTCCCCATCCACTTCTTTACTTTCTTTGCCTCCGACGCTTTGAGCTCTATTCGTTCAGACGTTCCCTTCAGCCCTGCCATAGCGAGACCTGCGTCGTGGAGCTGCGGCGTCAACGAGTGTTGAATGGGTGAACCCACGACGCCCAATCGCCACATCATGACAATCCTCTCAACGCCGCCAATTGTTCGTTGGCGAGTTGCTGAGCGAACGTCGTGGAGAAGGCTTCGTCGCCGTTCTTGTCAATCACTTCGAAGTAGAGCCACGGACCTGCTGGAGCGTGCAGCATCGCATTGAGTGAGAACGTCGAGACCGTACAAATCGGCGTCGGCGTCAAGCCCGTGTTCAAATAGGTGTTGTACGGCGTAGGAGTTTCGAGCATCGCGTGCGTCACGGTGCCACCGTCTTGATTGAAGTAGTACAACACCGTGGCGTCCATCTGCAGCGGACCCCCTCTCGCAAGGCGGTTGTAGATCACTCGCGCCACTTTGGGCATGTTGCTCGGATAGTAACCCTCTTTTTCGACGATGGACGCGGCGGTGAGGAGTTGATACGCGTCGAGTCCGTCGATGCTGGTCGAAGGGCGAAGACCAACTTTGGCGGCGAGCGCGTCGAATGATTGGGTCATCGCGAGCAGCAACTGTTCGGGACTTTCACCGGGATTGATTACGTAGTCACCAGGCCCGACCAAGCCTTCCAGAGAACTATGGACACCGAAACGACTCGACCCGGCGAGCGACGACTCATCCTTTACGAACGCGTCGGCGAAGGAGTTCGACGTGTGCGTCGCGACCTCGAGGGCGATCTCGTGCAGCGTGTAGCCAGGGGGCACACTCACGACGTTGGGTTCGTTGCTCAGAATGCGACGCAACGTCGAGAACGATGCGCCCTGACGCATCCCGTAGGTACCCGGAATCACCGAAGGCGATCCGAAGAGTTGCAGATCGAGGCGAAAGGCGAAAGATGAGGCGATGATCCCCTTCGCGTGCATCTCACTCGCGATCGTCGAAAGGGAGTCACCATAGTTGACGATGACGAATTCTTCCTTGCCCGATCCGCCAATCGGGTAGGCCTGAAGCGCGAACCACACCCCGATGACGACGAGCACCAGTACCACGGCGGCCGCGAGACGGGCCAGGGGCTTAGCGAGCATCAAGGCCATCAAGATAGTTTTGCAGCATTATGACCGCCGCCGCAGAATCAACATGTTCTCGCTGTTCTTTGGCCCTCATTCCCGCGCTCGACAGCGAACGTTGCGCCTCGAACGTCGTGAGACGCTCGTCCCATTGCACCACTGTTGTCGTTGGCAACGCAGCACCGATCTCTTGGTACATCGCGTCAGCAACGAACGTGCTGGCGGTGTCGTTACCCGACAACGCAATGGGTCGACCCACAATGACGAGTCCAATCGACTCTTCGTCAACGAGCGCACGAAGCCGTAGCATGAGTGCATCGTTCACGACGAACGCCGGACGAGGAAACGCCATCGTGCGCGACGTGTTCGAGACCGCGATCCCGCAACGCTTCGTCCCCGGATCGATGCCCAGCACTCTCGACATCGCCTACAACTCCGCGGCCGCGCTGATCACCTTGTCGATACCTGACGCGTCACGACCGCCCGCCAGTGCGAGTCGAGGTGACCCCCCACCACCACCTCCGACTAGCACGGCGAGCTGTTTGACTGTCATGGACGCGTCCTGAGAACCGTCGCTCGCGACCGCAATTGAAACCTTCTCGTCGCTCGCTCCCACGATCACCACCACGCGACGTCCCCGGTGCTGCAGTTCTTGGGCGAGTGATCGGAGCTGTTCACCCGCATAGCCATCGAGACGCGTCACGAGGACATCGTGGTTGCTCGATTGATGCAACTGTTCGGCGATAGTCGACAGTTGTGCTTGACGAAGCGAGGATAACTCTTTCTCAACGTCGCGCTGGCGCTCGACGAGCCTCTCCAATGCTGGAACGACGTCGTCACTTGACACCTTGAGCAGTGTCGCTACCGCACCGAGCGCGTGCTCCATCTGGTGACTGCGCTGAAACGCTCCGAGGCCGCTCACGGCCTCAATACGACGCGTATTCGAGCCGATTGATGCCTCACTGACGATTTGAATCTGCCCAATGTCGCCCAAGCGATCAACGTGCGTACCGCCGCAAAACTCAAGACTGTGGGGGCCCGCGCGAACCACACGAACTCGATCGCCGTACTTGTCGCCGAAGAACGCCACCGCGCCCATCTTCTCCGCCTCCTGCTTGGAAGTCTGCACGGTCTCGACATCTGGATTCTCGACGACGTCGGTGTTGACCATTCGCAAAATCTCCGTCGTCTCCTCGTCGCTGAGTCCAGCGCCGTGCGAGAAGTCGAAGCGAAGACGGTCCGGACCGACGTAACTTCCCTGTTGACGAACGTGGTCACCGAGGACGCTACGAAGACTCGCGTGCAAGAGGTGCGTTGCCGTGTGGTTGCGCCGCGTTCGTTCACGCCGCGACGGATCAATCGTGGCGACCGCCACTTGGCCCGGTAACACTTCACCGTTCACGCGTCCTCGATGCGCGAAGAGTCCTCCCGCGACGTTTTGAGTATCGAGCACTTCAAAGCGACCCGTTTCGGTGACGATGGTGCCGATATCGCCCACTTGGCCGCCCGATTCGGCGTAGAAGGGCGTGGAGTCAAGGAACAACTCGCTCGTGCCGTCCTCTCCAACTAGCAGAGCGATCACCGTCGTTTCGACGCTGTAGCGGGTGACGTCGCGTCCGACGAACTCCGTCGCTCCGTGTCGTTCGATGAGGTCGCGATACTGCGCCTCGTCGGCGACGTGAAGGCTCTTCGCGGCCGCTCTCGCTCGAGTGCGCTGTTGGGTCATCGCCGCATCAAATTCCACTCGGGCGACTTGAAGACCCGATTCGGCGACGATCTCATCGGTCAACTCCACCGGAAAGCCGTGCGTGTCGTGCAGTTTGAACGCGACATCGCCGGGAAACACGTTCGACCCACTCGTGATGACTTGCTCACGCGCCTCTTCGAGCAAGGACAAACCAGTACGAAGGGTTCGGGCGAAGCCCGCTTCCTCGCGTTCGAGGACTTCAATGATGAGCTCGCGGTCCTTGACGAGCACCGGATAGGCGGCACCCATCTTCTCTATCGTGGCGTCCACCAACGCGGCGCACAACTTCGCATCGGAGCCACTGCGGCGCGCCGCGAGAATGGCTCGACGGATGATTCGCCGAAGGACGTAGCCTCGCCCTTCGTTCGACGGCAACACGCCATCAGAGACGAGGAACGTCATCGCGCGCCCATGATCGGCAATTCGACGAATAGCGACGTCGGTGTCCTCGCGCGTGCCGTAGGCGACGTTGATCGAACGTGACGCCGTTTCGAGTAGCGGATGAAAGAGATCCGTCGCGAACACCGATTCAACGCCGTTGAGAATTGCGAGCACTCGGTCGAAGCCGGCACCGGTGTCAATGTTCTGGGTCGGCAGCTCCACCATTGAGCCCCCCGGACCCTTCTCGTACTGCATGAACACGAGGTTCCAGAATTCGACGAATCGGTCCTCGCCGCCGAACGCGGGTCCCCCGTCGGCTCCAAAATTCGCCCCCTTATCGAAGAAGATCTCCGAACACGGCCCGCACGGACCGGTTTCTCCCATGTCCCAGAAATTGTCCTCGTCGAGTCGTTGAATTCGATCGGGTCGAATACCAATCATGTCGCGCCAGAGTTCCTCGGCGGCGTCGTCCGAGGTGTGCACCGTCACCCACAAGCGTTCGGGATCGAGTCCGAAGCCCTCAGTGATCAGGCCCCACGCGAAGCGGATCGCCCCTTCCTTGAAGTAGTCACCGAAGGAGAAATTGCCCAACATCTCGAAAAAGGTCAAGTGACGTTGCGTGGTGCCGATTTGGTCGATGTCGGCGGCGCGGAAGCACTTTTGAATCGATACCGCTCGATTAAACGCAGGAATCTCCTCGCCCAAGAAGTAGGGCTTGAAGGGCACCATACCCGCGACGGTGAACAACAACGACGGGTCGTGAGGGATCAGGCTCGCCGAAGGGACGATGTGGTGGCCATTCTCGACGAAATAATCGAGAAAAATTGAACGAAGTTGGGCTGCTTCCACCCGAGTTACTCTACCGTTGGCTCCGAGGGCTCCACGTCTGTTTGGCGCGTGCGTTGGCGCCAACGACGAACGAGCTCCGCTTCGTCGCCGTACGCTGATGGGTCGAAGAATCGCTCGCCCGCGAGTTCGTCGGGCAGATACGTCTGTTCGACCCACCCGTCCTCGAAGTCGTGCGGGTAGAGATACTCACTACCGAAGCCAAGTTCGCGCGCACCGGCGTAATGCGCGTCGCGCAGATGCTCGGGCACCTCGCCAAGCCCACCGCGCTGCACGGCATTCGTCGCGGCACCGAGCGCGCGCGTGACCGAGTTGCTCTTGGGACTGAGTGCCAGCGTGAGCGTCGCGTGGGCGAGATTCAGCCGCGCCTCAGGCAAGCCTACGAATTCGACGGCGCGCGAGCACGCCTCGGCGACGAGGAGTCCGTAAGGATTGGCGAGACCAACGTCTTCACTCGCGAGAATGACGAGGCGTCGTGCGAGAAAGCGAGCACTCTCACCACTTTCGAGCAACGTAATCAGCCAGTAGAGGGATGCGTCAGGATCCGAACCCCGAATTGATTTGATCAGCGCGCTTACCTGGTCGTAATGCGTGTCCGCGGACTGGTGATACAGACGACCATCGCGAGCTTGGGCGACGTCGGCGAGCGAGAGCGTGATCGGTGTTCTCCCGCCAGCCTTCGCCACGATAATCGCCGTGTCCATGGTCGTGAGCACCGAACGTGCGTCACCATTGCCCGAGGCGCACAACGCCTCACGCGCGTCGTCGTTGACGAGCACCCCTCGAAGCGAAGCCGCCCGAGCGACGAGCGCCGCGAGGTCATCCTCGCTCAGCGGGTGCAGACGCCACAACGTCGAGCGACTCATGAGTGCCGCATTGACTTCAAAGTAGGGATTCTCCGTGGTCGCCCCGATGAGCACGACTTCGCCCGTTTCGGTTGCTGGCAATAAGAGATCTTGTTGGGCCTTGTTGAAACGGTGTACTTCGTCGATGAACAGCACCGTGCGTTGTCCCCGCTCACCGAGCCTCTCCCGCGCTCGAGCGATGGCGTCACGAACGTCTTTGACGCCACTGCTGACGGCGGACAAATTTTCTTCCACGTATCCAGCCGCACTCGCGACGATGCGAGCGAGCGTGGTCTTTCCGGTGCCCGCCGGTCCCCACAAGATCATCGACGTGAGTAGCTTCGCCTCGACCATACGGCGCAACGGACCGTTCGGCCCCACGAGATGATCTTGTCCGATGACGTCGTCAAGGGTGCGAGGGCGCAGTACCTCAGCGAGCGGCGCGACATCACCTAGGCGTTGGCGAAGGGCGTCGTCGAAGAGTGACGTCACTACCCCTTTGGGGTGATCTTCATGGAAAGCTCGCGCTTCTGGCGATCCGTGATGTCCTTGGGCGCGCCCGTCATGAGATCGGCCCCCGACTGCGTCTTGGGATAGGCAATAACTTCGCGGATGTTCTCCTCGCCAGCGAAGATCGCGACTAATCGATCGATACCAAAGGCGAAGCCGGCGTGCGGCGGTGCACCGTATTTAAAGGCACTCAAGAGGAAACCGAAACGACTCTGCGCTTCCTCTTCGCTAATCCCTAAGGCGGAGAAGATTCGCGACTGCACGTCGGCGCGATGGATACGAACCGAACCACTGCCCAGTTCCCACCCGTTGAGCACCAGGTCGTAGGCCTGTGCACGAACATCGAGGGGATTCGTCTCGACCAGGTCCAGGTCATCGAGATGGGGCATCGTAAAAGGATGATGCGCCGCCGTGAGATTGCCGTCGTCGTCGATACCCTCGAACATGGGAAACTCGGTGACCCACACGTAGTGATGCGGCCCTTCGCCCACGGGAGGTGAACCAATCGCGACGCGAAGTGTTCCGAGCACCTTGCACGCCGACACGTAGTCGTCGGCGACGCACAAGATCAGATCGCCCACCTCGGCGTCGTCGACTCCACGAATCGCCGCGGCTTCGTCTTCGGAAAGGAATCGGGCGAGCGGTGATTCGAGCGCGTCCGGAGTGAGCTTGAACCACGCGAGTCCCTTCGCGCCCAATTCCTTCGCCTGTTCGGTCAACTGGTCGAGACGAGAACGCGTGTAACTCGCACCGCCCGGCACGCGCATTGCCTTCACACACGACGCAGAGAATGCCTTTACCTGGGTAGACGCGAACACTTCGGACAGGTCGTGCAACTGCATGCCAAAGCGAAGGTCAGGTTTGTCGGTGCCGTACAGATCGAGTGCTTGGGCCCAGGTCATCGAACCAATCGTGTCCGGGCGCACGCCGGTCGCCGCTTCAGCGGCATCGAGAACCGCGAGGGACACGAAGCCGAGGATGTCGTCTTGGGTGACGAAACTCGCTTCGAGGTCGAGTTGCGTGAATTCGAACTGTCGGTCGGCGCGAAGGTCTTCGTCACGGAAACACCGCGCGATCTGGAAGTATCGATCAAATCCACCAACCATCAAAAGTTGCTTGGCGATCTGGGGGCTTTGCGGCAGCACGTAAAAATCGCCAGGGTGCAGACGCGAGGGCACCACGAATTCTCGCGCGCCCTCGGGCGTAGGCGCCCACAACAGTGGGGTTTCCACTTCGCAGAATCCTTGCGCCTCCATGGAACGACGCAGTGAGGCATTCACCTTGGCGCGCAGACGCAAGTTCTCCTGCATGAGTTCACGACGAAAATCCAAGAACCGGTAACGCAGGCGCACTTGCTCATCGATCTCGACGCGGTCGTCGAGTTGAAAGGGTGGCGCCTCGGCGTGGGCGAGGATCTCCACGTCACATTGTGAGAGTTCGATATCGCCCGTGGCCAGACGATCGTTGCGCGTCCCTTCGGGACGCAGTGACACCGTGCCCGTGACGCGTACGACGTACTCGGGCCGCACGTCCAATGAGCCCTCGACGACCGCCTGCAGCAGACCCGAGCGGTCGCGCAGATCAAGAAACGCCAGGTGCTCGCCGTGTTCTCGGCGTTTGGCGACCCAACCACACACACTCACTCTGGACCCGACCATGGTGGCGTTGAGCGACGCACAGAGACCATCGCGCATACTCGTTGCTTCGTAGTTGATTGGCATGATCACGTCACTTTGAGTCGTTGGGCGAGGACCGCGAGCAGATCGACCTGGGCGACGCGATCTTGTGTCGCTCCAAAATCCCCGCTGCGCAGGTCCCTCATCGTAACCTCCCCGGCCGCCAGTTCCTGGGGTCCCAGCAGAAGCGCGAGACGAGCGCCCGACTTGTCCGCCAGCTTCATCTGGGCCTTCATCGAGCGTTGGTCGTAACTGCGATCGACGCTGTAGCCCTCGTGACGCAATCGGTCGAGCAGTACCACCGGCGCGTCTGTACCCACCGTGTCGACAAGAAAGATGTCGAGGTCGCGGCGAAGCCCCGCGTCGTCCTTAATCCCCTCCGCGTCGAGGGTCAGCAACAAGCGCTCAACACCCGATCCAAATCCGATACCGCTCGAGGGCTTCCCTCCGAGCTGTTCGACCAGCCCGTCATAACGCCCACCCCCACCAATGGCGTTCTGCGCACCGTCCAGTGCGTCCGAGATGAATTCGAAGGTCGTTCGACTGTAGTAGTCAAACCCACGCACCAAACGCGGCTCGAGCGTGGCGTCAATGCCGAGCGCACGCAGTCCGCCGCGTACGGCGTCAAAGTGGACTCGACAGGCATCACACAAATGGTCAATGAGCATGGGTGCCTCATTGGTGACCGCGATGCAGCGTTCGTTCTTGCAATCGAGCACGCGAAGTGGATTCTCGCTCCACACCTTGGCGTGCTCGTCACATAGTTCATCGGCGTGATGGGCGAGAAAATCCCGCAACAACACGACGTAGTCCGCTCGGCACTGCGCGTCGCCCATTGAATTAATCAGCAGTCGAAATCGATGCAGACCAATGCCTTCAAAGAACCGCTGCGCCAACGAGACCACTTCGACGTCCAGCATCGGATCTTCAGTACCGAGGACTTCGACGCCCAACTGGTGATGCTGACGGTAGCGCCCCGCCTGAGGACGCTCGTAGCGAAACGCGGGCGTGAAGTACCACGCTTTAAAAGGTGTCGTAGGATTATGTTGGATGAACGCGCGCACAATCGGTGCGGTGCCTTCGGGTCGTAGTGCGTAGGTGCGCTCGCCGCGATCTTGAAAAACGTACATCTCCTTACGTGCGACGTCGCTCTCCTCGCCGATGCCGCGTTTGAACACGCCGACGTCTTCAAACATAGGTGTGATGGCGAGGTGAAACCCGTAGCGGTGCGCAAAATTAGCAAACGTTGCAATGAGCCCTTCCCAGCGCGCCGATTCCGCTCCCAGCACGTCATGGGTTCCGATTGGTGCCTTAAACGGCGGCGTATCGCTCATGAAGTTTTATTCTGTCCCGGCAGCTGGCGAAATGCATCAAAGACGCCGTCGACGCCCTTCAGTGCCGCCAAGAGACTACTCAAGTGCGCCGGGTCCGCAAGTTCGACGTCAAAGACCATGCGAACAATGCGTGCGCCCGACGTCGTTGTCGAACTCGAAATGATATTGAGGTGGTACTCAGCAACGATCTTGGAGACGTCGAGCAGAAGTCTCGAACGGTCAAAGGCCATGACTTCGAGCACGGCACGGTACTGCCCTGTGCTCGATCCATCCCACTCCACGTCGATGATGCGCTCGCCCAGCCTGTTTGCGAGTGCCACCGCGTTCGAGCAGTCATCGCGGTGGATTGACACGCCGCGTCCCTGGGTGATGAAACCCATGATCGGGTCACCGGGAACCGGCGAACAACAACGCGCCAGATGAATCATGACGTCGTCGAGCCCTTCCACGTAGACGCCCGCGCTTCGTCGAGCGGTTCGATTGACACGGGGCGCTCGGGTGACCGTGGTGGGAAGTTGTTCGGCGTCTCCACCGTGCAACTCACGACTTAGGCGCTGAACGACCGCGAGCGCCGAGATCTGATTGGAATCGATCGCCATGAACAGCGCGTCGATGTCGTCGAGGTTGAGTGCCGCAATCACCGCATCGAGGGCGCTGGACGACAGCGACGTCGCGATTGGCAAACCTTCGCGGCGAAGCGCCTTGGTGAGCTCCTCTCGGCCGCCTTCAATCGCGTCCTCACGTCGTTCACGCTGGAACCACTGGCGAATCTTGGATTTCGCACGCGACGAGACCGCGATGTTGAGCCAGTCTCTTGAAGGACCGGCGGTGTCATTCTTGCTCGTTACAATCTCGACGACGTCCGCTGAATGAAGGACGGTTTCGAGCGGCACGAGGCGACCGTTGACCTTCGCTCCCACGCAGTGATGTCCGACTTCGGTGTGCACGGCGTAGGCGAAGTCGATGGTCGTCGCTCCTTCGATCAACGCTATGACGCGCCCCTTGGGCGTGAAGACGTAGACCTCGTCTTGTCCGAGGTCGAGTTTTAGTGCTTCGAGGAACGCGATAGGGTCGGCCTCTTCTTCTTCGACGTCCGCGAGTCGCTGCATCCAGGCAATCTCGTGACTCGACGCGCCTTCCTTGTAGCCCCAGTGAGCGGCGACGCCGAACTCCGCGCGGCGGTGCATCTCTTGTGTTCGCACCTGCACCTCTACTGACTTGCCGCGAGGGCCGATAACGGTGGTGTGCAGTGATTGGTACAAGTTGAACTTTGGTGAATTGATGTAGTCCTTGAAGCGACCCTGCACTGGTGACCACAAGGCGTGAATCGCACCCAGCACCGCCCAACAGTCGCGCTCCTCATCGACGATGACTCGCATCCCCACGAGGTCGAAGATCTCGTCGAATTCCTTGCCGCCTACGACCATCTTCTCGTAAATGCTCCATAGGTGCTTCGGGCGACCTCGAACGTCCGCCTTGATGCCGAAGGTGTCGAGTTTCTCGCTCAGCGCGTCCATCACTTCTTCGAGGTACGCCTCACGTTCGGGCTGACGCGCCGCGACCATCTGTTCGATCTCGGCGTAACGCTTTGGGTGCAACGTGGCGAAACTGAGGTCTTCGAGCTGCCACTTGACCTGTTGGACCCCGAGACGGTGCGCGAGCGGTGCGTAGACGTCCAACGTCTCTTGCGCAATGGCCCGTTGACGGTTCATGGGCATCACCGAGATCGTGCGCATGTTGTGCAGTCGGTCGGCGAGTTTGATCAACAACACCCGCCAATCGCGGGCCATCGCGATGAACATCTTTCGAATCGTCGCCGCCTGTTGGGCTTCCTTGGAGTCAAATTCGAGACGATCGAGTTTGGTCACGCCGTCAACGACCGCCGCCACTTGCTCGCCAAACTCCTCGGCGAGCCATTTGGTCGTGACGCCTGTATCTTCCACGGCGTCATGCAAGAGGGCGGCGACGATCGTGGGCTCGTCGAGACCTAAATCGGCGGTGATGTCGGCGACCGCGATGGGATGGGTCACGTAGGGTTCGCCCGTGCGACGAAGTTGACCTTCGTGCGCGTTGATCGCTACCACCCCGGCGCGTCGGATCAATTCCACGTCGCCGGTCTCGTGATGCTCGAGAAAACGCCCGATGAGACGCTCAATCGAGCTCGTCAGCGCGGGGTCGGCTGATGAGCGAGACGTGAGACTGACCATGGAGTCAGCCTACCGGTGACCTAGCGCCGTTTCTGCTTACGAGCACGTGGCGTGACGTACGTCGACGTGCGTGGCGTGCGAGTCGTTGTCGCACCGGTGCCGCGCACGCTTCCTTCCGCTCCCAAAAGTGCTGCACTCGAGGGACTCAAGATCCGGTGATCACTGCGCGACGCCACGCGTGCCGCCAAATCACGGAAGCGAGGTTCACGTTCCTTCATCACTGCGAGTAAGGGACTCGCGATGAAGATCGACGAATACGCCCCGCTCAACAAACCAACGAACAATGCGAGGCCGTAACTCTGCAACGTCGTCGCACCAAGGATGTACGCCCCGACGACCAGGACTGAGAACACTGGCAGAATCGCCACCAACGAAGTGTTAATGGAACGCGCGAGGGTCTGGTTCATCGAGAGATTGACCATTTCGCCATACGTAATATCACCGGACTTGAGGATCCCACCGGTGTTGTCACGAACGCGGTCAAAGACAACGACCGTGTCGTAGAGCGAGTAACCGAGGATCGTCAAAATCGCAATCACCGTGTCTGGGGTGATCTGAAGACCGAAGAGTGAATAGACGCCAATCGTCACTAAGAGGTCGTGCACCATGGCGATGAATGCGGCGAGCGCCATCTTTGGTTCGAAGCGAATACTGATGTAGCCAACGACGGCAATGAAGAAAATAATCAGCGCCTCAAGCGCACGGTCGGTGATTTGCGAGCCCCACGTCGGCCCAACGCTGCTCGTCGAGACTTGGATGGGATTGACGTCAGCGACCTTCGCCATGGCATTGACGACGTTGTTGGTGACGATGGTTTGGTTCGTCGTAGAAAGATTGTTCAAGTCGGCGGTGACCTCGTAGGTGTCGCTGCCGAGTTTCTCGACCGTCGGCAACGTCAAGCCGGCCCTCTCCACTGCGGTGGTCATTTTCGAGATCGACGTGTGCGGCGCGAGCACTTCCCACGAGTCGCCACCTTTGAAATCGATGCCGAGATTAAAGCCGCGAATGCTCAGGGAGCCAATGCCGATCACGATGATCACGATTGACAAGGTGAACCAAATGCGACGACGACCAACGAAGTCAATCGTCGTGAGCCCTCGATAGAGACGCTGGAATCGGTTGGGAGCCTTCTCAACGTCACTCATGAACGACTCCTGGCGTCAAACCAGCGGCCATGGAAATGGCCGACGTACTGTCCGAACTGCGCCGACCGAGCAAGATCACGATCGGACGCGTGAAGTACCACGTGATCGCCACGTCCATCAACGTGGACAATCCGAGGAAGAACGCGAAGCCTCGCACGTCACCGACCGCGATGATATAAAGCAACACGGCCGCCAACAAACTGACCGTGTCCGCCGCGAGCACGGTGCGCCACGCCGACTTGAAACCACGGTCGACGGATGAACGTACTGAGCGCCCCGCGCGCGCTTCATCCTTCAAGCGTTCGAAATACACGATGTAACTGTCGACCGTGATACCAATGGACACAATTAATCCGGTAACACCTGCCAAATCGAAACTCGGGGCGAAGGCCGTATG
>PLRK01000092.1 GCA_003163875.1 Acidimicrobiaceae bacterium | reverse complement strand
GACTGATTGAAATGTCGGCGAGCCAAGACGTCTTTGATGAGCGCCTTTTCATGAAGGTTGCAAACCTCACTGGAGCCGCTGGCAATTCAACGGCGCTGGTGGGCACGCCCGATCAGGTAGCGGACGCCCTTCTTCGCTACTACGAGTTGGGAATTACCACGCTCCTACTGAAGGGGTTCGATCCCTTGCTTGACGCTATCGACTTTGGCGACCGCTTGCTCCCTCGTGTTCGTGACGCCGTTGCACAACGCGATTCCAAATAAAGATCAGCGGACTACGGAACTACCCAACGCCACCGGAGAAGGCGAGAGCGTCGGGGGAGAGTAAAAGCTATTGGTCTTCGCTCAGGAGCGAAATTACAGAGTTCAACGTCGTGCGCTTCAATGCTGGTGGATTCCACGTGGATTGCGCAAGAATTAACCAAGTTTCGGACAGATGCGTGACGCCGATTACCGACATCGAAGCCTTGACGCCGAAATGGAACACTTTCGGAACTACGCTTGAGTGGAGTATGAGCCGCCAGACGCTGCGTTCGCAGTCCTTCGGATACTCTCGAGCCGGTAGCGGCATGGACGAGGGTGAGCAGGTTTTGCCGTCGCCTTCGTGCCAGCGCGACGTACTCGTTGGTCGGCCACGAACATCGCAATTCACTTCAGCGCGACGGTATGCGGCGTTCGCGGCGCCCCGGTATGGGCGCGCGCAAACTCAGCAGCTCATCAGTCTCAAGTAGCCTTCGATGGACCGTCGTGGCTCCAACAGGTTCATTCTGATTCTTGCTGCTGTGGCCCTGTTATTTGCGTTTACGCCACTATCTACGGGTCTCTTACGACTGACGAACGGAAGTTTTTCCCCTGCTCGATATAGCGCTCTCGCTCTGCGAGCGCCATCAGACGCCGTAAACGGCGTCCTTGCAGGTGAACCAGTTGCCGTGAGGTTGACGAATCACACTGGATCTGACAAAAGGTACCACTGGAGTGCGCTGGAAGACGGTGCGTTGCTTAGCATTGGCGTGGAGACCGTCAGCAATGGTCGAACCGCGACAATTTACGTTCCTTCAAGTGGCGCAAAGGATGGGACGCTCCGTATCGAACTTAACGGTACCAACGTGTTTGTCACGGTGCCAGTTCTGGGAGCGTGAACATGAGGGGAACGATCGCCGCTTGCCCGCAAGTTCAGATGATCCGGGCACCGAAGCAGTTGCCTCGTCGGGAAGTTCAGTTGCACAATGATGGCGTGTTCAGCCGGCTCGTCTTAACATCGGGCGCTCGAGCGTTGGGGCGCGCAGCGCACGCGTGCCGGGCGAAGATTCGTTACAGGAACGTTTCGTCGACGTGGCGTGAACGCAGCGCTCAAGGTAGAGATGCTCGTACACTTCGCGACCACATTACAGAAAGTCCTCTGTGACTGAACGTCCACTTCTCAGCGTGGTCGTCTGCTCCTACAACGGGGCAGCAAGATTGGCGCCGTGTCTAGAAGCGCTTGCCCGCCAGCGAGTAAAGGTTGACGTACTCGTCGTCGACGATGGTTCGACAGANNAAAACAGGGGAATTTCGGTAGCCCGAAACACTGGCCTGTCGAATGCACCGTCAAGCATCGTTGCGTTCTGCGACGATGACTGTACGCCACCCATTAATTGGACAGAGCAGTTGTTTTCTGCATGGAGGGATCATCCCGACGCCACGGTTATTGGGGGAATGGTCGAGGTAGATAATCCAACTTCGTTCACACAACGATTCCTCGAGTATCGAAATCCGTTGATTCCCGCCGAGATTGAACTCGCGAGGTGTCCCACCTTTCGCTATCGTCTCGTACGTCAGTTTCGACCGCCGCTTCTACCCAAGTCTGAAGCGTTTGCCGTCTACTCCGTAGTGGGCGCGAACATGTCGATGCACCGCGATCGAGCCCTCGACGTCGGGGGATTCGATGAGAATCTTGTATTCGGCGAAGGGGAAGAAGTATCACTGTGCCTGGCCGCTCGGGAACGCTACGGAGAATCGTCGGTGTTAATTGATCCTCGTGTGGTCTTATCCCATCGCTTCGATCCATCAATGTTGAAGACGTGGCGACGTAGTTTTTCCTACGGAAGGGGCGCAGGAGAGCGCTGGCGAAAACAATCCGGCTTGCCTTCGCTTCCGGTCGTCGGTCCGAGCGCCGTTATCGGGGCTCTTATCGTTGGAATTTTCTCTTGGCCTCTGGGCCTGTTAGTGGGAATTGCTACCACGGCGGCGCCATACAGCGTGTGGATTTCTCGTAATGGCACGAGGAGGCTGCCAACGACCATTGCGTACCCTCTGGCGGCATTCGTTGACGATCTAGTCAGCATGTTGGGATTCGTGCGAGGCGTGAGCAGGAGAAGAGGTGGAACATCAAGCGATCGCCTGCGCTAGCCATCCGATCGTTCACAACGACGCTCAAAAAGTCGTGGCGGGACGTTGCGCCGACTGGAATGTGTCTCTTGGCGACATTGGCTATATCGGTTGGACTCGATCTTTCTCACTCACCAATTACACCATTGCCGGGAGTCGTCACAATGATGCTCGTACCGGGCGCGGCCTTGATGGCTGCGCTGAAAACGCGTCCCGCGAACAGCGCGGGACGCGTCGTTCTCGCCGTGTGTCTCAGCATGATGTCAATCATGATCGTGGGGGGCGTGGTGAGTTTGATCGGCCCCCACGTTGGTCTAGCTCGTCCATTGGATTCGCTACCCGAAAGCGTGATCTGGTTCGTCATCGCGATTGTCCTGCTCGCGGTGAATGCCGTCAAACATCGTGACCCCGTCACGTGGATCTTAGAAGGTGTCCGGGCGGAACACCTTCTCGGACTGCTCGCAGGCGGACTTCTCGTTGTTGTTTCCATACTTGGAGTCGCACAGCTGAACCACAGCGGCAACATTCACCTCGCCGTCGTTGCCACATCTCTTGATGTGATTGTGATTCTGGTAGGTGTCGTCGGCGGGTGGAAGCGATCGAGCCGATGGCCCCTCAGCACACTTCTGTATTTTGTGTCTCTCGCGTTGCTGCTCTCGACGAGCCTGCGGGGAAGCCATCTTTACGGCTGGGATATCCAGAAGGAATTTGGCGTCGCATCGCACACTCTTTACGATGGAGTTTGGAGCGTTCCAGCTAATCGCGACCCCTTCGCGTCAATGCTTTCGCTCACGGTATTGCCGACAATTTTACGTTCTTTGGTAAGACTACGACTGCTTGCGTTTTTCCAACTCGTTGTTCCCGCGATTCTTGCGTTGGCGCCCGTGGCGATGTTGACCGCGCTTCGTCGGGTTCCCCGGTGGATCAATAACGGCCGACGTCGACCACCCCGTCCGGGCCTCACCTTTGGAATTGTTGC
>PLRK01000107.1 GCA_003163875.1 Acidimicrobiaceae bacterium | reverse complement strand
TTGCAACGTTTCACCGACGGGCTTCCCTGGGTGCATCTCGATATTGCAGGACCCGCACGTTCGGATTCGAATCGGGGCTACCTCACCAAGGGGGCAACAGCCTTCAGCGCGCGCACCTTGCTCGAATTCCTCACCGCCGTTGGCGACGGCGACGCAACTTAGCCAACGCGACGTACCCGATCACGGCGCGGGGGCACCTTGCGTGCGAGCGATGTCGATGGGACGTCGTGACCATCGCCGCGTCCTATGAGCACCGAACAGAAGAGCTCTTCGTCTCGAGCACCCACCAACGTGAGGACATCGCCGCCTCGGCGAAAGTTCCCCCACAGCGTGGCGTGCCAGCCACCCTCTTCGATCAGTAGCAACAGAGCCATCGTCACCATGGCGGCGTCGGTGTGCCAGTAGGGCAGGGGCCACGACGCAATATCGTCCAAGCCCGAGGATGCCTTGTCTGGTTCTCCATATCGCGCCGTGTAATCACCGGGGCGCGACGTCACCACGACCACCGCGCCGCATCGGGCCAAACCCGCTGCGCGCCGCGATCGTTGCCGCCACGTCTCGTCGGTCGCCGCGTTAAAAAAATCTGGCACCAGTGCTCGCGACAGCGTATACAGCCGCACCCCTGCGCTGTTGCCGGCGCTCGGGGCGAGGAGACTCTCAGCACAGAGCGCATCGAGCCATTCGGGGTCGACGGGTGTCGCGTCAAAGGATCGAACCATGCGTCGACGTTGCAACAGTTCGCGTAGTTCCATTCGAAGTGGTCTAGCAGGTCGATTTGTCTCGAATGTTGACCCAGCAGGTAGGATTTACGTACCACGAAGGAGAGAGCGTTGCCAACACCTCGAGATCTTTTGAATGCCGCGAAGGCGGAAATTCACGAAATAGACCCCCACGATGTCGCCGCGCGACTAAGTCATTACACCTTGCTCGACGTTCGCGAACCTGACGAATACGAGCAAGGGGCCGTTCCCGGTGCCGTGCACATCGCTCGAGGGAACCTCGAATTTTCGGTGGAGGGTCGTTTGACCGACAAGCACGCGCCGATTGCGGTCTACTGCGCGGGTGGCGTTCGTTCGGCGTTCGCGACCAAGACGCTCCAGGACCTCGGCTACACCGACGTCGTCTCGATCACCGGCGGATTCAACAAATGGAAAGACGAGGGCCTCGTATGGGAGGCGCCACGATCCATGACCCAAGACCAGCGCATTCGCTACCATCGCCACCTCTTATTACCGGAGGTGGGTGAAGCGGGCCAGATGAAACTGCTCGATGCAAAGGTGCTGCTTTTGGGAGCGGGAGGTCTGGGTTCCCCGGCGGCTCTTTATCTTGCCGCCGCAGGCGTCGGCACGATTGGCATCATCGACATGGACGTCGTGGATGCATCGAACCTGCAACGTCAGATCCTGCACAATATGGACCGAGTTGGCATGCGCAAGGTCGATAGCGCGAAGGAGACCCTGACGGCGATGAATCCCGACGTCAAGGTCATCACGTACGACACGCGTCTTGGTGCCGACAACATTCTTGACATCATCGATGGCTACGACGTCATCGTCGACGGTACGGACAATTTTCCCACTCGCTACCTCGTCAATGACGCGGCGTTGCTGAAGAACATCCCGGTAGTCCACGGTTCGATCTTTCGGTTCGAAGGTCAGATCACGGTGTTCAATCCCTACGTCGGACCTTGCTACCGCTGCATGATCCCCGAGCCGCCACCCGCCGAACTCGCTCCGAGTTGCGCCGAAGCGGGGGTGCTGGGCGTGCTGCCCGGCATCGTCGGCTCGATCCAAGCGGTCGAGGCAATCAAGTTGCTGCTCGAGTTGGGCGACCCACTCGTGGGACGCTTGCTCACCTATGACGCGCTCGAGCAGAGTTTTCGCACCTTCAAAGTTCGTCGCGACCCATCGTGTCCCGCGTGCGGGGAGAACGCTGCGCCCATCGTGATTGCGGAATACGACGACCTCTGCATGCCGCACGCCGTCAGCGTCTGAGAAGGCGCGGAGCGGACTTCTAGACTTAGTGCCGAGCGCGGACGTGCGCCGTGAGAGAAGCGACGAGGGCTGACCAGCGTGCAGCACGAACTACAAACGTACGAAGACGACCAGAGCGTCGCTCGAGCCGCGGCCGCTTACGTCGCACAGTATGCCCACGACAGAGTGTCGACGGGGATCATCTGTTCGCTCGCGATGAGCGGAGGTCGAACCCCCGCGGCGATGTTCCGCGTTCTTGGCAGCGCAGCGTTCCCGTGGGAATCGGCAATCTTCTATCAAGTTGACGAACGCATCGCGCCGACGAATGATCCAGCGCGAAACGTGCTCGAACTACGCGCCGGGCTCGGTGACCAGGCGCACATTCGGGCGATGCCCGTTGACGACGATGACCTCGACGCGGCGGCGAATCACTATGCGTCGCTTCTGCCCGAGGAATTCGACCTCGTCCACTTGGGGCTTGGCCCGGACGGACACACGGCGTCACTCGTGCCCGGCGACCCCGTGCTTGACGTCGTAGATCGCCGCGTTGCCCTTACGAACGAGTACCAAGGGCATCGACGAATGACCCTCACGTACGAAGAACTCAACTCCGCACGCCAATTGTTGTGGGTCGTGACCGGCGCCGAGAAGAAGGACGCACTGGCTCGATTGCTCGACGGCGACTCGAGTATTCCCGCGGGTCGCGTGGTGGCGAGCCGATCGATCATCATGGCGGACCGCGCCGCTCTATGAGTGCGGCGCGCGACACCGAGAAGCTCCTCGCTGCGCGCGAAGCGGCACTGCTCGTCGAGCGAGGGATGCGCGTCGGGCTCGGCACGGGAACGACGGTCGCGTTTCTCTTAGAAGCACTATCGACGCGCGCAATCGACGCTACGTTTGTCGCGACGTCGCCGCATACCCAAGCCGCCGCTCTCGCACTCGGTTTGCACGTGGAGGACTTCGACGCCGAGACCGAACTCGACCTCGCGATCGACGGGGCTGATCAAATCGCGCCCGACGGCTGGTTAATCAAGGGCGCCGGTGGGGCCCTCACGCGAGAGAAGATCGTCGCCGCGAGCGCCAAGCGCTACGTGATCATCGCTGATTCGAGCAAACTCGTCGACTCGTTGGGCCCTCCAGTACCTCTTGAGCTTATGGCCTTTGGTCTGCGCGCGACCCTGGCGCGCTTGGGTTCGACAACGGTGCGCGCGGTCCCGCTGAGTCCCGACGGAGGCGTGGTCGCTGATTATCACGGCGAAGTGCACGATCCGGCGCTCCTATCGCGTAGGTTGGCGGACATGCCCGGGGTTGTGGAACACGGACTTTTCGCCCCGACGCTGATCAGTGACGTTCTCGTGGCATCGGGAAATACGGTGCGTCGCGTTATCTCGGGAGGTAGGCAGTGAGCGAACGCAAAGCATCATCGGAGTCCCAGATTCCCGAGAATCACGTGATCGTGCTCTTTGGTGTCACTGGCGACCTCGCTCGACGAAAAATCATCCCGGGGCTCTACCACTTGCATCTCGCGGGACTGCTACCAAAGAAATACCGCATTATCGGCACGTCACGAGAAAAATCCGCGCTCACCAATGATGAATTTCGCTCGTATGCGAAAGATGCCATCAAGACCTTCGGCAGTAACAAGCCTGAAGGCGAAGGATGGGCCGAGTTCGAACATTCGCTCTCGTTCGTTGTCTCGGGAGATGATGACGCGAAGGCGCTTCACGCTGCGGTGAAGGACGCCGAGGCAGAGATTGGTGGGCGAGTTCATCGGCTGTTACATCTCGCGGTGCCCCCGAATGCGGTGCTCGAGCTCATCACCATGTTGGGCGACGCCGGACTGAATGAGAACTCTCGAATCATTTGTGAGAAACCCTTTGGCACCGACCTCGCGTCGGCGCGCCACTTGAACGAAGTCATCCTTTCGCAGTTCGATGAGCTGCAAGTATTTCGAATCGATCACTTTCTCGGTAAGGAGTCCATCGACAACATCCTCGCGTTGCGTTTCGCCAATCGACTTTTCGAGCCCCTGTGGAATCGTGACCACATCCGGTTCATCGAGATCGACGTGACCGAGACGCTGTCGGTCGAGGGTCGCGGTGCGTTTTACGACGAAACGGGTGCGTTCCGCGACATGATCGTGAGCCATCTCTTCCAAGTGCTCGGCTTCGTCGCAATGGAGCAGCCAGTCAGCTTAGAAGCGGGCCCCCTGCGCGACGAGGTGCACAAGGTCTTCCAGACCCTGCAACCCGTCAATCCCGCCCACGTCGTACGTGGGCAGTATGAGGGCTACCTCGACGTGCCGGGCGTCGCGAAGGACTCCGACACCGAGACCTACGTGGCATTGCGTACCGAAGTGGAGAACACCCGTTGGAAGGGCGTGCCAATCTATTTGCGATCGGGCAAGTGTCTCAAGCAGAGTCGCCAAATGATCACGATTGGTTTCGACGAACCAGTCATGCGTCTTTTCCCCGTTTCCAAGCAGGAAAAAGGCTGGCGTGGAAACAAACTCGTCGTCGATTTTGCCGATCCGGGTTCCATCCACGCCCAATTCCTCGCGAAGGAACCGGGGCCTTTGATGCATCTCGACTCCGCGGAAATGACGTTTCACTACAAGGACTCCTTTGACTCATCGCATCACCTCGAGGCGTATGAGCACCTAATCTTCGAAGCCATGCTCGGCAATCGTTCGCTGTTCACCCGCTCGGACGGTATCGACCGGCTCTGGGAAGTGGCGGCGCCGCTTTTGGACAAACCACCGCCCGTCGAGACCTACCAGCAAGGTACGTGGGGCCCCGTTTCAGCCGACCGCATCGTGGCACCCATTGGCTGGTGTCTCAAATAAGTCGCTAGGCCGTAGCCAACCTGATCGGCTCGCTCAGGACGAGACGTGCCGTGGAGCCATGACCACGACGGTGCGTGCGAGTTTGTCGTGGATCGTCTGATTTCGTTTGTCGCCAAGTGGAAAGAGAAGATTCACGACTACATAGATGACGGCGACCGTGACGAGTACTGGTGAATTGACCCCAATCGCGAAGACGTCGATGAGTACGTACACCTCAAGATAAAAATAGCGCCAGAGCGCTTGGCGCAGGGTGATCCGTCCACCTGAATCGGCGTCGCGAATTTGCGTTTGGACCATACGGTTTCCAAGCGACTGGCCATCGAAAACGAACCATTGCCCGACGAGATAGACGCCGAAGAACACGATGTACACCGCGGATCCGTACACACTGCCGAAGATTGCTTTCAGAACCAGGAGCGGCACCAACATGGTAAGGAAGTCGATCATCGTGGCGCCGACGCGCAGTCGCCAGCGCGCGAGTTCCGGCTCCGTTGCGTCCACGGTGCTCGAGCGCACGACTACTTGCGTCCCACAATTGGCGCAGAACGTGTCGTTCGTCTCAGTACCGCAATTCGGGCATGTCATGATGTCATCCTTGTCGTTCCTTGTTGGAGAATGCGCGGTCTCTCGTCGCGGTGTTGGTTCACACCTTCACCACGACGCTGCCAGCGAACTTGTCGTGCAGCGTTTGCTTCGTCGGTGAGAACAAAGGAAAGAGGTCATCAAGAAGACCAATCAAGCCAACAATTTGCAAGCCACCGCTGCCCACGAGGACAAAGCAGCTGTAGACGGCGACCAGCCCGATGCGCTTGAGGATTTGATCTGGCGACACCGGACCGCCGTCGAGGGCGCTGCGCACTCGGGTGCCAACCACGCGATTCCCAATGGTTTGACCCTCTGAACGAGTGAGCATGACGTACAGATAGCAACTCTCAACGAGGATCGCAGCCACGTCGGCGGCAAGATAGTTGGTAACTCGGCCAACGACGTAGGCAACAAACGCGCTCGGGATGACGAGGATGAGATTATCGATGATCGTTGCGCCAACGCGGGCCCACCAGCCGGCGTAAATGGCACTGGCACGGGTGGTCGTCGCGGCGCGCGTCGCGGGCGTCCCACAGACGCTGCAGAAAGCGGCGGTCGTTTCGGAACCGCAATTCGAACAGTACATGGCTCCATCTTGACCGATGGAGGCGAAGTGACCTGCACAATGCACGAATCACCAGCGATTTCGCCATCGTCAGGTCTCGCGACAACGGCGTATTCTGAAGTGGTGGCGACACCCGAACGATTCACCGATTCTGGCATCGAGATAAAGACCGTCTACACCGGTGCGGACCTCAAGGACTTCGACGAGCAGCGCCAATTAGGTGAGCCAGGATTTTATCCCTTCACTCGCGGCGTGCAACCCACGATGTATCGGGGTCGTCTTTGGACGATGCGCCAATACGCCGGGTTTGGTACCGCCGAGGCGACGAACGAACGCTTTAAATTCCTCCTTGCCGCTGGTCAGACCGGATTGTCGTGCGCTTTTGACCTGCCCACTCAGATGGGGTACGACGCTGATCATCCTCGCGCCGAAGGTGAGGTCGGAAAAGTTGGTGTGGCGATTTCGTCGCTGCAGGACATGCGCTTATTACTCGCGGACTTACCACTCGACCAGGTCACGACGTCGATGACCATCAACTCCACCGCGTCGACGTTGCTGCTCTTGTACCAGTTGGTCGCCGAGGAACAAGGCATTGGCGGCGTACAAATCCGCGGGACCATTCAAAACGACATCTTGAAGGAATACGTCGCCCGCGGTACCTACATCTATCCACCGCGTCCATCGATGCGCCTCATCGTCGATACGTTCGCGTACTGCGAGAAGGAAATCCCGAACTGGAATACCATCTCGATATCGGGGTACCACATTCGTGAAGCAGGATCGACCGCCGTCCAAGAGGTCGCCTTCACCCTCGCGAACGGCATTGCCTACGTCGAAGCGGCGCTCGCAGCGGGATTGGCGCTCGACGACTTCGCGCCGCAGTTGAGCTTCTTCTTCAACGCGCACAACAATCTCTTCGAAGAGGTCGCGAAGTACCGAGCCGCACGGCGCCTGTGGGCGTCGATCATGACGCAGCGCTTCGGCGCGATGAACCCCAAGTCAACGATGCTCCGCTTTCACACGCAAACGGGCGGATCAACGCTGACGGCTCAGCAGCCCGAGACCAACGTCGTACGCGTCACGCTCCAGGCGCTGGCGGCGACGCTCGGCGGGACCCAGAGTTTGCACACGAACGGATTCGACGAAGCGCTCGGGTTGCCCACCGAGCGCGCGGCCAAACTCGC
>PLRK01000083.1 GCA_003163875.1 Acidimicrobiaceae bacterium | reverse complement strand
CTGCCGCTGAACTACGCCCGCGGCTCGACAATGCTACCCCTCGCTCCAACGCCGTTCAAACGAACGGATTCGAGCGAATCCCTTCGATGCACCAGTGGTTGTGAGACGATCGTTGCATCATGAGCGAACCTTGGAAGAGCCACTGGCACAGGCACCCTGGCGTACGAAGTGGCAGTGAGTTAAGTCGCGGAGAACGCGCAGCGGACCGAATGCGCAACATGATGGGATCGTGGACGTTTGTTTTTTCGTTCTTCGCGGTAATGATTCTTTGGGCCGGCGTCAATACGTGGCTCCTCGAACGAGTGCTTCACCATAAGGCGTTCGACCCGTACCCATATATATTGCTCAACCTCTTCCTTTCGATGATGGCGGGCGTGCAGGCCGCCGCACTCCTGATAGCGGCGAAGCGTTCTGACTCGATATCCTCAGAAGTAGCGATACATACTTCAACGAATACCGACGACATCAAGAAGCTGATCCAAGAGAATACGGAACTCACCTCGCGCGTGAAGTCCAACACCGACCTTCTCGAGGAGATCCACCTGCATGTCTCGAACATCGGACTGAAGCTTGGCGCTGATATGGGACACTTCCCACCCGGGCCGACCCCGCCGCCCTCGTAGGGCGTCGTTCGTCCAGCTGCTCGAAAGAGCCTGATCAAGCCCGCCATTTTCTCGTACAGCGACTCGTGGACGCTGAAGGCTCCGCCGTTTCTCCAACGAGGTTGCTCGGTTCCTTCGGACTAACGTTGCCATGGTTATGGTGCTCTCGGATCGCTCAATTAAAGAGGCTCTCTCCCAAGGTCGCATCATCATTGACCCATTGGGTGATGACTGCATTCAGCCCTCTTCGGTTGACTTGCACGTCGACCAACTGTTCCGAGTGTTCCGCAACCATTCGCAGCGCGTCATCGATGTTCGAGATGCACAAGAAGACCTCACCGAGTTGATCGATGTGGGCCCCACAGACCCCATGATCCTGCACCCAGGCGAATTCCTTCTCGGATCAACCATTGAGCGTGTGGCGTTGCCCGACAACCTTGTTGCCCGATTGGAGGGAAAAAGTTCGCTCGGACGTTTGGGACTGCTCATCCATTCGACGGCGGGTTTTGTCGACGCGGGTTGGGATGGTCATCTCACCCTCGAGTTGTCCAACGTGGCGAATCTTCCGATCACGTTATATCCGGGCATGAAGATCGGACAGATCAGTTTCTTTGAGATGACGACGCCCGCAGATCGCCCTTATGGCGCGGAGGGTCTCGGTTCGAAATACCGAGGTCAACGAGGGCCCACCGCGAGTCGTTACTCTGAGAATTTCAAGGACTTGCAGAAATAGTGAGGTCAATCATGAGGAGTGCCCGGTGCTAGCTCGAATCATCATTGGGCTGGGAGTTAGCGCTCTCTGCTTCGCTGTAGCGGGTCGACGTTTCTTTTGGCTCTCGCAGCTCGTGCGCGCGGGTCAGCCTGCACCTCGACGATGGCAAGGTTTCCGAAAGGTCAGCGAAGCCGAAGTCGTCGAGGTAGCCGGACAGCGAAAGTTGCTGCGCTGGACAGTGCCGGGACTTGCGCACTTCTTCACCATGTGGGGCTTTACGGTCTTGCTGCTAACGATCATCGAGGCGTACGGCTCGCTCTTCCAACGCAATTTCCACATCCCTCTCATTGGCACCGACAACTGGCTCGGGTTCGTCGAGGACTTCTTCGCGACCGCCGTCCTCGTGTCGCTCGTGGTCTTCAGCATCATCCGGATCAAGAACGCGCCGTCGCGCAAGGAGCGGGCGAGCCGCTTCTACGGCAGCCACCTAGGGGCGGCGTGGCTCGTCCTGTTCATGATTTCCCTGGTGATCATCACGTTGCTGATGTACCGCGCGGCACAAGTGAACACCGGCTATTTCCCCTACGGGCATTCGAAATGGGCCTTCGCGAGTCACCTCATTGCGGCGTGGCTGCACCCCCTGGGTACCGGTGTCAACAGTGTGCTCGAGGCGACGTTCCTTATCTTGAACATCGCGGTCATCACGGGATTCCTGGTCTTTGTCTCCTATTCCAAGCACCTGCACATCTTCCTCGCACCCATCAACATCGGTGTTTCGCGTCGTCCTCGTGCTCTCGGAGGTCTCGACAAGACCCCCGACATGGACATGGAACACGTCACCGAAGACACCGTGTTCGGCGTGGGAAAGATCGAGGACTTCACGTGGAAGCAGATGCTCGACTTCGCCACGTGCACCGAATGCGGTCGCTGTCAGTCCGTGTGTCCCGCGTGGGCGACGGACAAACCGCTCAGTCCCAAGTTGTTGATCATGGGTCTGCGCGACAACATGTTCGCCTCGGCGGACCGATTGTTGTCGGGCGAGAGTTCCGGTGACGTCGCCACGTTGGTGCCCACGACGATTGATCCCGACGTGCTGTGGTCGTGCACGACGTGCGGAAGCTGCGTTGAGCAGTGTCCGGTTGACATCGAGCACGTGGACGCCATCATCGACATGCGCCGATACGAGGTCTTGATGGAGAGTCGATTCCCGAGCGAGGCGAGTTTGCTGCTTCGCAACATGGAGAACCAAGGTGACCCGTGGGGACTGGGATCGTCCAAGCGCACCGAGTGGCTCGGTGCGCTCGACTTCGAGGTGCCGATCATCGACGGACCAATCCCCGACGACATCGAGTACCTCTACTGGGTTGGATGTGCGGGTTCGCTCGACGAGCGAGGGCGCAAACAGGTGGAATCGACCGCGAGGATGCTGCATCGTGCGGGGGTGACGTTTGGGATCCTCGGTCCACGCGAGTCATGCACCGGTGACCCCGCTCGACGGATGGGTAACGAGTACTTGTTCCAGGAAATGGCGAAGGTCAACATCGCGACCTTGAACGAGGTGGGAGCGAAGAAGATCGTCGCGAGTTGTCCACACTGCTTTAACACGATGAAGAACGAGTACCCGAGCCTCGGGGGCAACTACGAGATGATTCACCACTCCGAATTGTTGAGTCACCTCGTCGCGAACGGTCGACTCGTGCCCGGGATTGCCTACAGCGGCATCGTGACGTACCACGACCCTTGTTACCTGGGTCGCCATAACCGAGTGTTCGACGAACCTCGTAACGTCCTCGACGCCATTCCTGGTGTGAAACAGGTCGAGATGGGTCGTTGTCGCGAGAAAGGATTCTGCTGCGGTGCCGGAGGGGCACGCATGTGGATGGAAGAGAACATTGGCACCCGCGTCAATATGAATCGGACGCACGAGGCGCTCGACACGGGCGCGGACGTCATCTCCACGGCGTGTCCGTTTTGCATGATTATGCTCGATGACGCAGTAAAAGCCAATGGCAAGGGTGACGAAGTGTCGGTCATGGACATTTCCCAGGTCGTGGAACGGTCGCTCGCTCCAGCCGTTTCGAAACAAAACGAGGGTTGAAAAATGGGCGTTGTTCACACGCCCGAAACACTTCGCTAACGAATTTGAAATCCTCAATTGACACACTGTTGCGAACAACCTGAGGTCAGCGTCGCCCTCTCCCAATAATCAAAAAGGAGTGGATGTGCTAACCGCAGTCACCAACATCCCGTATCCCAGTTGGCTCAATCCGGCTGACAACACGTGGCAATTAGTTGCCGCGACGTTGGTCGGACTCATGAGTCTTCCTGGGATCGCCGTGCTGTATGGCGGTCTGGTCCGCAAGAAGTGGATCGTCAACACCATGTTCATGACGTTCATGGCGTTCTCGCTCACTCTCATCGTGTGGCTCTTGTGGGGCTACAACATGGGGTTCGGCCCCGCGTCGCACTTCGGTCCGACCGGCTCGTTCTGGAGCAATTTCATTGGCCACTTCACACCCCTCGCTACGGCGGGTTCTGAACAAGGTCAAGCGGTATCGGGTGCGAATACCATCGTGCCGTTCCACTTCCCAACAGCGACGCTCGCGTACTTCCAGTTCGTGTTCGCCGCGATCACACCCATTTTGTTCTTGGGTGCGTTGGTGGGACGACTGAAGTTCAAGGCGTGGTGCTTGATCGTGCCGCTGTGGATTACCCTCGTCTACTGCGTGGACGCGAAGTTGCTCTGGGGTGGTGGATTCTTCGCCATCAAGGGGGCAGTCGACTACTCGGGTGGTTACGTCATCCACTTGAGCGCTGGTGTCGCCGCATTCGTAGGAGCAGCGATCCTTGGTCCGCGCCGTTGGCAGGACCGCGAGAACGCGTTCCCGAGCAACTTGATGATGGTCGCCGTCGGTGCCGGAATCCTCTGGCTCGGATGGAATGGGTTCAACGGAGGTGACCCGTTCTACGCGGGCGCCGACGCGGCTGCTGCCGTGCTGAACACGAACGTCGCGACCGCCGTCGGATTAGTCACGTGGGTCATATGGGACATGATCGGAACGAAACAGAAGAAACCCACGTTCTTGGGGGCCATAAATGGAATGATATGTGGCCTGGTCGCGATCACTCCTAGCGCTGGTTGGGTGAACGGGGCCGGTGCGATCTACGTCGGTCTCATTGCGTCGACGATCGTCTGGTTCGCGTGGAACTTCCTCTCGAAGGTTCGTCCGTTCTCTAAGGTCGACGACGCGCTCGGCGTCATCTACACCCACGGTTTTGCGGGCCTCACTGGAGGACTCCTGGTGGGTATCTTCGCGGACCCGGGTATGACCGAATACGGCGTGAAGGGTGCGCACTATAAGGGCGCCGGAGGGTTCTCCGTGGACGGTTGGTTCTACGGCCACTCGTTCCACCAGCTGTGGGAGCAATTCCTCGCCGCATTGTGGATCATTGGTTGGACTGCATTCGCGACGGCGATAATCTTCTACTTTGTGAAGTTTGTCCTGGGTGGATTGCGCGAAGATGACGCGACGCTCGCCATTGGTGACCTCGCGATTCACGATGAGGAAGCCTTCCCCGAGCCCACCTTTGGTGAGCCCGCGGATAGTCCCAGCCACCTGCACAGCGACAACGTCTAAGGAGCGACGATGAAATTAGTAACCGCAGTCGTAAAGCCGTTCAAACTTGACGAAGTCAAGGTTGCGGTGAAGGAAGTTGGCGTCACGGGTATGACAGTGGGTCAGGTTCGTGGATTCGGACGCACGGGAGGTCACATTGAGATCTACCGCGGCAAAGAATACGAATTCGACTTCATTGACAAGATCCAAATCGAGATCGTGGTCACCGACGAACAGGTGGAATCGGTCCTTGACGCAATTGTGAATGCCGCACGCACTGACACCGTTGGTGACGGNNATTCGCACCAACGAGCGAGGTCCCGAGGCGGTATGACCTAGCCGGCCTGGCGTGCGACGGCTTCGGCCGCCGCCGCCGCGGCCAGCGGGTCACCTAAGTATTCAGCAGTGATGACGTTGAGTTCGTTGTCCATCTTGATCCGGTAGGGAATCCCCGTCGGAATCTCGAGTTCAGCGATCTCAGCGTCATCGATGTTTTGGAGCACCTTTCGCAACGCTCGCAAGGAGTTGCCGTGGGCGACCACCAGGACTGCGCCGCCACTGATGGCTTCTCGCCGTAGGTCTTCGACGATCACGTCGCTGAAATAAGGCGTCACCCTGGCGACGACGTCTTTCAAACACTCTGTTGCCGGTATGTACTCGACGGGCACGTCACGGTAGCGAGGATCGCCAGCATTACGTCGTGGGTCGCCCTCGGGCATGGGCGGTGGCGGCACGTCGTAGGAGCGTCGCCACAGCTTGAGCTGATCCATCCCGAAGATGTCGGCGGTTTCCTTCTTGTCCTTACCCGTGAGGTCGCCGTAGTGGCGCTCGTTGAGGCGCCAACTGCGCCGTACGGGCAGCCACGAGCGTCCCGCGGCGTGCAGTGCTAATTCCGCCGTTCGAATCGCCCTGGTGAGCACCGAGGTGTGGAGAAGTCGTAGGTCCAGGTCGGTTTCGGCGCCGAGGAGGACTCCGGCGTCGTGTGCCTCACGTTCGCCCTGTTCGCTGAGGTCGACGTCCTGCCA
>PLRK01000080.1:270-3913 GCA_003163875.1 Acidimicrobiaceae bacterium | reverse complement strand
CAGGACCGCGTCTCGCTCTCGGGTGCGCGCGGCGCGTTCCGTGACGCCCTCGGTCGCGAACCTAAAGAGGTTCGCGGGATCGAAGCGGCCGACCACCTCTTTGACGGCGCCGTCGTCGTCGCGGCGATCACCTCGTGCACGAACACGTCCAATCCCTCAGTGCTGGTCGCCGCGGGACTCGTCGCGCAGCGTGCCGTCGAGCTGGGACTCAGCGTGAAGCCGTGGGTGAAGACCTCACTCGCTCCCGGTAGTCGCGTCGTGATGGATTACCTCGAGCGCGCGGACCTCGTGGTGCCACTCGACAAGTTGGGCTTCTACCTCGCCGGGTACGGTTGCACGACGTGCATTGGCAACACCGGACCGCTGCTTACTGGCGTGAGTGACGCCGTCAACGAGCACGACCTCTCGGTCGTCTCGGTGCTCTCGGGGAATCGCAACTTCGAAGGACGCATCCACCCCGACGTGAAGCAGAACTTCTTAGCGAGTCCTCCCCTCGTCGTGGCCTACGCGCTCGCCGGCACGATCGACATCGACCTCGCCAACGAACCCCTTGGCACATCAAGTGCGGGCGAACCCGTCTACTTGAAAGACCTGTGGCCGAGCGACGCGCAGGTCGCTGACGCGGTGCGCGCGTCGATCACGCCCGCAATGTTCGAGGAGCGCTACGCGCAAGCCTTCAGCGGCGACGAACGTTGGCGACAAGTGCCCAGCACCAACACCGTGACGTACTCCTGGGACCCCGTTTCCACCTACGTGAAGCTCCCGCCGTATTTCGACGGACTGAGCATCGAACCCGGCGTCGTGAGCGACATTGAGGGAGCGAGAGTCTTGGCGCGACTTGGCGATTCGGTCACGACCGACCACATCTCACCCGCGGGCAACATTCGTGCGAGCTCGCCCGCCGGCAAGTACCTCATCGACGGAGGCATCGCCCAGGGCGACTTCAACAGCTACGGCACCCGACGTGGGAACCACGAGGTCATGGTGCGCGGCACCTTCGCCAACATCCGCATCCGCAACCTCATGGCCCCGGGCACCGAAGGTGGCGTGACCATCAAACTGCCCGAAGGCAACGAGATGTCGATCTTCGACGCCGCGATGGCGTACGCCAATGAGGGCACGCCGCTGGTCATCCTGGGCGGCAAGGAATACGGCACCGGCTCCAGCCGCGACTGGGCCGCCAAGGGCACCAAGCTGCTCGGGGTGAAGGCGGTCCTCGTCGAGAGTTTCGAGCGGATCCACCGATCCAATCTCGTTGGCATGGGGGTGCTGCCCTTGCAGTACTTGCCCGGGGAGTCAGCATCGACGTTCGGACTCGATGGCACCGAGATCTTCGACATTCATGGACTCGACGCGCTTAACCGGGGCGAGACCGTGGCGCGAGTGGCGATCACGGCGACGCGCACGAATGGCGAGAAGATTAACTTCGAGGTTCGACTTCGTATCGACACGCCCACCGAAGCCGAGTACTACCGCCACGGCGGCGTGCTCAATTTCGTTCTGCGACAATTAGCGACGAGTTGAGCAGGAGCGATTGCCGGGTCGAGAGGTTGGCGAGAAGGGTCATCTGAAAAAGGAGGCCGGATGAGCGTCACGAGTACGAGTCTTGGCAGTACGTGTGACGTTGACGTTCAGACGATGCAACGCAGACTCGCTTCGTAATTTCTCGCGAACGCGCGAAAACGGTATTTCTCACCTTGTCCCAGTGAAGGCGCGAGAAACGAATGGACTCTGGTTCATCACACTCGATACGGGGGGCTCACGATGGTTGTTTGGTCCCATTCTCGGCGAGCAATTGATTTCTAATAATCATTCATATATAGTGTTTTAAGCCTCTAAAAACTTATATATGGAAGAATTCGATGCGCCAGGTACACACCTATACGCCCCAAACCACCGACGCCGCCAAGGTGCTCGGGATCGAAATTGCACGAGCCCGTCGCAAGCGCAGATGGACGACGGCTGAATTGGCGAGCCGGGCCGGCATCAGCACGGGGACGCTATTGCGCGTTGAACGTGGCGATCCAACAGTGTCGATCGGCATCGTCTTTGAAACGGCGACGTTGCTCGGCATCCAATTATTTGGCGCGAACCGCAACGAATTAGCCGCGCTCGTCGCCCGAGGCCAGGAGCGTTTGGCACTCTTGCCAGCTCGGATACGCGAGCCGGATGGACCCGTCGATGACGACTTCTGATAGTGCGCCAACGAGGGTCTACGTGTGGGTCTGGCTTCCAGGATCGACGCAACCCGTTCCCGCCGGCGTGATTGAGCAGAGTGGCGACGTCGCGTACTTCAACTACGGCCGCAGTTATCTTGAGCGAGAAGATTCAATCGCGCTGTATCTTCCGGAACTGCCACTTCAGAGCGGGCGCATTCGCCCTCTCCAAGGCTTGACGATCGCGGGATGTCTCAGCGATGCTGGACCCGACGCGTGGGGTCGCCGCGTGATCCGCTATCGGATGTGGGGGACGGCTGAACTGAACACGAAGGATGACGAGCTCACAGAATTGACGTACCTGTTGGAATCCGGCTCCGATCGAATTGGAGCTATCGATTTTCAATCCAGCCCGGAGGAGTATGTCCCAAGGACGAGCGAGGCCACTCTCGCCGAAATGCAGGAGGCCGCAGAACGGCTCGAAAAAGGTGTTCCCCTTTCCTCTGAACTCGAAATGGCACTCCTTCACGGTTCCGCCATAGGTGGTGCCCGACCAAAGGCGCTGCTCCAGCACGGCGCGAGGTCACTCATCGCTAAATTCTCTTCGACCACGGACAGTTATCCGGTCGTCAAAGCCGAGGGTCTTGCGATGGAACTTGCTCGACGAGTTGGATTGGACGTTGCCAGAACTGAAGTGGTCGAAAGCTTAGGTAGAGACGTGTTGTTAGTGGAACGATTCGACCGAACGTCAATCCCGGGCCAACGCCGGTCGATTGTCTCTGCTCTCACGCTCCTCGAACTCGACGAGACGTTTGCTCGTTACGCCACTTACTACGACTTAGTGCCAATCATTCAAGAACGCTTTCGCGACGCACGACAGACAATGCGCGAACTGTTTTCGCGCATTGTCTTCAACATATGTGTTGGGAACACTGATGATCACGCCCGAAATCATGCCGCATTCTGGGATGGAACGTCGCTGTCGTTGACGCCCGCTTTTGACATATGCCCCCAGCAACGCTCCGGCGGTGAGGCCGTTCAAGCAATGGCAATTGCCCCAGGCTTCCGGTACAGCCAACTTGCCGGATGCATCAAAGCCTCTGAAATTTATTTCCTCTCGCACGTCGAGGCAAGACGAATCGTTGACGAACAGCTTGACATCATCCAATCGCAATGGACGGACGCGTCCGACGCAGCCCGGCTGAGCGAAAATGAGCGTCGACAACTCTGGCGACGACAGTTTCTGAATCCTTACGTGACCGAAGGTCTCGAAGTTTTGTAGCTCCACCCACGATCAGAAATTGTTTTGGACACACTTTCGCCGCGAGCTGGTGCACAATTGGCGAATATCGAGCCACGTTGGAGAACTCAAAGGACCCCTCAGCACTGGGACCAGTGCTCGCAAATTCATGGCTGCGTCATGACTTCAAAGCACTCTCGACCGCTGAATCGACACTCGCGTGCATCTGGATCATCGCCAGGTACTT
>PLRK01000080.1:0-211 GCA_003163875.1 Acidimicrobiaceae bacterium | reverse complement strand
TGTTTGGTGTCGGGGTACTTCTTCAACAGCTCATAGATCTCGCGACGAAATACACCGGAGTTGGCGAAAAACAAGTCACGTTCGAAGAGCAACACCAAGGCGTCGGCGACAAGTTCGACGTCCTTGTGTTCGAGGGGCTCCCAACTGGTCGTGCCCTTACGCCGTCCGAGTACCACCATGCGCGGGCGCGCTGAACGCCACGTCTGCTCCA
>PLRK01000005.1 GCA_003163875.1 Acidimicrobiaceae bacterium | reverse complement strand
CCGCCGATGTCGACGATCATGTTTCCCGACGGCTCGGTGATGGGCAGGCCGGCGCCGATCGCGGCGGCCATCGGCTCCTCGATGATGTAGGCCTTGCGGGCCCCGGCGTACTCGGCGGCCTCCATGACCGCCCGCTGCTCCACGCCGGTGATGCCCGACGGGACGCAGATGACCATCCGGGGCTTGGCGAACCGGCGCTGGTGGACCCGGTGGATGAAGTACCGGAGCATCTTCTCGCAGATCTCGAAATCGGCGATCACGCCGTCCTTGAGCGGCCGGATCGCCTGAATGTTCGAAGGTGTGCGCCCGATCATGCGCTTGGCCTCGGCCCCCACGGCGAGCGGGCGCCCGTCCTTGATGTCGACGGCGACGACGGAGGGCTCGTTCAGCACAATGCCACGGCCGCGGACGTACACCAGCGTGTTAGCGGTTCCGAGGTCGACAGCCATGTCACGACCAAGCAATGAAAATCGAGAATCTACCATGGGAGCCCTTTAGCGAGGGCCCGACGCACGCCCTCTTTGGCTTCAAGGCTAGGCCACGCGGGACCCCCACACCCGGAATTCTTACTTAACTTAAGTTTGGGAAGAAAATCGCGATTTCGCGTTGCGCCGATGCAAGCGAATCTGACCCGTGGATGAGATTTTGGGACATCTCAATCGCCAAGTCCCCTCGAATGGTGCCCGGCGCCGCTTCCTTGGGATTCGTCGATCCCATGAGCAATCGCACCACTTTCCACGTATCTTGAGGGCCTTCGACCACGCAGAGCAGCGACGGACCACTCGTGATGAAGGCGACGAGGTTGGCGTAAAAGGGCTTTCCCTCGTGTTCGGCGTAGTGCAGAGCAGCGGTCGGCGCGTCAATCGTTCGAAGTTCGCTCGCGACGAGTCGAAGTTGTTTCGCTTCGAGACGGGCGATGATCGTCCCGATCAGACCACGTTCGACAGCGTCTGGTTTCACGATGACGAGCGTTCTGTCCACGAGAAGGCAATCTAACAGTGTCAGCGCAGATGCCGCGATGTGACGTGCAAGACCTCACCGCGCACCTCAGCAACCAGATAAAGGCTTCCCGCGACGACGATTAGATCGTCATCAGTCGATCGCTCCCTCGCGTACGCCAGCGCAACTGTTCCACTCGAATGTTCGTATGCCACACCTCCATGTCGACGCACCGTCTCGGCGACGTCGTGCGCCGTGACCGCGCGTGGTGATTGGGGCGCGCAACAATGAAACTCGGTGAAACCGAGACTCACCAACGGTTCGATCATGTCGTCGAGGTCACGACCGCTCAACATGCCAAGCACGCAACGCCGCTCGCCTGACACGTGGAACGCACCGTCCAAAGTCGCACAGAGGGCCGCGATTCCCGCCGGATTGTGCGCGCCGTCGACGACGATCATTGGTTTTCGCGAGATCAGTTCCATCCGCCCGGGCATACGCGCCTTCGCGAGGGTGTTGGTCACGACCTCTTCGCCGAGCGCGCGACCCACGAAGGCTTCAGCGGCGACGATGGCGGTCGCCGCGTTGACGCCTTGATGGATACCATGCAACGTGACGAGGACATCTTCGTAATGCGCGTACGGCGTGCGCAGGCTGATCGCGCGCCCACCGAGCGCGAGCTCATTGCTCTCGAGTACGAACTGATCGCCAAGGAGCCAGAGTTGCGTCGCGAGTTCGTTCGCTTTCCTCTGCGCGATTTCGACGACGATGGCGTTCGTCGTTGCGACGACGCTCAACGCTTCGTGGCGAAAGATGCCGACCTTGTCGTTCGCAATCGCACTGATCGTCGGCCCGAGCACGGCCGTGTGATCGAGATCGACATTCGTGAGGACCGCGACGTCCGAGTTGATCACGTTCGTCGAGTCCCACGTACCCCCCATGCCCACTTCGATGACTGCGACGTCAACGCCCTCGTCGGAGAAATGCAACAGTGCCGCTACCGTCAAGAGTTCGAACCTTGTCAAGGCAACGCCGCTCACCGATTCGACGTCAGCGAGTCGCGACAACAGGCCTACGAGATTCTCGTCGTCGACCGGCTCCGCGTTGACGGCAATGCGTTCGTTGATGGCGTGCAGGTCGGGACTGGTAAAGGTCCCCACGCGCAGTCCCGTCCCCGACAGCAGTGCGCTCGTCAGAGTGGTCGTGGTTCCTTTGCCATTGGTACCCGTGATATGCACGCTGGGATAGTCGTCCTGGGGATCGGCGAGGAGCGCCAACGTGTCACGAATTGGCTGCAGGGAGGGGACGTCTTGTCGATTGGGTGCGACGCGCTCGAAGTCCACGTGGGCTTCGAGCCAGGTGAGCGCCTCAACGTACGAGCGAAACCGCACCGTCTAGCTAGCGCGACGAGTTCGCGTCGCCTTTCGCATTTCATAAAGTGGCGCCGACTTTTCTCGCACACTGGTGGCGCTCACGATGCAGCGCTGCACGTCCGCGCGTCCCGGCACGTCATACATCGGTTCGAGCAGCACGCTTTCGAGGATCGAACGAAGTCCCCGAGCGCCGGTCCCTCGCTCCAAGGCGAGTTCGGCGATCGCTTCGAGCGCTTCGGGTTCGATGACCAACTCCACGCCGTCCATCGCCAGCACTTGCTGGAACTGACGCACTAAGGAATTCTTTGGTTCGGTGAGCACGCTGATCAACATTTCGCGGTTTAGTTGCTGCACTGCGCCCACGATCGGTAGGCGACCGATGAATTCAGGTATCAATCCAAACTTCACGAGGTCTTCGGGCAGCGCATGGCGGAACAATTCAATGTCGCCCCGTCGCTTTGATTCGACGGGCTGGTTGAATCCCATTGACTTCTTGCCGAGTCGTCGCTCGATGATCTCCTCGAGACCCGAGAACGCCCCGCCACAGATGAACAAGATGTTCGACGTGTCAATCGTGATGAACTCTTGGTGCGGGTGCTTTCGTCCCCCCTGTGGCGGGACGCTCGCGACTGTACCTTCAAGTATCTTGAGCAGGGCCTGCTGAACCCCTTCGCCCGACACGTCGCGGGTGATTGAAGGATTCTCCGCCTTACGTGCAATCTTGTCGATCTCGTCGATATAGATAATGCCGCGCTCGGCGCGCTTCACGTCAAAATCCGCGGCGGACAACAACTTGAGCAAGATGTTCTCGACGTCTTCGCCGACGTAGCCAGCTTCCGTGAGGGCGGTCGCGTCAGCGATCGCGAAGGGTACGTTGAGCATCCTCGCGAGCGTCTGGGCGAGGAAGGTCTTGCCACAACCCGTGGGTCCGAGCAACAACACGTTTGACTTTGCGACTTCGACGTCGTCGTCGTGCAAGGGTCCCGTCTGGATGCGCTTGTAGTGGTTGTAGACGGCGACAGAAAGTATTTTTTTTGCGTCGACCTGACCAATCACGAAGTCATCGAGAAACGACGAGATCTCTCGCGGTGTCGGAAGGTCTTCGAGTACGAACTCGGGACGGTCTCCGAATTCGTCGGCGATTATGTCGTTGCACAAATCGATGCATTCGTCGCAGATGTAAACGCTCGGTCCAGCGATCAATTTCTTGACCTGCTTTTGACCCTTCGCGCAGAAACTGCACTTGATGAGGTCGTTGTTCTCGCCAAATTTAGCCACGACTCTCCTCCAACTTCAACGCACCACACAAGCGAACGAGGTCGTTCGACTCAGAAACGCTCTCCATAATCAACCTCCGACACGACCTCCGCTCGAACATCCTAGGAGGAGGTGCCTGCAAAAAGGGGTACCTACGGGCGAGCAGACAGGACGTCGTCAATCAGGCCGTATTCCACGGCTTCTGACGCACCGATGATGAAGTCTCGGTCGGTGTCCTTCGTGATTCGCTCGACTGTCTGTCCGGTGTCGGTCGCGAGCATTGAATTGAGCATGTCCTTCATACGAAGAATCTCGCGTGCTTGAATCTCGATGTCGGACGCCTGACCACCCACCCCACCCCAGGGTTGGTGCAACAACACCCTCGCGTGTGGCAGCGCAAAACGCTTGCCCTTGGTGCCCGCGGCGAGCAATACCGCTGCGGCGGAGGCCGCCTGTCCAAAACAAAATGTCGACACGTCGGGCTTGATGTACTTCATCGTGTCGTAGATCGCGAGCAGCCCGGTGATGTCACCGCCCGGAGAGTTTATGTAGAGATTGATGTCCTTTTCAGGATCCTCGGACTCGAGGAACAGCATCTGGGCACAAATCAGATTCGCAATCGTGTCATCAATGGGCGTGCCGAGAAAGATGATCCGCTCGCGAAGCAGCCGACTGTACAAGTCGTAGGCCCGCTCTCCACGGTTTGACGATTCCACGACCGTCGGGACGAGGTAGTTCTGTGCTCTGAAGTATTCGTTCACGAACCCAGCCTAGGCGTCGGCATCAACGGATTGATCCGTCTTCAGTAATTCACGGTCAATCTCGACGCCGTCGGGATCGATGAACGTGACGTTGTCATTGAGCCAGCGCGACGCCTTCATTTTGGCGACTTCGGCGTTAAAGGAAGCGACGCGTCCCGAATCTCGAAGATTCTTCCGAAGGACCTCAGCGTCAACGCTCATGGCTTCGGCGGTGTCCTCGAGTTCCTTGTCAATCTCCTCTTGGGTTGGCTCTAAGTGTTCGGCCTTGACGAGCGCGCGCATCGCGAGGTCGATGCGCACCGCACGCACTGCGTCGTCGCGCAGCGTCGCAAGCAATTGTTCGGGGGCCTGGTTCGTCACTTGGAGAAACATCTCAAGATTCATCTTCTGCTCCGAGAGACGATGCCCCAAGTCGTGCAGGCGTTCATTCGTCTCTGCGTCCACGAGCACTTCTGGCACGGCGTCGGCACTCACCAGATCACCCAAGGCAATGAGCATCGCGTCGCGCTGGGACATTTGAGCTTCGATGACCTTACGGCGCCGCATTTGGCCCAAGATCGCGTCGCGCATTTCGTCCACGCTCTGCCACTCAGTGTTCTCTTCAACCCATTCGTCGGTGAGTTCGGGTAATTCGCGTTCTTTCACCTGTTTGAGTTGCATCGTGTAGGTCGCAACGTCGCCGCCACCCAGACTTCCGTTGACCTTTAACTCTTCGCCAGCCTTCAGCCCGAGAATGAGTTCGTCGACTCCGCCGGTGATGGTGCCCGAGCCGACGGTGTACATGTAGTCACTCATCTCCAACGGTGCGTCCTCACTCGCGACCTTTTGAACGTGGAGATCCATCGTCACGAGGTCGCCACTGACGATCGGACGATCGACGTCCTTGAGTGTGGCGTCGGTCTCTCGGAAGCGGTCAATTTGCGCGTCGACCTCCTCGTCGAGCACGTTGGGCGAAGGAATCGTCACGCGCAGTTCGTCTTGTCCCCTGATTTCAACTTCGGGACGAACTTCAACCTCTGCTTCGAAGATGAGCGGACCCTCGTCTTCGCCCGCGGTGATGTTGATGTCGGGTTGACCAATTGGATCGCTCATCGTGTCAGCGACCGCACGGGCATAAAAGTCCGGCACCGACTCGCGAATCGCTTCGGATCGCAGCGCACCGAGACCACCAATATTGGCAATTAGCACGTTCTTGGGGACCTTGCCCTTCCGAAAACCCTTGACGCTTACTTGCTTGGCGAGCGACGCCGCGGCGGCATCGAGCGCCTCGTTCATCTCGTCTTCGTCGACCTCGACGACCAATTTGATTCGATTGTTCTCTAGGACTGTGGGAGTTGCGCGCATAGGAAAATCCAGCCTACCGGCTCGTTTCAATTCTTTCTAAATCATGATCGCGAGCTCGCTCGCGAGGGCTCGTGCGAGCCCCTTGTCACCTCGCACGTCCGTCGCCGACGCCTCAAGAAATGCTTCGGGACTTATCCTTCCGGCACACCTGCGCCAATACAGGGAAGCGGGCGTCGTCATTTCAAGAGTGGCGGGTTGGGACAAGGTCGCCACCGACACCGCTCGCCCCTCCTTCATTGCGAGTTGAATAGTGCGTCCTTGGCGACCACTTAAATTCATCTGGAGCGTCGTGCCGTCAGGCGCCTTCATCTTCTTGCCGAGCACGTACGGGAGTGCCGCCTCGAAGCGATTGAGGACAATCTCCTCGCCGGGTCCATGGTCGTCTTCGGGCTGTAGCAATGCGTCGCGGATGTCTTGGAGATGAATCCAACTATCGAGAACACGAGTCTCTTGGAATCGGTGATAGGGACGCTCGCCTTCGGGGCTCCATCCCACCTTCTCCCACTGCTCGTCACTGAGCGCACGAAGCGCTCGCAACGAGTCTTCACACGCGTCACGAAAAAGATTCAAGACCTCGATCCCCGGTTCGCGACGATGCGCCTGCACGAACGCTTCGTTCAATTCGCCAACTGGATTGTGCACGTACGCGGGCCACGCTCCGTCAAAGTTCGGCACCGGTGCGCCACGCAACATCAACTCAAAGCCGAGCAGATGGCTTAACACGTCACGCACGCTCCACCCGGGACACGGTGTCGCTGCGTCGTAGGCAGAAGGCGGTTGAGGACGCACCAGCCGATCGATCGCACTCCAGGTGTCGTCGAGTGCATCGATAATCCATTCGTACGCCACAGTCCCCCCTTCGTCGTCTTGACGCATCCTACGAAGCCAACACCGGCTTTCGTGACCGGAGTTGAAATGTGTCACGATGGTTCGACGGGAAGTAGCGCAGCTTGGTTAGCGCGCCTGGTTTGGGACCAGGAGGCCGCGGGTTCGAATCCCGCCTTCCCGACGCGGTGGCCCGAACTCCAAAAAGTTGACTCATTCGCATTAGCCCGCAACACTTCGTGATGTTCAAGCGATCCGCGATTCCAAATGAGGCGCACCTAGTTGTTCGAGCATGTGACGAAACGTTCATTCCGTTGCTGTGATGTGCCGGGGCGCCTCTACGAGAGGAGAGGCTTGAGGACCTTCGGGCCGTGTGAAACCTTCGAAGGTTTCGCGCGCAAGCATTAAGGGCTCGACAGCAAGAACCGATCGATAACCCAAAGTTCCAAGGTACTTTCGACATTCAGCGAAGCACACGTGAGTGGCGTCGTCGCCAAGTGCCAGTTCAGGGCATCGCGACGACCAGCCTCAAGGAGCCTTCATAGGCAAGAAGGCGCCGGAGTGAACCATGACGTTGGTCCCAGGTCCCATCGCTTAACGACTCGCTCAGGCGAGCAACCGATGTTTCTTCAACGTCGGGGGAAACGAAACCCCACGCTGACTGGGAGCGACGCACGCTTTCATCTAGAAACGCTTCGGGACGGCCGTAGAAGGCTTCCGCGAATCCGTCGACACAATCGTGAGGAATGGGCACCGCACTGACCTCGACGCTGCCCCCGAGGTGCGCCGCCACCTCGTCGAGCGCTGGCATTCGCCCGCTTTCGTACTGCATCATTTCAGGAGCGAATTCGCTGAGCCAAAAACGTTGGAGGGCCACCGGCTCGAAGGTGAGGATGACGACGGGCCCTTTCGCAACACGGCGCATTTCCTTCAGTCCCGCCCCTAGGTCCCTCCATTGATGGATAGTGATGGACGCCAGTGACGCGTCAAAAGAACAATCCCCAAAGGGGAGTTCTTCGGCGACGCCATCGATGGCTTCGACCAAATGCGCTGGTCGTTGGGCTCTCATGACGGCCGACGGCTCCAGCGCCACGACGTCAAGGTCCTCAGGCTCGTAGGACCCGGCGCCGGCGCCGACATTCAAAACTCGCTTGGCATCACCGAATGCCTTCCTAATTGCCACGCCAAAACGCGGCTCCGACTTGCGCACGGACGAATACGCGTGCCCAGTCTCCTCGTAGTCAAAATCACCCGCTGGGGCTTCGCGCATCACCAAGGATACCTTTAGCTTCTTTGATCGATGCTTCGCACGTCGCCTGGTCGACGTGCGCCTTTACGTTTCTTCGTCCGTCGCGAGGTTGCTAAGGAGTTTTTCGAGAGCGACGACTTCTGCCTTGGTCATCCCTCCGTCGACGGCGACGAACGTGGATGGCGCAACCACGATGACGACGCGTACGTCAGCGTCAAACACCGGGTGTTCCATTCCGTAACGCGCTTGCAATCTTCGATAGAAGGTGGCATCGGGGTCGGGGTCCATGGATTCGACTCGACCCCGAACTTCCAAGGTGCGATAAGGGTGCTCAGGGTCTTGCACGTGAAACGAGACGCGGCCTTCCGAAAGAAGGTTGCGATACTTTTGGCGAGTCGTGGTGTGCGTGAATCGCACCCGCGCTCCGTCCCAGTCAAACCACATCGCGCTGCTCTGGGGACCGCCGTCGGGACGAATCGTCGCCAAGTGTGCGAACAAAGGTCGTTCGAGGAGGTCGCGGTGGCTCTCGGGAAGCGCGGCGGTCATGGCGTCGTATCCTCACCTCGAGTTGTGCTTCTCACACTTGCACAATGTGGAGACCAGGCGTTCATGTCCGAGCGAATTCTCCGGTAGCTCACTTGGTCCTTGCCTGTTGGAGAGACGTTCCTCAATCCAACCACCTATGTCTCCGACGTGATGCTTCGGAGTTGGATGAAGACGTCGTCCATGACGCCCGCCAATTCGCGCTGCGTCGGACCATTCGCCCATCGATCGAACGCGATGCGAAAGGCGGTGACGCCCGCTTCGGCGGCCAGACTCGCGCCAGGTTCCTTGACGCCGCGTTCGCGCAGCGCTCCCCCCATCGCCGAGGCGAGTGTCGCGAGCTTGATGAGTTCACGCTCCTGCAACTCGGTGCTCGACAAAATAATTCGCTGCCGTTGACGAGCGAATTCCGGTTGTTCACCAAAGAACGCCGCGGCTTCGATGAACGCGGCTCGCACCGTCGCCATCGGGGTCAACGCTGCTGGCGCATTGAGTACCAAGTTCACGAGCAGCGCCTGAAGATCACTCGCTCCGGCAAAGAGGACCTCGCGTTTGTCAGTGAAATGACGAAAAAACGTACGTTCGGTGAGTCTCGCCTTCGCGGCGATCTCGGCGACCGTGGTCTCCTCGAATCCACGTTCCACGTAGAGCTCAAAGGCCGCCTGCAGGAGTCGACCACGTGCGTCTGGCTCCCATCGTCCCATGACCGCATCGTACCTGATGTCAGTGAGCGACATCAGGTGCTATGGTGATGTCAGTTCAAGACATGACTGAAACCGCACGACAAAACGTGCGTGAACACCACTAGGAGGATTCGTATGCGAGTTTTTGTCACCGGAGCAGCTGGCTACATTGGCTCGGCGGTGTGCGCCGAACTCATGGGACACGGCCACGAGGTTGTTGGTCTCGCGAGGTCCGATCAAAATGCAGCCGTGTTGGATGCAGCTGGTATTGAGGTGCATCGAGGATCACTCGAGGACCTCGACAGCCTGCAACGAGGTGCGCTGAATGCCGATGGGGTCATCCATCTGGCGTTCCAGAATATTGGACCACAGACTGACTTCATGGCGGCAGCAGCGCAGGACCTCGCGGCGGTCCAGGCGATGGGTTCGGTGCTCGAACACACCAACAAACCGTTCGTCAACACGTCGGGCACTCTCCTGCTCTCCTTCCTCGGTCGCGAGGGAACCGAGGACGACGTCTTGGATTCCTCGCTTCCGCGCGTCGGCGGTGAGAATGTCACGATTGACTTAGCGCAACGCGGTGTGCGTTCGTCGGTCATTCGTCTCGCCCCTTCAGTGCATGGTCACGGTGACCTCCACGGTTTCGTACCATCGCTCATCGACATGGCACGAACCAAGGGCTTCTCTGCCTACGTCGGCGACGGTGCCAATCGCTGGCCTGGTGTGCATCGACTGGACGCCGCACTCTTGTATCGACTCGCGCTCGAGTCCGCTCCCGCGGGAACGCGGCTCCACGGTGCCGCCGAGTACGGCATTGCGTTCAAGGACATCGCCACGGCAATCGGCCAAGGACTCGACCTACCGGTCAAGAGCATCGAGCCCGACGAAGCCGGCGAGCACTTCAGTTTCCTCGCCATGTTCGTCGCGTTCGACAATCCAACGTCCAACGAGTTGACTCGCGAGCGATTGGGTTGGGTACCCAACCACCCCGGGCTCATCGAGGACATCAACGAAGGTTTCTACTTCGAAAAGCACTAGCGACGAGGCGCCACACGGCGCCGTCAAGACGCGAAGGACTCAGTGTTCCTCGCGCACCACGAGCACCGGGCAGTGCGAATAGTGCACGCATTGGGTCGAGACCGAGCCCATCAAGAGTCCCATGAAGCCCCCTACGCCCCTAGAGCCAATCACGAGCAACGTCGCTTCGCGACTCGCTTCGATGAGCACTTCGGACGGATTGCCGGGGACCGCGAGCCAGGTGACGTTCACGCCTTCGCTCGCGGGCGCGTGCTCGACGATGCCCTGGAGAAACGTCTTCGCTTCGCTCTCGACTTGCTCGTAGTAGTCATTGCCAGTCGATCCCGTGAGTGCGGACGCGAGGACGGGATAGGCGTAGGTGACGTGAAGTGCGGCGTGACGCAGCCGCGCTTCTTCTATCGCGAAGCCCAAGGCGGTCTCAGAGAGCGGCGAACCATCCACACCAACGACGATGAGTGGACTGGAGTGGTCGTCGCTCATAATTTCGCAACTCCTTGTTGGGCACCGAGGTGTCGTGCGCGAAGTGTCCCAAAACTAGTGCGTCTCATTGTTCAGCACCGAAATGCTCGGTCACCATGGTCGGAGTCGAGCGGTTCAACGTCTCACCTCGAAAGAACGCGGGACGAAATGCCTGCATCGTGAACATTAAAATGAGGCCAATCAGAATGGTGCCAACGTCGAGGGTGAACGTGCCGCCGATCTCGCGCCCGAAGACCTTGAGGTGCGTGTAACTGTTAACGGGGTTCCAGTAGTACCAGAAGGACCAGCCGAGAATGAAATACAAAATGAGCCCACCAATCAGCGGCATGACCCCTTGGACGAAGAAGCTTTTCACGCTCGTGGTCAGTTCGTGCCGGTAGTACCACGCGCACGCGAAACCAGTGAGCCCGTAGTAGAACGCGATCATCACGCCGAGCGCACTCACCGAGTCCGCGATCACGTGACCGGCGGAGAGGAAGTTCATCACCACATAGAGACCAATAGACACGACGCCGAAAGTGACCGTCGCCACGGTCGGCGTGAGGAAGCGCTTGTGCATCTTCGCAAACACTTGGGGCACCGCCTTATGCACCGCCATCGATAGGACAGTACGGGCAGTGGGCAAGATCGTCGTCTGCGTCGAAGCGGCCGCCGATGACAGCACCATCAACAACAAGAGGTGTGAGAGGATCGTCGCAAAGGTCGATGATCCAAAGATCGCGGGACCGAGGATCGACAACACGTCATTCGCGTGCGAGGCGTTACCGAGACCAATTCCCTTCGAGCCAATTCCCGCAAACGACTGCACGGCGAGTATCACCAACGCGTAGATCCCAAGCAAGAAGAACGTGGAGATGACGCCGGCCTTTCCCGGTACGGTCTCGGCGTCGGCGGTTTCCTCATTCAAGTTGAGCGCGGTGTCCCAGCCCCAATAGATAAAAAGCATGTCGGCAAGACCAACGACAAAGTCGCTGAAGTGCTTCACCGCGAATGGATTGAACCACGAAACAGAGGGCACGAGATGGCCGACCGGTGCGCTCCCGTCACCTACTCGAACGAGCGCCCACACCGACAAGACGCTCAGCATGGTCAGTTCAATACCGAGCAGCGCCTTTTGGAAGTTCGCCGACACCTCGATACCGATGTAACAGATCCAGGTCATCGAGACGATCCAGGCGACCCCAACGAGCAAGACCCACGGACTCGACGCGTCAGCACCGATGCCCTTGGCGTTGACGAAGTCAAAGACGTATTGTCCCGCGATTTGAGCGAGGCTCGCCATCACAATGATGTCCGCCCCAAGTACTCCCCATCCACCCATCCAACCCACGCGTGGCGAGAATGCCCTCGTCGACCACGTGAAGGTTGCCCCGCAGTCCGGATCAGCCTTGTTCATCTGTTGGAAGGCAATCGACACGAAGAACATGGGGATGAAGGCGAGGATTGTGACGATGGGGGCTTGGATGCCTATCGCGACGACCACGAAACCCAGCGTCGCCGCAAGGCTGTACGCCGGCGCCGTCGAAGCGATGCCGATGACGACACTCGAGATCAATCCCAGCGCGCCGGTCTTCAAACCCTTTTCTGAGGCTCGATTAGCAGGTTCAACGATCAACGCCACGGTCACCCATCCCCTTTAAATTTGTTTGGAAACCTAGCCCTTCATACCGAACATTTCCACCGGTGTGCGATGAATTTGAGATGAACAATCACAGGTAGTCGAGAACTTTTCCAGCGCGTGCGCCGCAGTCGCCGTGGACATCGAGTGAGATCCGAAGAGCGCCCCCGGCAGGAGTCGAACCCGCAGCCTGACGGGTAGAAACCGTCTGCTCTATCCAATTGAGCTACAGGGGCTCGCAACAATGGTACTAACCGCGCGGTCGGCGACGAGACCACCACCAAGCCTTGTGCAATACTTAGAAGTCTTGGTGGGCGTAGCTCAGTTGGTTAGAGCGCCAGGTTGTGGTCCTGGAGGTCGCGGGTTCGACCCCCGTCGCTCACCCCAACGTCGTCGAGTAACGCACCCAAATGCCACACTGGGCCTCGCGACGTGACTTTGGTTTTGGCGAGTAGATTTCGCTCAGGTAACTCCACGGGAGTTCGAAGGGGGAAACAATGGCAATAGTTCGCGACTCTTTTTACATCAATGGCGAGTGGGTCAAGGCCACGTCTAGCGAGACCCTCGACGTGACGTCATCGGGTACCGGCGAGCACTACGCGACCATTCCCGCGGGAACGGTCGAGGAGGCGAATTCGGCGATCGAGGCCGCCGCCGCAGCGTTTACCGCGTGGTCCAACACGAGTCCCAAGGAGCGCGGCGAGTTTCTCGTTCGAATCTCAGAGAAGTTGGCGGAACGATCTGACGAGATCGCCCTCGACATCGCCCACGAGGTTGGCATGCCGCTCATGCTCGCCAAGGGCATCCAAGCTGGCATCCCTACCATGACCTTCGCCGATAATGCCAAGCGAGCAGCGGAGTTCACCTGGGAAGAAGAAGTCGGCAACTCGACGCTCGTGCGCGAGCCAGTCGGCGTAGTGGCCGCGATCACGCCCTGGAACTACCCGCTACATCAGATCGCCAACAAGGTCGCGGCATCCCTGGCGGCCGGCTGCACCATCGTCGTCAAGCCCAGCGAAGTCGCGCCCATCAACGCCTACATCCTGGCCGACATCATTCACGAAGTGGGCTTGCCCAAGGGCGTCTTCAATATGGTGACTGGTTTGGGACCGGTGGTCGGCGAAGCCATCGTGGCCCACCCCAAGACCGACATGGTCTCCTTCACCGGTTCGACTCGTGCCGGCAAGCGCGTCATGCAAATCGCCGCCGAGATGGTAAAGCGCGTCTCACTCGAGCTCGGCGGCAAGTCCGCGAACATCATCCTCGAGGGCGCCGACATTCCCAAGGCGGTCGCCGACGGCGTGTTCAAGTGCTATCTCAATTCGGGACAAACGTGCTCAGCACTCACTCGCATGGTGGTGCCGCGATCAAAACTCGCCGAGATCGAGGACATCGCAGTGGCCACCGCTTCGTCGTTCGCACCCGCGGACCCGATCACCGGATCAAGCCTGCTCGGCCCCCTCGTCAGCGCCACCCAGCAGCAGCGCGTGCGCGACTACATCAACAAGGGAATCGACGAAGGAGCGCGCATCATCTGTGGCGGCGTGAACCCCCCCGAGGGACTCGAAATGGGTTACTACATCGAACCGACGATCTTCTCTGACGTCACCAACGACATGACCATCGCCCAAGAAGAGATCTTTGGTCCGGTGCTTTCGATCATTCCCTACGACACCGAAGAAGAGGCGATCGCCATTGCGAATGACTCCAACTACGGACTCGCGGGAGGCGTCTGGGCCGCGACCGATGAGAAGGCTTTCGAAGTGGCACGAAAGATTCGTACGGGTCAAGTGGAGATCAACGGAGGAAGTTTCAACGTCATCGCCCCATTCGGTGGATACAAGCAGTCGGGTATCGGACGTGAACTCGGACAGCATGGCTTCGAAGAGTTCCTCGAAGTAAAGGCCATACAGCACAACTAACCAGTCAAGTCGCCGGTGCGCGTCGGTATAGACTCGTCTCGCGCCGGTAGCTCAATTGGCAG
>PLRK01000037.1 GCA_003163875.1 Acidimicrobiaceae bacterium | reverse complement strand
CCACGGACGTAGCCCAATGACCATGCCAGAACCACGTCATACGTTCCTCGAGCGGAGAGGTGGCCAGCACCATGCGTTCGAGCCACCACGAGATCAGTGCCGTCTGTCCTGAAAAAATGGTGCTCCAAAACGAAGCCGCGTCCGGAGAACCCGCTTCGGGTATCTGTCCAAGAAGTGGGAGGTTGAGCGAAGGCAGCGAATCGAGTGCTGGATCCGGAAGCCCGTGTTGGAGCACCAACTCGTGGGTCGCCCCGAGGCCGCGCTGGAGCATTTCGCTGTATTGGCCGGGCGTGGGACCGAAGCTAAAGCGGTGGAGCAAGCGTGCCGTGGCGAGCCGCTGCGCGTAGGACGTGGAGGGGCTCACCCCAGTAACGTACAACGGGAGTGGTTTTGATTTTCCTGAGTCCCCTCGCGAGACCGCGTTTTTTCTCCGTACTTTGACAAGCGCGTCCCTTCTGAACAGGGACTATAAAGATCACTTATGAATCATCCGGGCGAGACGGGTTGGCGTCTCGTGCGAAACGGCCGTTATCGCTCGGTGTCAAACGGTCCTACTTTCTAGAGACGTGCGTCAACGCTGATCCTTCAAGAACTGCGGTTCGCGTCCCGATTGCGGTCAGTGAATCCCTGGAGTGACCGGGTTGTGCATTTGGCGACCCACGCGAGAGCGCCTGACCCTCCGACTATGGAAGGTGCAGCGAGACCATCTTGTGCTTTGCTCCCGCCGCGCTCGTGACCGTCAACTCGCAGGTGAATGCGCGGGACCCATTCTTGCGCAAGAGTTTGATTCCCGTCGCGTTGAGTTGGATGAGTAAAGGTGCTTGCGACCCCACCGCGAGCGAGTAGCTGGCACGTCCGATGATTACCTTCGTGGTAACGAGGCGGTATTTCTTGGAGTTGCCGATCTCGACTCTGGTCGTTACGGTCTTGGTCAATTGCACCGTTCCCCCGCAATGGGCGTTGGCGCAACGAACGGTGGTTACTACCCTGCTGTCGGACCTCAGCGCGGCGCCCACAATTGTCACTGACGGTCTCGGCGCGACAGTCGTCGTTGTCGTTGGCAACGTCGTCGTTGGCAACGTCGTTGTCGTCGTCACCGTTGGTGGCGGGCCGGACGATGTGGTCGTGGTCGTCGTTGGCGGAGTCGTCTCAATGCTCGATGGGAATGACGTACCGTTGCCCGTATTGTTGTTCCACGCGTTGCCCGTGGCGTTTCCGGCGGCGTCGTAGTAGTCGTACTCGCCAGCGGAATAGCTGTCCGTCGTGTAACCCTCCGCGTCGGTGTTCATAGCGACATTCTCACTGATCGTTCCGTTCGTCGCATCGGCGGTCGTGTAGATGCCGTAGAGCCGGGAGTTAGAGATTGAGTTCCCAGCGACGTTGAAGTTGACCGGTCCGTCACTGCAAAGGGCGTTAGCATCAGCGTCGTAGTCGTTCGCGATCAGGCTGATGCCGAAGACGAACCCGGAGATCGTGTTGCCACTAATAGTTTGCCCACCGCAGCCATCGCCGTAGTTTCCGTTTCCGTCCTCGTCGATGAACTTGATCCCGGACTTCGGGTCCGCCGTGTTGGGCGTGGCGCCGGAGTCATTGTCAATTCCGCCGCCATTGAGGCTGTTGTGGGAAACCATCGTTTCGTCGTCGAAACCCGGGAACCACAGAGCGCTCAAGGCGACGTCGTCGCTGCCGCTGCCGTTGTTCGTGGGGTACGTCACGGTGTTGCCAGTGACGATCGCACCACTGGTGTCGGACATTTGCAGCGCGTTGTTCTCGAAACCTTGAAGGTACGTGAAGACGTTGTCTTGCACGAAGTCATTGGTGTCGAGGAACGATACGTCGGACGTCGGCTCCGAAATTGAAGCATCTTGTCCGAGGCCGAAGTGGACGACGCCGTTTTGGTTTGAGCCAGCTCCACCCGTGTTGACGAAGAGGTTGTCACTGATCGTGACATTTGATTCGCCTTGATCACCCGCACCAGATATCAGACTCTGTACATCGATTGAATCCGCGCAGGGTAGTGAGGAGCAGTCCGTGACGTTGGCGGCTTGGAAGTTGTTTTCGTAAAAGGTCAGGCCACTGATCGTGACGCGGGAGGACTGGACGAGGAAGCCGGCGCCATTTTCGAAGACCGACTGCGACGTGGGGTCGACCGAGGCGGGTGTGTCAGCGCCTGAGGGGGCGACGTCCCAGTTGTACCCATCGATGGTGAGACTTTTGGTTATGTCGACCTGCTCGTTAGATCCGTACGCTGACGTATTTGACATGTCGTAGGTCCCGAGGCACACGTAGATCGTCTGCCCGCTGGTTGCTGCTAATACCGCACTGGCGAGATCGGCATACACAGGCCCCGAAAAGCCTGAAAGGCCCGAGGGGCAGTTGCTGAGCGAGGCAGTAACCACTTCGTCTACGTGTGCGGGCAGCGTCCCCGCGGCGCTCGCGGTTGACTCCGAGAATGTAAGTCCGAGTGCGAGCAACGAGGCGACACTGAGTCCGACAGTTGTTACACGAGGGTTCCGACGCATGGTTCCTACCTTTGACTAACTTTTTCCGACACTGCGACAATGGGCGCTGCGAGATTCAATACTGCGCGTTGACGGGGCGAGACATCGGACCGAACATTGGCTTTCAAGAAACTAGTGCCTTTCAGGGGCGCTCTGAGAATGCACCGACGTCACGCCGAATGGCATTGATGTACTAGTGCGAGGCGGATCCTCGGTCGACGAGCGGGAGGCCCTTAAATGCTTCACGGAGCATTTCCAGCGAACAAGCGAAAGAATCACCGTTGTCGGGCATTTCAAGGTCGACGGGTGACATGTTGCACGAGACGCCACGTCCGGGTTTAAGCGCTCGATCAGCCTGATTGTTCCCGGGAGCGTCGGAATCCACGCCATTCTCCGTTATCCGCCCCTGTGACCACAAACTCTTGCAGGATGCCGCGCAGTTGTCAAGTTCGTGGGTTGGAGTTGTTCGCAAGCTGAGTCTCCCTCAATCGCTGGTGAGACGCGTAATTCATCTGCGTATGAGCCAGCGGTTCCACTACTTGCAGGGTGTCACGGAGTACGTGGAGGAGTCGAGTAGGCGCGGCGGCCCCGCACGATCACGTCAAGGTGGCTACGTTCAGCCAGAAGCGGGCAGCTCGTCCTGAAGGGTGAACGACCGTGATGACTTTACGGTGATCCCGCCGTTGACGAAACAGTTGGGGTGATTTTGCGACCGCGGCGCTGATCTCCATCAAGGAGCGAACAATTGTAAACAAAATCCCTGACAAGTAGCCAAATTTCTGCATTTCTTCGTGAATGATGTTCGTGCCCTTCGAATTCTTCGAAGATGGTTCTCAGTGCTCAGCTGAGG
>PLRK01000113.1 GCA_003163875.1 Acidimicrobiaceae bacterium | reverse complement strand
ACGGCCAAGACGGGGGGTTCGTCTCGGCTCTCCTTATTTATGCGCTCGAGAACGACGTCATTGACGCGGCGCTCGTCAGCAGCCTCGAGGGCGACGGTTCGACCTGGGTCGCCGCGCCCTTCGTCGCGCGCAGTCGTGACGACGTCTTAAAGACCGCGGGGTCGCGCTACACCTACAGCGCGAACCTTCTCGCCTACCCCGACGCCATCGAAGGTGGCGCGGAGCGCATCGCACTCGTGGGAATGGGTTGCATGGCGTCAGCTCCCGGAGCAATGCAAACCCGCAAGGCGGGAAAGATCGCACGACGTCTGAGTCTCACGATTGGGCTGCTGTGTTCGAAGACCTTCGACGACACCATCTTCGAACAACTCTTCGAAGAGCGCTACAACCTCAAGCGAAGTGACATCGCCAAGATCAACATCAAGGGTGCGATTCAGATCTGGACCCACGACGGGCTGTACCACGAAGTGCCTCTCAAAGAGGCCCAAGCCTTCACGCGCGAAGGATGCAAGCAATGTCCCGACTTCGCGGCAGAACACGCGGACATATCAGCGGGTGGCATCGGCGCGTTCGGTGATTGGACGCTCGTGATCGTGAGGACCGATCAGGGACGTGCGTTGATGGAAGGACTGAAGAACGAAGGATTGATTGAGACCCGTCCGGGCGATGATGATCCTGGGGCAGTCGCGCTGTTGCACAAGCTCGCGACCGTGTCGCGGAAGCGCTGGCGCAGCGAAGCAAACCCCGGACCTCGTCGAATTCCATTGATTGCGCAGTAGCCAATCGATGCAGTACTCAACGACGTGGCGACGGGATTTCGCTGACCATAGTCGCACAAAATTTCGTCACGTCGCCACGTACTAACCTCGGTGCTCAATGCTTGAGAAACTAACGAAAAAAATGCAGCTGTACATCAGCGGTGGCATCATTGTCGCGATATTGCTGGGTATCTTCATCTACGAAGAGACCAAGAGCACGACGCCAGGCTCGACCGGCCAAACGCCAAAGACGCTCGCCGTTGAAGGTATCGCCGCGTTCAAGTCCGGCGACCTCACCCTCGCGAAGGAACTCTTCACGCAAGAACTCGCCGCGAGCGGCGGATCAACCAACGAGAAGTCAATTGCTGAATACAACCTCGGCACGGTGGCGGTTCGCAAACAGGGCGTGTCGATTGGGCTCAAGTACTACCAAGAAGCAGTGACGCTAAATCCAAAGTTCGCGCTCGCGTGGCTCAACATAGGAGTCGCGCAAGGTTCCGTCGGCAACGGGTCAGCAGCCCTTACTGCCTATAACGCGTTGTTAAATCTCGATCCAACGAATATTGAGGGCCTCTATAACTCGGGCATCATCCTCTATGACACCGGGAAGAAAGCCGAAGGACTCACCCGTCTGAAGGCCGCCATTGCGAAACAGCCCACGCTCATCGCCAACCTGCCCAAGAACATCAAACTCAGCTGAGTCACCTCACGTCAAGCGTTCCAAGGCCGCGTGGCGACGTGATCACTCGTCGTGCTTCGAGGTCTCGTCCTCAGTCATTTCGCTCGTCGCTTCTGGCGCAACGACCTCGACCGGGCGACCAAAGCGCCACGTGAAATACAGGGCCGCGATCGCGAGCAACCACAGTGGCAGATACCAGCGGAAACCCTGATAACGAAAGACGACCTGGTGAACGCCCGCCGGCACCGGCACCGACACCAATGCGGGCGCCACCATCTGCGTGGGGACGGGTTGTCCGTCGACGAACGCCTGCCAACCTGGATCAAAGGATGCTGACAGCACGACGTTCCCGGCGGTTCGCATGTCGAAGATTCCCGACGCGCTGCCGTGGAGGAGATTGATGTTTTCGGACTCGATTCTTCCCACCGCTTGCTCTGGTCGATAGGTTGGTAGCGTCACGTTGAGTAGGGGCGTGCCATAGTGCACTCGAAAGTCAACGTGTTGCTCGAAGTACAGCGTGCTCAGGACGAGATCAGACTGGCGCGCGATCGTGAACTTGTTCTCATCCACGTTCCCCTCGGCGAGCACGACACTGAAGTAGTTGACGTTGGGCACCTGCCAAAGTCGATAGGGGCCGCTCGAGATGAGCAGGTTCGCGTGAATTGGTGGCTTCATCGCATAGGGAAGCAACAAGTAGCGAACCGCGAAGATCTCGTAGTCCGAGAGTTTGCTCTGATTGAAGAGTTCCTGAGGTTCTTCCATCAGTGACGCGGCCCACGCCTCGGTACTGATCTGATCAACGTCGTTATCGGCGAGATACATATACATGGGACCTAGGCCCACCATGAAATGTTGTCCCCAGTTCGAAGGCAGACCCGCGTAGACGCGTCCGTCGTTGGCTGTCTTGACGTAATCAAGGATGGGTGCGAGATAACTCACTTCGGAAGCCTCGTGCGTCAACTGCACCCCAATGCTCCGATTATTCAGATTCTGGTATCGATAGCCACTCGGAATAATGAGCGCGACCACGAGCGCGAGCATCAGCACCAGCGTTATGGACGTTCGCCTACGAAGTGTCGAGCTAGACGATTGTTGGTGATCCTCGCGAGATCCTCGCCAGCGTTCGTAGAGCTTGGCGAGGAGGCTGCCCAGCCAGGAGACCGCGAATCCCACGATATAGAGTGCGGCCAGATCAACGGGAATGATGAAGCGTCGAAAGAAGATGTCCGAATGACCCGGGATCACGTCGATCAGTGAACCCCACGTCGTGGGGCCAAAGGACAGCAAGAAGAACAAGACACCGAGTGCGCCGAGTGCGCGCGCGAGGGGATCGCGCAGCCATCGCACGATGATCCCGAGCAGACCAATTCCCACCAAGATCGTGATGATGGGGAATCGGCCCTGGTCGAAGTAGGTCCCGTGGAAGAGCCAATGAAAGTTTTGCTTCGCGCCATAACCGCGACCGAACGCAGAATGTTCCTGACCCGTATTTATTGCTGCCCACTTGGAGTACAGCAAGAGGGGCACGATGACCCACGAGGACACGAGGAGCCCCCCGACGAGGACTAACCCGGCACGCAGGAGTCGCTTCCTTATGTCCGAAGGCAAAATGAAGGGTAGGATGAACACCGCGCCGAAGGCGGCGTAACCGGTCTCGAAGTGAAGAGCGGCCGTGAGGGCGATGAAGAACATCGCCTTCCAGGCGTGCTGCACGTCGTGCAGCGCACGCCAGGTCCACGCCCAGGCAAACGGCAGGGCCCACGACGCGCACAACTGCGCCCACACGCCATAACCAACCCACTCAAAGGCGCGTCCCTCGTACCCGAGGTGCAGCGAACTCGATAGAAACGGCGACGCGAGCGCGGCGGCCGTCGCGGCATAGCGCGATAGTCCAAAGATGCGAGACGAAAGGTAGATCGCGAGTGGCCATAGCGCGATCATCAAGTACAGGGAAAGTCGAAACGCGACGTTGGGTGTCGTGATGATGCCGAGGGCACCCACAATCGTCGCTCCGAGGCCCTGGTAATGAAGGAACTGCGGTGAGCCGTCGTTGAGCAGTGAATACCACTGCGTGAATGGCAGATGAAAATGCTCGAGTGATCGCGTGGCGAATCGAACCATTTGTTCATGCATCGCCGAGTCATTGAAGAACGGCACGTCGCGCAGCGACCCTCGGTCCATCCACAAATTCCACACGCAGATGAGAGCGACGAGGATTTTGGTCGAGCGAATGGCGAACGGCGACGCGGTGCCCTGCGCGGCGTCACTCGACATCGACGCCTGGAGATCAATGTTCACAGGCAACAAACTACTGTGGGTGCCGAGCGCGAAAATTCTTCACGTCATGCGCGTCAACGCGACAAGCAATGACACACCAACACGAGTCGAAGGGCGCACAACCTCCACGGCAATGCGATGAGGCGAATGCTGGCACGTTGACGCCGCCACGCACCACCACGACGACACATTGAAGTCGCGCTGGTCCTGGGCGCACACCATCAGCGCCAACCGCGCACCACTTCGTACGACGTCGATTTCATTTGACACGTCCTCGCCCACACATTGTCGGGCACGCGATGAAATCCACATGCTCAGATCCGCAGTCGCCAAGCGCCTGAAACGATCGACACTTCTCGCCTCAACGTGCGATGCAGTCACCTAGGTGAGCGAATCAACCTTGCGAAAAAGGGGGATCAAGATCGCACCGATCAGCACGCGGCTACGCAGTTCCATTTCCATTTCAGCGACGATGCCGGGTGGAACGACTCCCTTTAGGTGTGCAGAACGGCACAAAGTCTTTATTGTTGATGGATTGACTCAACTAATGAAGAGCCCCTGGTAAAGAGATAGGAATCTCCATCTTCCGAAAGTCGCGACAACCTTGTCAGCGAAGTAAGTGAATCTCTAAGGAATCTAAAATAAAAACTTACTTTTCGGGTTACACTTCGACATCTTGTCAAGGGGACACGTGTGGCGTTTGGAACATCCATGAAGCGGGCAAATCGTTTTGCATTGGCACTCGCCATTGCCATGCCATCGTTGATAGCCGTCGGCGCCGTCGCCAGCGCGCAGGTCGCTGAGGCTTCGAGCAACGGCGGACCGGCTTCGCACGCGACGTCGAATTGTGTCGTCACGATTACACCGGGTACGCCCACGGTGTACGCGACGACGCCCGGCACGCCCACGACGCGAGAAAGCATCACTATTCCCGGCACTCCTACGTCCTACGACACGATCTACGGCGAGCCGACAGAAACCGGCACCTACACGACGTACAGCGCGTCGTACTCGACGAGCACTTCCACTGGGTATCCCACGTCGATCTCCACCACTGTCGACACTGGATCGCCGACCACCAC
>PLRK01000090.1:198-4265 GCA_003163875.1 Acidimicrobiaceae bacterium | reverse complement strand
GCCTACTCGTTAGGTAGCTTGCGGGAGCTCATTGAGAAGTACTCGGAAGCGCGACGGTGCCTCGACCGTACTAGGCGGGCATCTTCGGATCTTGCTCTTGCGCTCGGTGTCGAGACGACCTTTACTTTTCAAGGGTTGGGTGATCTGATCGCGAGTCGTGCGCTCATTGCGACTGCGCCGTTACACGTAGCACACCTTCGCGGTAATCGATTCGCGCAGGATGGTTTGGTGCATTTTCTAGAAGGAATGCAGCGCGAGTGTGCTGCGCTGAATGCGGAGGCCGGCGCTTTAGCCGAGCACCTCATTCTCGACGGACATACTTCGATAGAGCAGCTTGAGCAGTCCGCATTAGTACTGGAGACAACTCCTTGGTATGCGAGATGGACAAGGTCATTTCGGGAATCCAGTTCAATTTTCGCCACACACAGCCGCTCTAATAGCAAGAGGAGTCGAAGGCAGAAAGCGACGGCATTGCGCTACATCGCCGGCATTCGGCGAAAGATGGAAGCGTTTTCGGCACATGCTGAGTGCAAGCGACGCCTCGGTGAAGATTTTATCGGGGTGAAGACGGACTGGGCAGATCTCATTACCGTCGCAAATTGGCATGACCAAGTCTTCGCGAGACTACCAGAGCATCGTCCATTCGCTAGTCAGTTACGTACTGCACTCCTGACGCTTCCTTCTACCCGGCTGAAGGCGGTCGTCAATATGTCAATCGACCAGGCATCTCAGCTCGAAGAGATGCCACACGCATTGGAACTGCTGATAGCGATTCAATCCCGCATATCAGGCGCTCCCTTTGATTCGGAGACTGCCGATATTAGCAGTTTCCTTGATGGCGTCGTTCCAATTGTCGAATGCGCAGAGAGACTTCTGAAGCACTTGAGTCCAATGAGGCTGCCAGATTCGACCTCGCGCACTGATCTTCTGTCGATCTTCGGGAAGCTTCAAGATGCTCGTAAATTGCGAGACGTTGCAAATCACGATGCAGCTGCGGAAAGGATATTGGGAAAACATTTCAAAGGTATCTCAACGCCTACCTCATCACTGGTGAAAACTCTTGAGTTTGCTCAAAGCTTGTCAGATGCCGAACTGCCTTCGGCAATTAAGAGTTGGCTGTTCTCAAGAGAGGGCCTCACACGATTACTCTGGCTGCGGCGGTGGATGGACGAATACGGTGAAAGCGAAGCCAAGATCGGGCGTGCGCAGTCAGATATTTTCGACGCCACAGGGTCCAGCGCGCCCTTCCCAACGAGTGAATCGATGGGGAGCCTCACGGAGGCGGTGGACGTTATCGAACGATGTGCAGACTCAGGATCGCTCCTGTCGCTCTGGATCGATCTGAAGAGATCGGCACGTCGTCTTTATGCGCTCAAGCTAGAACATCTTGCAGAACTCTCCGAAGGCGGAAATCTCGAGGCTGGCTCTGCCGTGAGTGCATTCGATTACTTCTTCTGCGATTCCTTGCTCAAGCGGCTGTTTCATGAGAATCCCGATTTGTGGCAACTGACTGGAGTGAGCCATGAAGAGGTGCGCGCTCAGTTCAGTGAATTGGACCGTTCTATCATCAGGATGAACCGGAGCGATATCGCGTATCGGGCAAGTAAGCGCATAATTCCGCATGGTGTCCGTGGGACGGTTGTGAAAGAGACGACGGACCTCGCCCTCATAAATCATGAAATCAGTAAACAACGGGCTCATATTCCCATACGGCAGTTGATGCGGCGGGCAGGTCGTGCCGTTCAGGGTTTGAAGCCTTGCTTCATGATGAGTCCGATGTCCATTGCACAGTTTCTTGAGCCGGGAAGTCTCGGTTTTGACCTGATTGTGATGGATGAAGCATCGCAACTCAGACCCGAGGATGCTTTGGGAGCGATTGTTCGTGGGGCTCAAGTGGTGGTCGTGGGCGATCCGAAGCAACTGCCGCCAACATCTTTCTTTCAGCGAACACTGGATGATGAGTCAGAAGAAGATGAAGACAAGTCCTCAGTTTCAGAAGGCGAAAGCATTCTTGATATTGCTTTGGGTCGATACCAGCCAGTTCGACGCTTGCGTTGGCACTATCGGTCGCAGCATCACAGTCTTATTGCCTTTTCCAACAGCGAGTTCTACGATGACAACCTTGTTGTTTTCCCCTCTGCATATCACGAACATCCTGCCCTCGGCGTTAAGTATGTAGGTGCAAAGGGACTTTACGACAATCGCAGGAACCCTATTGAGGCCGAAACGGTGGTTGAAGCGATTCTTGAACACATATTGCAACACCCATCCGATTCTTTGGGGGTGGTGACGATGAACTTCGAGCAGAGAGAGCTGATCGAAGAGTTGCTGGATATGAGGCTGAAGCAGGACTCGTATGCGCGTGGCTGGATAGAGCAGAGAGAGGGGTCACCTGAGCCGTTCTTCATCAAGAATTTGGAGAACGTGCAGGGCGATGAGAGAGATGTCATCTTCATCTCGGTTACATACGGGCCTGACTCTCAGGGGAACCACTTCCAGCGTTTCTCTGGAGTGAACACGTCGTCCGGCCAGCGGAGATTGAATGTCCTCATAACCCGCGCGAAAAAGCGGACTGTGGTCTTCAGTTCGCTTGATCCGGATATGATCCGGGCAGAAACGAACACACCATGGGGCGTGAGGGCGCTCAAGGGCTATCTGAATTTCGCCAAGAACGGAATCACCGCCAGGCCAGAGATCTCACCAGGTGCCGAGGCATCCAACGAGCACGAGGCTGCGGTTGGATCGGTCTTGAAGGCGCAAGGCTATGATGTCGTTCCCCAGATTGGTGTGAGCGGGTACTTCATTGACCTGGCGGTTCGCCATCCGCAAAAGCCTGGCGCATTCTTGCTCGGCATCGAGTTTGATGGAAAGAGCTATCACTCAGGAAGGTCGGCGCGAGATCGCGACAGACTCCGTCAAATGACCCTTGAGAATCAAGGATGGAAGATACATCGGATCTGGTCGACCGATTGGTTTAAGAACCGTAACGGCGAAATTGAAAGACTGCTTCAAAGAGTTCGGGCGTTGGAACTAGAGTCTCGATACCAAGACACCGGCCTCGTAGGCAAATGAGCCTGTCGAATTTGGCCAATCGAATTCGATGAGTTGCCGTGGTTGCCAGCGTATCTCCAGGGGGCCGAATTGTCCAGACACTATCTGGAAAGTGTGGATGGCTTCGGATTGGTCAGACAGTCTGACTAATCCGAGTGTGATGTCGAAATCCCAGACAGTGTCTCGGGTTCTTGGGGGGCATCTGTGGGCGCGACTAATGTAGGGATTGCCGCACAACTTTTCGGCGTTGTCTGAGAAGTTTCGGCTGCGGCGTTCTCATCTTTAGGATGGCGAATTGGCCAGACACCGTCTGGCCAATTGCTCGTCTCGGAGCCTTCCAGGGAACTGCCTGAATTTGGCATACGGGGCGGCGCAGGCAGGACGCGAGCTCGACCACGACGGTCTTCACAGGGTCAGAGGCGCGAAAGCGCCAGAGTTTGCCGAGTTGGTAGCCCCTCACGTCGCTCTCCGCGCCATGCGCGTGGTCTCGTTTCAGCGCAGACTTCAAGGTTCTCGAACCGTTGATCTATCCGATACATACATTTCCCTCGGGTGGGGGCTAATCTCAAATGCCGAGGCGGGAAATGAACGGTATACACACCATCTTTGACACTCGGAGGCAGGGAGCGGACGATTCAGACAAGATCTCTCCCGCCCCCGGCAGCCGTGATGAAAGCAACCATAACTCATCGTTCCTCGCCGAGAGGGGTGAGAAGCAACCTCCCTCTTCTTCCGTCAACTCCCGCGATACCCCCTAGCGTCGAGTTNNATCATGAACGATGGCGCCATAAACAGGCCTTCTATTCAGGTTTTCACGGGCGGTTGCATTGCGAAATCCTACGGTCGCGACGCGCTCCCGATTGACTGCCGTTAGGCTGCAATGCGGACCCTCCGTTGATTCTTGACCAGAGAATGTATCGCGCACACCTCGATTTCAAATGAGAACGGCCTGGTCAGGATGCGAGCTCGACCACAACGCTCTTCACAAGATCTGAGGCGCGAAAGCGCCAGAGCTT
>PLRK01000090.1:0-175 GCA_003163875.1 Acidimicrobiaceae bacterium | reverse complement strand
GAGTTCCATTGCGAATCTCCCTGCTGGGGGCCTATTGCGTACCGAATCCCTAATCCAAGAGCTTCGAGGGAAAGACTGGTTGTGTCCAATAGTTTCTCGTTATCGGTCGATAGCTGTAGGTTATCGCTTGGAAATCGTTGTATCCATTGCATTTAGGGCGTGACCCCTATTCCAA
>PLRK01000030.1 GCA_003163875.1 Acidimicrobiaceae bacterium | reverse complement strand
GTGAACTACCGCGAGAGCTACGGCCTGCACGCCTCGTCGGGCATACTCTTCAACCACGAGTCGCCCCGGCGCGGCCTCGAGTTCGTCACCCGCAAGGTCACCAACGGCGCCGCGCGCATCAAAAAAGGACTCAGCACCGAGTTGCGCCTGGGCAACCTAGAAGCGCAGCGTGACTGGGGTTACGCCGCGGACTACGTGCGCGCCATGGCCTCGATGCTCCAGCGCCCCGAGCCCGACGACTTCGTCATCGCGACCGGTGAGACCCACTCAGTGCGCGAACTCTGTGAGGTCGCCTTCGCCGCAGCGCGACTCAAGTACGAGGACTACGTCGTCGTCGACCCGAGGTTCTTTCGTCCCGCCGAGGTGGACCTGCTCGTCGGTGATGCCACCAAGGCGCGCGACGTGTTGGGCTGGAAGTGCGAGGTCGACTTCTACGCGCTCATTGAGATGATGGTCGCTTCTGACCTCAACATCCTCGGGGTCTAGACCCCCCTGATGGCCAAGGATCTCGTCGTCACGCTGCACGACGCCGTCGTGTTGTCGAGTGGGTTCCCCTTGCTGAGCGGGGTCGAGCTAGAGATCGAAGCACAGACCTTGAGCGTCGTCACCGGCGCCAACGGCGCGGGCAAGACGAGTCTCCTGCGTTTGCTCGCCGGACTCGTGTCGCTGAGTTCCGGGGAGGGCACCGTCGCGGGTATCGACCTCGTCAACGGTGATCTACGTCAACTGCGCCGTCGCGTTGGTTGGCTCGGTCACGAAGGTTCGTTCTACAACGACTTGAGCGTGCGAGAGAATCTCGTCTTCGCGGCGAGCGCGCTCGAACGCCCGCTGGACGACATCGACGCGGCGGCGCACAGGGTCGGACTCGGCTCACGCCTCGAGACGACGACAAAGGCGTTGAGCGCGGGACAGCGACGTCGCCTCGGGCTCGCGTGGTTGTTGCTGCGTCGTGCCGAGTTGTGGCTTCTCGACGAACCCTACGCGTCGCTCGACGACCAAGGGCGTGTCTTCTTTGACGCGCTGCTCGCCGACGTCGTGGACGCGGGTGCGAGCGTCGTGCTCAGCGCGCACGATCCGCTGCGATCGGCGACACTGCATCCGCGCGAGATCGTCGTGCGAGGTGGTCGCGTCGCGGGCGGTGCCTCGTGATACGCACCGCCTGGCTCGTCGCGAAGAAGGACTTGCTGATCGAGCGCCGCAGTCGAGTCCTGCTCTGGCAGGTGCTGCCCTTTGGGGCGATGGCGCTCTTGTTGAGCGGGCTCGCCCTCGGGCCCGCGCACGCGGGCACGTCCTCGGCGGGACCGGGACTGTTCTATCTGGTCATGCTCTTCGTCGCCCTGCTCATGATCAATCGCAGTTACGTGATCGAGTCGACCCCGGGGACCAGGGCGTCGGTCCAGACCTTGGGTCTCGACCCGGCGGGGGTCTTTTTGGGCAAGTCCCTCGCGCTCTGCGTGGAGCTCTGGCTGAGTGGTCTGGTGCTGCTGGCGGGCACCGTGCTCGTGCTGCATACGGGCCTTCACGGCGCCCTGGTGGCCCTGCCGAGCGTGCTCGTGACACTGGCGGCGATGTCGGCCGCGGGGACGCTGTACGGGGCCTTAACCGCCGGAGCGCAGGGGGCAGCGACCTTGCTGCCCGTGTTGACCCTGCCCGCCTTCGCGCCCCTCCTGGTCGCCGGGGAGCGGTCATTTTCAGCCGCTTTGACCCACTCGGGTCTCTGGGAATGGTGGCTCATCGTAGCGGTGGCGCTGGTCGCGTACGTAGGGGTCGGAATTCTTCTTTATGGTGTTCTGGAGGAATCATGATCAAACAGCTCTCCCAACGCCTCTTGGGCCCCGTGACGCTTCTCTGCTTGGCGCTTACGTTCTGGCTCGGTCTGTGGGTCACCCCACCCGACCGCGTTCAGGGCAACCTCGTACGCTTGCTCTACGTGCACCCCGCGGTCGCGTGGGTCGCGCTCTACGTGTCCTTTGGCACCGCGACGATCGCGAGCATTCTCTATCTCTGGAAGCGCACGAGGAGCTTCACCATGGACCGCATCGCGCATTGTGCGATGGAGGTGAGTGTCGTCTTCATCGTGCTCACGTTGATCACCGGGTCAATTTGGGGACGACCAACGTGGGGTGTGTGGTGGGCGTGGGACGCGCGACTCACCTCAACGGCGATTCTCGGGGTGCTCGCGGTGGGGTACCTCGCACTTCGACGTGCGAACGACGACTCGACGCTTCGCGCGCGCCGTAGCGCGGTCTTTGCCATTTTGTCGGCGATCAACGTGCCGATCATTCATTTCTCGGTCCAGTGGTGGAAGACCTTGCACCAGGGTGCGACGGTGTTCACCTCGAATCGCCAACTGCTCGTGCACGGATCGATGGCGTGGACCTTGCTGCTTAGCTTCGTGGGATTCACGCTGCTCTTCTTCTGGTTGCTTCGCGCGCGTTATCGACTCGAGGTGCTGCGCGAATCCACGCAACAAATGATGTTGGACGAAGCGCTACTCCTTCGTCAGCGCGAAGGAGTCATGTAATGGGCTACGTCGCCGCGGGTTACTCATTCGCCTTTGGGGGGCTGGCGCTGTACGCGCTGTCGATCTGGTGGCGAGGACGTCGTGCCAAGCACTGAGACGAGCGAGCTCAGCCCCGTCGCGCCGCCGAAGTCCCCGAGTCGCTCTCGCTGGAGGTCCGTGGGCGTGCTCGTGGTGCTGGGCGCCGCGATCATCGTGTTGCTCAGCCAGGGCATCCTGCACTCGCTCAACTACTTCGAGACCGTCGACCAGGCGCTCGCGCAGCGATCGTCCCTGGGCACCAAGGTCATCCGCTTGGAGGGCGTCGTCAAACCCGGCTCCATCTCGCGCACGTCGAACGGTGCGTCGTTCGTCATCACCGGCTCCAAGGACCGCCAGGTATTCGTCGACGCGCACGGCTCACCGCCGCAACTCTTCCAAGCGGACATCCCGGTCGTCGTGGTGGGTCACTTCACCTCCTCGACGTCACTCGACTTTGAGGGGACCCAGATCCTCGTGAAGCACACCGCGACGTACATCGCGGCGCATCCCAAACGGGTGAAGGCGCCCAACGGGACGACTCGATGACGCTCACCTGGTTGGGTAGGGCGTTCCTCTACGTCGCCTTCGCGGGCGCGGTCGGGGGCATGTTGACCCAGGTGCGCGCGGTATTCACGAAGAAGAAGGCGCCGGCGCTGCTGTTCGCGCTCTGGTCCCTGCTCGGGGTCCTGGGTGCGGTGGGTGTCATGCAGTTCGCGCTCATCACGCACAACTTCTCGCTCGCCTACGTGTCGGCGAACAACGCGACCTTCACCCCGCTGCTGTATTCGATCACCGGCATGTGGTCCGCGCTCGAAGGATCCTTGTTGTTGTGGTCCTTGCTGCTCGCCCTCGTCACCATCGGAGTCCTCTGGTATTACCGCAGCGACGCGAGCGACGCCGTGGTCCAGTGGGCGAGCGTGGTGCTCTTTAGCGTCGCCGCGTTCTTCCTCGGGCTGATGATGTTCCCCGCCGACCCGTTCTTGCACAATCCCGCCCACGTGCTCCAGGGCGCGGGTCCCAACGCGTTGCTCCAGGACAACCCGTTGGTGGCGGTGCACCCACCGCTGCTCTATCTCGGGTTTGTCGGATTCACGGTGCCCTTCGCGTTCGCGATCGCGATGCTCATCACCGGTCGCGTGCACGACCGCTGGCCCCTCGAGCAACGTCGCTGGACGGTGCTCTCGTGGGGCGCGCTGTCGCTCGGGATCATCCTGGGGGCGTGGTGGAGTTACCAGGTGCTCGGCTGGGGAGGGTTCTGGGGTTGGGACCCGGTCGAGAACGCTGCGCTGTTGCCGTGGTTGACCGCGACGGCCTACATTCATTCGGTCATCGTCCAGGACCGGCGCGGACTCTTTCGCGTCTGGAACCTCTCGCTCGCGATCGCGACGTTTTCGCTGACCGTGCTCGGGACCTTCTTCACGCGCTCGGGCGTGCTCGAGAGCGTACACTCGTTCTCCTCCTCGACGCTCGGGCCGCTGTTGATCGGGCTGTTCTTCTTCAGCGTCGCCGTGGGCGTTGGACTACTGGCGTGGCGCGGGGACGCGCTTCGCTCCCCGGTGGGCGTTGATCATCCCTTGTCGCGTGAAGGTCTGTTCGTGGCGAACAACGTGTTGTTCGTGGGCTTTGCGATCGTGGTGTTGCTCGGCACGGTGTTTCCGCTGCTCTACGAGGCGGTCAACGGCAACCAGGTGACGGTGGGCACGCCGTACTTCGCCACGATCGCGGCACCACTCAGCGTGTTGTTGCTCTTGATGATGGCGCTCGCGCCCCTGGTGAGTTGGCGTAGCGCCGACGCGGGCGTGTTGTGGAACCGACTTCGCGTCTCGGCGTGGGCCGCGTTGTTGGTTGCTGGCATCCTCGTCGCCCTCGGGGTTCGCCACCCGGCCGTGTTGATCGCGTGCTTTCTCGCCGCCTTGGCGGCGGGCGCGGCGCTGCGCACGTTGCGCGGCGTGATCGTGAGTGCGCGTCGTCGAGGTCATCTCGCGTCAGCGTTTCGCGCGCCCAGTACCGGGGGCATGATCGTGCACTTGGGTATCGTCATCCTCGCGATCGGCATCGTCGTCTCCACGTCGTATACCAAGCGCGACGAAATCACCCTCGCCACGGGTCAGAGCACGGTCGTTGACTCCCAGTTCGTCACGTTCGCGGGTTTTCACCAAGTGAAGGACTCCCTCGAAGAAGCGACGCAACTCAAGGTCGTCGTCGACGGGCACTCCCTTCGCCCCGCCGTAACGACGTTCAATGGTCGTGACACGACCGTTGGCACCCCCGCCATTGATTCGAATCTTCTGCGCGACGTCTACGTCACCTTCGACGCGGTCGGGGGCAACGGGGAAACCTCGGGCGCCCAGGTGCAGAGCAACCTGCCCGCGGGTTCGGTCGTACTCGGTGTGACCGTCGAGCCCCTCCTCAGTTGGCTGTGGATCGGTGGACTCGTGGTCGGTCTCGGTAGTGGGATCTCCTTTCTTCGTCGCCGCTACGTGGAGGACCCCCAATGAAGCGCGTCGTCATGCTCATCTCGCTCGGGATCTTCGTCGTCATCATCGTCTTCAGCGTGTTCCTCGGCACGCGCCAGCCCGTCACCGACGCGACCGACGCGAACAGCCCCCTGCTCGGAAAGATCGCACCGAGCTTCTCGGGTTCGACGCTAGGCGGCGGTCACTGGTCCCTACGCGCCGAGCGCGGCGACGTCGTCGTCATCAACTTCTGGGCGTCGTGGTGCGAGCCGTGCAAGGTGGAGGCGCCCAATCTCTCGACCTTCGCGTACCAGGAACGAAACCGTGGCGTCGCCGTCATCGGCGTCGTGTTCAACGACACCGTCGCGGGCGCCAAGGCGTTCGACGCGTACTACGGCTCGCTCTATCCGAGCATCGTCGACCCCGGAGGGGCCATCGCCAACGATTATGGCGTCGAGTCACCGCCGACGACGTTCGTGCTCAATAAGAAAGGCCGCGTGGAAGCGACGTTGCTTGGCGCGGTGAGCGTCGCTCAACTCCAGGCGGTCGTCAAGCGGGTCCGAGAATGACACTCCTGCGTTCGTTCTGGCTCTGGTTGGTCGCCTTCGCCGTGGTGCTCGCCATTGCGGTCGCGGTGAATCCGAGCGCGCCGAGTAATTCGACGCGCATCGCGCACTTGGAATCGCTCGTGAAGTGCCCCGCGTGCGAGGACCTCTCGGTCGCCGAGAGCAACGCCACCTCCGCGATCGCGGTGCGCCACGAGATCACCCAGGACGTGGGCAGTGGCATGTCGGACAACAAGATCCTGACCACGATCGAGGCGCAGTATGGCCCGCAGATCTTGTTGAGTCCCTCGACGTCGGGACTCGGCGCGCTGCTCTGGGTGGTACCGATCGCGGCGTTGGTGGTACTCATCGCGGCGTTACTGCGACTCGCCCGACGCAGGCGCGCGTGAGTCGCGAGCTCGAGCAATTGCGTGCCGAAGTGGCACTGCGCGAAGCATCCCTCGCCGACGCGTCACGTGAACTCGCGAGCGGGGAGCTGAGCGAGCACGAGTATGCGTTGATCGAACAACGCGAGCGCGCGGGCATCGAAAAGGCGCAGGCGCGCCTCGACGCACTTCGCGCCTCGGATGTCGGGGTGCTCGCGCGACGCGTGCGAAAGCGATGGCGACTGCTCGTAGGACTCGGGTGTCTCGGCGCCGCGCTGGTGATCTTGTTGGTTTCGGCGATCAGTCCGCGTCAATCGGGTAATTCGATCACTGGTGGCATCGCGCTCTCGAACGCCCAGAAGGTCCAGCAGTATCTCGACGAGGCCCAAGCCGACATCGCCAACGGGGACGTCGCGACGGCCCTCGACGCCTACGAGTCGGTCCTCACGATTGATCCGAAAAACGTGCCAGCGCTTACCCAGGTGGGGTGGCTGGACTTCTCCGCGGGCAGTTCCGATCAGAACTTGAAGGTGATGCGCGTGGGTGTGAAGGACCTGCGCGACGCCATTGCCCTGGCGCCTAAATCGCCCGCGCCGCGTCTCTACTACGCCATCGTCGCGGACTCGACGCCCGGCAACCATGTCCTCGCAAGGTCCGAGTTCGAGGTGTTCCTCGATTTGCACCCTTCCAAGGGCCAACTGGCGATTGCGGCGCCGTTTCTAGCGAAGTTTGGACTGCACGCGTAGGACGACGGGTTATCACCGACTACTCGGCGACCACCGTGCGCGACGAACTTGCTCCATCGCCCACGGCGTTCACTGCTCGGACGCGCACTTGATAACGCTTGCCAGCAACGAGTCCTCTGATTCGAACTCGTGGGACGGTGGCGGGGCTAAGCGCAACATTCTTCCACGCACCGCCGTTCAGCGAATACTGATAACCGGTCACTGGCACGCCACCGTTCCTCGAAGGCACGCCTATAACGCCGCTGATCTCGCCAGGTCCCGAAGCTGTGACGATGAAAACAGGCGCGCTCGGCGCTGAGAATGCTGCGGCGGAGGTATCGACGAAGGCTTGGACGTTCATCGATGAATCGGTGTAGACACCAGAAAGCGAACAACTGTCGTCAGCACTACAGACCACTGCCGTGACACTGGCGCTCTGTCCAGTGTCGAGCCCATCGACTCCCGGGACCTCGATGGGAGTCTGCCAGGCGCCATTGACTTGATCGACGATGAACGAGTGATCGTTATTTTGCGCGTCGCTGTAGACGCCGCCCATGGTGCAGTCACCAGGCAGAGCGCACGAAATAGAAACTCCGAGCGCCAAATCGCCGGCATTCAACGTCGCGAGACCAGGGATCATTTGGGGGCCAACCCACGAGCCGTTGATCTCTGAGACGACGAAGACTTGGGCCTGCTTTTGCGCGGGTGAAATGGCACCCGTCGCAGAACAATTTCCGTTAGAAGCACAAGAGATCGAATTGAGCAGTGCGGTGTCTTGGGCCCCCGCCGTGATTGAGGAAACGTTGACGGTGGTCGCACTTTGCCACGATCCTCCGATCTCGTTCGCGACGAAGGCACCTGTTGAACTGGATGTGATGCCGTAGGCACCTCCCATGGCACAATTGCCGACCGAACTGCACGAGAGGGTCGCCGGCACCACGGCGCCGTCGCCCGCGGTGAGTCCGTTCGCGCTGAGTGCGACAGCGGGTTGCCAGGTGCCACCTTGCTCACTGATCACGAACGTGTTCTCTTGACTGTTGGATCCCGAGTAGAAACCGGCGCCGTCGCACGCGCCAGGTGCTTTGCACTGGAGGAATTCCAACTGTGCGTTGTTGCCGAAGTTGAGCGACGCGGTGCCTGGTACTTCGACCGCGTTAGCCCACGTTCCCTTGGTCTCGTTGACGACGAAGGCTTGCAGGTTGTTGTTGGTGTCGACGTACTGTCCACCCGCACTACAGTTGCCCGGGCTCGAACACGAGAGCGCGAGGAGTTCGCTACCCGAGCCTTCACCATTGGTTGACGAGAAACCGGGGATTTGCACGGCGTTGCCCCAGGTGCCGTTCGACTCGGTCACCACGAAGGCCTGGTAATCGTTGTTGGTGTCAGTAAAAACCCCTCCGGCACTGCAGTCGCCACTCCCGGTGCACGAGATCTCGAGGATGTCGCCGACCTGGTCGCCAACGTTGAGCGCGTCGAGTCCGGGAATCTCCTCGGCGCTTTGCCACCGCCCTCCGACCTCGTTCTCGACGTAGCCCTGGTAGTTGTTGTTTGCGTCGGCGTAGTAACCAATGACGCCACAGTTGCCGCTGGAACTACAGGACTGTGCGCCGGGCACGGCGTCGCCGCCAGCGTTCAAGGTCGCGGTACCGGGCGCTTCTTCTGCACTGCTCCACGCTCCGGTCGCTCCCGCACTCGACGTCGCGAGCGGAACGAACGTCACGAGGAGGACCACTGCAGCGCAGCAGGTCACGAATCGTTGAAAAAACTTCACAGGACCCCCCTAAGGCCACCGAATCAATTACAAATTACTAACTCTTCTCTAGCATGGCGGGTGGTGACGCGTTGAACCGTGACGATGCCGAGCGTTCCAACAGCACGTTCGTAAGCCTTTTTTCAGGCAGTCACGTCGCGAATGTCACTTGTGGCTACGACGCGACGTGGATTGTCGTTGCGATTGGCATCGGTTCGCGAGACTCATGGCCGCTCAACCGCATTCCTTCGAGGTGAATTGGAATCGCCTCGTGCATGTTGTCACTAACTTCGTCAATCAACGTACCGGTCGTAAGTAGGCCGTCAAGCCCAACTACATTGCTGCGACGTTCGACCCGGCGTCTTCGATCTCGTCGTTGATTGCTCGTGCCTTCGCGACCACGCAGCGTTCGAGGATGTTTCATTTCAAGCCACTCATGGTGTTTGTTTGGTCTCGCGTTCGCTCACGAGCGAAAATGTCGGCTTCAGGCCGTCACGCGACACTTGTCGTCACCGCGCGCACGCGAGGTAAGTGTCACGTTCTGGTGTTCTGTGCCGAAGCCTTCGAGCATTCCTGCGATGAGCCCTCGATCAACGGCGCACAGCACCGGGTGGTGTTGGGCGGCCGCCCCAAAGGGACAGTTCTCCGACACCACGGATTGGCCCGAGTCGTGTTCTTCGGCGCGGGCGGCGAAACCGTGCGCGGTGAGCAGCCCGGCGATTGACGCCATGGCGTCCTTGACCGACATCGTTGAATCGCTGGGTGCCGTCGCGGAGCCCAGCGCCCTTCCATACTGGACCCCCACGTCGTGGGCCATTTGTTCGGCGTCGGTGGGACCGAGTCGCTCCAGGGCCATCTCGAGAAGTGCGACCAACAGTGCGTCGCGGCGCATGGAGCCGTCCATGGTGAGCGAGTCGTCGACCACCCGGTAGCCCTTCGCCGGTCGTCCGACGGTCGTCTTTCGCACGTTGTCGAACGTGACGTAGCCACCCTCGCTCAGTCGCTCAAGGTGGTGTCGCACCACGTTCGCGTGCACCTGGCAGTGTGTCGAGAGCTCCGCTGCGGTCGCGCCGGGGTTCTCGCGCAGGTAGAAATAGATCTTTCGTCGAGTGTTGTCCCCGAAGGAGTGCGTGAGGCTCGTGACGGTCGCCGTGAAGAGCGCCGGGTCGACTTCTTGTTCGGAGTTCAGTCGTGGTGCCACGATTGAGAGTCTACGAGTGTCTTCTTCGACGTGCGCCGCCTCGGTTTGCGCGCCTCGAACGCGAGGCTCCTGTTCTTCGGCCCGTCCATGGAGGGTCCTCTGCGACGGATCGCCAATCGACAGCCGGGCGTGGCGCTCAGTGACCTCGAACGACTTTACCGTGGCTCCTACTATTGAAGTATCGACTGGCGCGGGCGCCAGTCGTTGCCGTCCGGCCGGCCCGGGCGTCGTTCGACGGTAGCCTGCAACCACGTCTACCAAGGGAAATTCGTGCCAAGTGAGTCAGAAGTGCGCAGTGCCCTCGCCGAGATCGTCGAGCCCCAGTTGGTACGTCCCATTGGTGACTTGGGTTTCCTCGGTGTGGTCGAGGACGGTCCCACGGGACTTGCGGTGGAGCTCGTCTTACCGGTGCGAGAGTGGCCGAACCTCGAGACGTTAGCCGCCGACGTCGAGCGAGTCGCGCCGGGCTCGACCCTCACGGTGCGCTCCATGGATGATGAGGAGCGTCTCGCGCTGCGCAACTTCTTGCGCGGCGAGATGGCGGGCGATCCCGGTGCGGGCCAGCACGCACACGGCGACGCGAAACCGCGCTTCATGGACAATCTCTCCAAGACCCGGGTGCTCGGCGTCTCCTCGGGTAAGGGCGGTGTAGGTAAGTCCTCGGTGACGGTCAATCTCGCGATCTCGCTTGCCCGTCTCGGGCACTCGGTGGGCGTGCTCGACGCCGACGTCTACGGTTTCTCGCTGCCCAAGATGCTGGGAGCGTCCAACGACCCGATCGTGCTCGGCGACAC
>PLRK01000063.1 GCA_003163875.1 Acidimicrobiaceae bacterium | reverse complement strand
ACCTACGGCGTGACGTTCCCGCTTTTTGAGAAGATCGACGTCAATGGAGAGAATCAGAATCCGATCTACGCGGAATTGACGAAAGTGGCTGACGCCGAGGGCTACAGCGGTGACATTCGCTGGAACTTTGAAAAATTTCTCGTCGGACCCGATGGCGCGGTGCAACGCTTCGCGCCCCAGGTGACACCCGAGGACCCGGTGCTCGTCGCCGCGATCGAGGCATCACTCAGCTAACCGACGAGCGAGTCGTACGTAGGTCGGCTCGAGACCGTAGGCAGGCCAGAAGAAACTCGCCTGCACGTTGTCGACGCGCCACTGCGCTTCAACGTGCGACACGCCACGAGCACGCGCACGACGTAGAACCTCATTGAGCATCGCGCTGGCGATGCCACCTCCTTGCAACTGCGAATCAACAGCAACGCCACTGAGATGCAAAGTGTGCTCAAATGATCCGCGTCGCGCTGGCGAAGGATACGTGACGGCCTGAGCAACGATTCTGTCCTCTCGCTCGAGGACGTAATGTTCAACGTCGGGATCGTCGAGGAGATGACGGATCTCGCGTCGATTTTGACGACGGAACTTTCGCGAAAGCGTTGATTCGTCACCTTGAGCTACGTCGATGATGTGATCAAGGTTGAGAATCGCGTCAATGTCCTGCGGCGTCGCGAGACGAAGACGCAACGAGGTGTCCAGCGTTGCATCGCCCACGTATTCGAGATCCATCACGCCGCGGACGCTGATCGCTTTATAACCGAGTTGACGCCACGGATCGAGTCGATCGTCGTCGTCCAACGCCCAGACCAAGTGCTCGATGGCGCCCTGGGATCGCCAAGCACTGATCGCGGGGCGCAGGAGCGATTCGAGTATCGAGGGGTCATCGAAGGAGACGCCGTCGGGTCCGGTCCACGCGGCTCGACGTTCATGATCGCGCAAGACCGCAGCGAAGAGATGTCCCACGATGTCGTCGCCATCGAGTGCGACCCACGTGACGCTCGTGGCGTGCACAATGGTGTCGTGTAACACCGTCAAGTCGAGGTTGGGATTGACGAGCGTGTGTCGCGATGCGTCGTTGCTGAGTTGTCGGGCGATTCGATCGACGACAGCGGACGTGTCATCCTGGCGCAACTTCCTCACCACCGTCATGGGCTAACCGTAGTGGCACGATGTGCCAGAGTTACTGCATGACGTTGCGAGCGACCCTCTTCGACATGGATGGTCTCCTCATTGATTCAGAGGTACTGTGGCACAAAGCGGAGCTGGAGATATTTGGCGTCTTGGGCGTGCCACTCGCCGGCGATGATGGTCGCTCGACGAAGGGAATGTTCGTCGACGAGGTGGTCGAGCACTGGTATACAAAGTATCCCTGGGCGACACCGTCTCGCGCCGAGGTCGTGTCGTCGTTGCTCGAGCGGGTGGGTGAACTCGTCGAAACAGAGGGCGTACTACTGCCGGGCGCGCTTCGCGCTCTCGATCTCACGAGTGCACGGGGTCCAATTGCCTTGGCCAGTTCTACCCCGTTGGATTTGATCTATCGCTGTCTTGATCATTTCGGATTGCGTGACCGATTCGCGTCGATTCACTCGGCGGAGGTCGAGGAATTCGGTAAACCTCATCCGGCCGTGTTTCTTCGCGCCGCCGCCAGCCTGCGAGTCGATCCTCGAGAGTGTCTCGTTTTCGAGGATTCCGCAGCAGGGGTGTTGGCAGGTAAGGCCGGACGAATGACCGTGATTGCGGTGCCCGTCGAGAGCGACCGAAACCGTCCAGAATTCTCGCTCGCTGACCTCGTCCTCGCTTCCTTAGAGGACCTAGATGCGACGTGGCTCGATCAACACTTCGCCTAGAGCACCTTGGTGAAACGAACGGCGGTCTCGTGGCTGAAAACGTCGGGCGGGAATTCGCCTATTTGAGTCCACGAGTGTTTGGGGTAGAACGCAATCGCCTCGGGTTGTCGCGGCCCTGTCTCCAAATAAAGCTGTCGATACCCGAGGCGTCGCGCATGAGTTTCGACGTGGGACATCAACTGCGCCGCGACGCCGTGACGACGAAGATCGGGTCGAACCCACAGTCGTTTCACTTCGGCGAGATGTAGTTCGGGACTCGCAATTTCGCGCAGGCCCACGCCGCCGCAGAGGTCACGGTTATCGCGTGCCACGAGGAAGATGCCCTTCGGAGGTCGCAGTTCACCGAGCGAGAGGCGAGCGTCGTCGTCGATGAGTCCGTAACGCTGGTTGAGTTCATCTGTTGCTGCGTAGAGGAGTGCGAGCGCGCCCGCGGAATCAATGGGCTCGGCGGTGATGGAGACCTTGAGCACGTCTCCATGCTAGGAGGGCATCGACGGTTCACGATAGTACGATGGGAAAATTCACCGAAGGAGAAACGTGTTTCGCCCTGTCAGCGCTGACCTAGATTTTGTTGCCATCGAGGAGGTGGAACTCGCCCGTTGGAAGGTCAACGACGTCTTCGCTCGCTCGATGCAACAACGCGAGGGAGCTGAACCGTGGGTCTTTTACGAAGGTCCGCCCACCGCGAATGGCAAACCAGGATTGCATCACGTGTGGGCGCGCGTTTACAAGGACTTGTTTTGTCGTTATCAAACCATGCGCGGTCGCTACGTGGCACGAAGAGCCGGATGGGACACACATGGATTGCCCGTCGAAGTCCAGGTGGAGAAACAACTGGGGTTGACCGACAAGGCGGACATCGTCAACAAGATCGGTATCAAGGAGTTCACGAGGTTATGTCGAGAATCAGTACTGATCTACGTCGACGAGTTCGAGAAGCTGACGGAGCGAATTGGGTACTGGACCGACATGGAGCATGCGTACTATACGTTCCATCCTTCGTACATTGAGTCCGTGTGGTGGCAACTACAACAACTCTTCGATCGGGGACTGCTGTACGAGGATTTGAAGGTTGTACCGTACTGCACCCGATGTGGCACTGCACTTTCGAGTCACGAACTCGGTCAACCCGACGTCTACACCGACGAGATGGACGAGAGTGCTTACGTCAAATTCGCCATCACTGACGCCGCTGCCCACGAAGGGCTCCACGGTGCGACGCACTTAGCGGTGTGGACGACGACGCCATGGACCCTGCTATCGAACGTGGCGGTCGCTGTGAACCCAGAAGTGACGTATGCCGTCGTCGATGGTCTGGTCGTCGCCGCATCGCTCGTGGAACAAGTATTCGGTGAGGGCACCAAGGCAAGTGCGACGTTTTTAGGCAGCGAGTTGCTCGGCGTGCACTATGAACGTCCTTTCGCTGACGTCGCGTTCCCTCTCGACGTCGACGCGTGCTTCGTCGTTGGAGCAGACTACGTGACGACCGAGGATGGAACCGGGCTCGTGCATCAAGCCCCAGCTTTTGGTGAGGTAGACCGTCAGGTCGCTCGCGAGCACGGTTTGCCAACGGTCAATCCCGTTGGCCCCGATGGCAGCTTCACGAGCGAAGTCGCCTGGCTCGAGGGACGCGACGTACGAGCGTCGAATCACGCCATCAACGACGAGCTCGAGCGACGAGGTCTCTTGCTTCGCCGATTTGACTTCGTACACTCATTGCCGCACTGCTGGCGCTGCGGGACGGTCTTGATCTACTGGGGTAAGCCAAGTTGGTACATCGCGACCAGTCAGTACAAGACGAAGATGATGAGCGAGAATCAGACGATCGACTGGCACCCGAGTCACATTAGAGATGGTCGATTTGGAGAATGGCTCGCGAACAATGTTGACTGGGCTTTGTCGCGCGATCGCTACTGGGGCACCCCGCTGCCAGTGTGGAGGTGCGAGCATAAGCATTTCACTTGTGTCGGTTCACTGGCGGAGTTGTCGGAACTGGCTGGTCGTGACGTCAGTGACATCGATCCACACCGTCCCGCAATCGATGAGGTGACGATCTCTTGTCGCACGTGCGGAGAGATTGCACTACGTGTTGAACCCGTGATCGATGCTTGGTTCGATTCGGGTGCGATGCCGGCCGCGCAAGTGGGTTTTCCCCACGTCGCGGGAAGCAAGGAAGCAATGCAATTTCCTGCACAACTGGTCGTCGAGGCGATTGACCAAACGCGTGGATGGTTCTACTCGCTGCTGGCCGTCAACACGTTGGTGTTTGATGAGAAACCCTACGAACACGTGCTCTGCCTTGGTCACATCGTCGACGAGACCGGAAAGAAGATGAGCAAGTCGCTCGGCAACGTCATCGACCCGTGGGAAGTGCTCAACACCCGCGGCGCGGATCCCTTACGTTGGTGGATGTTCTCGCAAGGCTCCCCATGGACGTCGACGCGTGCCGGACTCAACGCCATCGACGCATCGCTTCGAGAGACGCTCGCCACCTTGTGGAACACTTTCAGCTTCTTCACGACCTACGCATCGCTCAATCACTTTGACCCTCACGATGCAGAAATCCCGAACGTCGACCAACGCGCCGCGATCGACCAGTGGATTCTCTCGCGACTCGAAAGCGTGACTGATGCGGTGACCCAAGCGCTCGACGGTTACGAGCCACTTAGCGGCACCGACGCCCTTATCGAACTAATTGACGATCTCTCCAATTGGTACGTACGCCGAAGCCGTCGACGCTTCTGGAGAACCGATCCTTCGGCGCCACGCTCAGACTCTCTCGCAGCGCAGGCGACATTGCTTGAAGTTCTCCAACGCGTCACGTTGTTGATGGCGCCCTTTTGTCCGTTTCTCTCTGAGAAGTTGTATCGTGAGCTCTTTGACGTTGACGACTCTGCATCGGTGCACTTGGCGAGCTGGCCAAGCGCTGAGTGGTCTCGACGAAACGAAGAACTCGAAGCTTCAATGCGCGTTGCGCGGAGCCTCACCTCATTGGGTCGAGGTGCCCGCGCCGAAGCCGGCGTCAAGGTACGCCAGCCACTTGCGAGGGCGCTCGTCTTTCTACCGTCGGGATCGCCATTGCCACCAGAGGGCATTGTGGAAGATGAACTCAACGTCGATGTTCTCGAATACGGCAGTGAACTCGCTGACGTGCTCAGTTTCGAACTCGTCCCGAACTTTCGCACCGTGGGCCCTCGCCTTGGCGAAGCGGTGAAGGAACTGAAGGGCGCCTTAGGCGAACTTGATTCGCTCAAGAGTGCCGAAGCACTCGAGCAGGGTGACGGCGTCCACGTGGCGTTGTCCACCGGCACGTTCGTGCTAGGCCCTGAGGACCTCGAACTCCGCGTGAAGAGTCAAGGCGGATTCGCCGTCTCGCGTGAAGGCGGCGAAGTGATTGCCTTGGATCTGAGTTTGAATGACGAGCTATTGCGTCGCGGTTATCTTCGAGACGTGGTGCGTCAGGTCCAAGATTTGCGCAAGAACTCAGGACTCGACGTTGCGGATCGAATCATTCTGCACCTGACGGGAGTTGACGACCTCGCCGACGGTTTTGCGCTGCTCGGCGCCGAAGTGTTGGCGCTGGAGGTCCACGCGAGCGCGGGTGCAGGCGAAGGAACTGTTCTCGAACTCGACGACGAGCGCGAGGCGCGTGCGTGGATTACGAAGGTGTAGAAGCGGTATTGAGCTTCTCCAACAGTGCGGTGAGCGTGTCGCGTTCGTCACAGTTGAGTCGCGCGACCAGATTTTCGTCGAGATAGTCGAGGTGCACGTTCAACGCTTCGTCCAGCTTGGCGTTGCCTTGAGCGGTGATACCGACGTGTATCGCCCGGCGATCACTCGGGCACGAACTGCGCTCGACGTACTGAGCCTCTTCGAGACGGTCGATCAACCTCGTAGTCCCGCCCGTCGAGTGCACAATGGCGTCGGCGATCTGGGTCATTTTCAATCGACCGTCCGGTGACCGGCGTAGTTGTAACAGCACCTCGAACCAGGCGAGGGGCAGCCCGCACGCGGCTTCGAGTTGGACCCCGAGGCTCTTGGAAAGTCGGGCGTTGGTCTCGAGCAGGAGTCCAAACAGCACGACCCGCTTATCGCTTGACGGGCAGGCACTGGTGTCGACGGACATGCGTCCACTTTAGCAGGAACTTCGTGATGCAATTACTTCTTGACAAGTATTTGTACTTGCAACTATACTTACCGAAGAGCACACACGTGTTTACTAACTAGGAGATTCAACATGAGCAACCTTCCCGCTCCCGGCGTCTACAACGTCGACCCCGTACACTCGACCGTCGGATTTGTCGCTCGCCACTTGGTGGCAGCCAAGGTTCGTGGGCACTTTAGCGAATTCGAAGGCGTCATCACGATTGGTGACAGCTTGGAGAATTCGTCCGTTGTCGCCTCCGTCCAAGCTGGCAGTATCACCACCGACAATGAGATGCGCGACGGTCACTTGAAGACCGCCGACTTCCTCGAAATCGAGACGTATCCGACCCTGACGCTCAAGTCCACGAAGGTCACCCATAAGAGTGGCGACAAGTACGAAGTGCTTGCCGATCTCACCGTCAAGGGCATCACGAAGTCGGTCCCCTTCGAGCTTGAGTACCTCGGCACTGGGCCGAGCATGGCTCCGGGCGTCAACGTCACCGGATTTGAGCTCACCGGGGAGATTGACCGTCGTGAGTTCGGCGTCAACTTCGAAGGCACCCTCGAGAACGGCAGCCTTGTCGTTGGTAACAAGATCACCCTCGAGATCGCCGTCGAGGCTCACCAAGCCGCCTAAGCAATCGCGCGCAACGTAAAACGCCGGGGGCAATTTGTCCCCGGCGTTTTGCTCGTTACGATGGGTTCATGGCAGATCCATCCAAAAGCAAGGGCGTGAAGTCAACGATTGGCGTGCTCGGAGCGCTCGCGACCATCGTGTCGGTTTGGTGGTTCGCGCTGCGACCTCGAAAGAAGAAGCGCGAACAGTAGGTTGCTCCGTGGGTCCGTGCCGGCGCGGTCCTCGCGAATTCATTAGCGTTTCAGTGTGGCTTCCGTCTCCTTCGCTCCCCTGGCTCACCGGAGCTTTGCGCTGGCGTTGAGCTCGTCGCTCATCTCCTCGACCGGAACCTGGATGCAATCGGTGGCGCTCGGCATCTATCTCACCGAATCCACGCACGATGCGCTATGGCTCGGACTCGTCACCATGGCTGCGTGGTTGCCTGCGATCGTTGGTGCCCCGATGGGGGGCGTGATGGGCGATCGCGTGAATCGACAGCACTGGATTCAGTCGATGAACGTCGTGATGGCGTTGACCGCCCTTACTTTGGCGGTGGCTAAATTCACGAACCATCTGTCGCCACAACTGTGTTGCTACGTGGTGGCGGTAGAGGGTCTATGTTCGTCGGCCTCGTGGGCGGCGTGGCAATCATTACTTCCTGACCTCGTCGAACGCGATGAGGTCCTCGCCGCGGTATCCCTGGGCTCGGCCCAGTTCAACCTGGGACGGGTGATTGGACCTCTTTGCGCAAGCGTCTTGCTAGCGGTCGGTTCGATCGGATTGTGCTTTGCGTTCAACGCCGCTTCGTTCGTGGTCGTCGTCGTGATGTTTGCGTTCGTGAAGAGTCCTGCGCGGGAGCGCTTGAGGAGTCGAGTGCGTCCGCTCGTCGAAACTCTCTCCGCGGCACGCGTGGCGTGGTCGGTGCACGGTTGTCGCAATCCCATCCTTGGCGTGGCGGCCATCGCGCTCATCGTGAGCCCCTTCATCTCGCTGGTGTCGGCGATGTCGATCCTCACCTTGCATGCTGGAAAGGTCGGTACTGCGTGGCTCGTGACTGCTCAGGGCATCGGGGCCGTGATCGCCGCGCTGACGTTGCCCGCCGTTGCCAAACGAACGTCCAGGGTGCGTGTCTTGCGAGCTTCACTCGTGACGTTGATCATCGCCTTGGCACTGTATGCACTGTCGCCAACGTTGGTTACGGCCGCGTTCGCGTTGGGTTTGTTGGGAGGTGCGTACGTAGGGACTTTGACGGGACTGAACACTTCGGTGCAATTGCACGCACCGATGGGCGAGCGTTCGAGAATTCTTGCGCTCTATACGTTGTCGCTGTCGATCTTCTATCCCTTAGGTGCGCTGGTGCAATCCGCGTTCGCGCGAACGTACGGAGTTCGTCCCGTGACGTTGGTCGCGGCGGGAGCACTGCTGCTGGTAACGAGCTCGATAAGTGTCGTGCACCCTCGCTTTTGGCGCGAGATTGGGGCGAGCCCGACACCCGGCGCGCAAATACTGGCAGACTAGGAGCATGCCGTTCATCGCCGTAAACCCATCGAGCGAAGAGGTGATCGCGCGATACGAGAGTTTGAACGAAGCTGGTCTCGAACGCGCCCTTGATCGTGCGTCGCGCGCCTATGACACGTGGCGATCGGCGGAATTGAAGGATCGAGCCCAACGAATGGTGAGCGCTGCAGAGTTGCTCGAGAGCGAAATTCCCGTCGCCGCCGAACTCATGACCCGCGAAATGGGAAAGACGTTCGCCGCGGCAAAGGGCGAAGCCGCAAAGTGTGCCATGACGATGCGCTACTTCGCCGAGCACGCGAGCGTGTTCTTAGAGACCGAGTACATCGCGACCAATGCCTCTCGAAGTGGGGTGCGCTACGAGCCAACGGGGCCCTTGTTGGCGATCATGCCTTGGAATTTTCCCTTTTGGCAGGTTGTACGTTTCGCGGCGCCCAATCTGATGGCGGGTAATGTCGTGCTCCTCAAGCACGCGCCCAACGTGCCCGGCTGCGCTTTGTACCTCGAGGACCTCTTCAAGCGAGCCGGTATGCCCGAAGGCGTGCTCACGAACTTGTTCATCGAGATCGATCAAGTCGCCGCGGTCATCGCCGACGAGCGAGTGCACGGTGTGACCGTCACCGGTTCGGAGCGTGCCGGACGGAGCATCGCCGAACTCGCGGGGAAGAACTTGAAGAAATGCGTGCTCGAACTTGGCGGTTCGGATCCATTCGTCATCGCCAGCAGCGCCGACATGGATCGCACGGTGCCCCTCGCCGTCACCGCCCGAGTGCAGAACAATGGCCAAGCATGCATCGCGGCGAAGCGTTTCATCGTCGTCGAGGATCGACGCGAGGAGTTCCTCGAGAAGTTCGTACGGGAGATGAGTGCGGTGCCAATGGGTGATCCGATGACCCCTTCGACAGTGCTAGGTCCGCTCGTGAGCAAGGCGCAGCTCGACATTCTCGACGCCCAAGTGGCGAGTTCGATTGATCGTGGGGCTGTTGCGCACGTCGGCGGCACACCGCACGTAGGCAAGGGATACTTCTATCCACCGACCGTGCTGAGCGATGTTCCGATGGACTCGCGCGCGGGTCGCGAGGAATTGTTCGGACCGGTCGCCGTTGTCTACGTCGCGAGGGATCTCGACGAGGCGATTGACATCGCGAACGACACGCCGTGGGGGCTCGCTGGCTCGATCTGGGCGAACGATAAGAATGAGATCGACCGCGCCCTTGATCGATTGGACGTCGGAGTGGTATTTGCCAACGCCATCGTGGCGTCCATGCCCGAGTTGCCCTTTGGAGGAACCAAGCATTCGGGTTTTGGACGCGAGCTCTCACACCAGGGAATTCGCGAGTTCACCAACGCGAAGGCGTTCTACGTCGCATGACGGCACAGTATTACTTCGACCACGCCGCGTCCGCGCCGCGCCGCGATGAAGTCGCAGACGCGATGCAACGTTGGCAACACGGTGTCGTGGGCAACCCTTCCGGGAGTCATCGAGCAGCTCGCGACGCTCGCCGAGCCGTTGAAGAATCGCGCGACGAGGTCGCCGCCTTCGTCGGTGCCAAGCCCGGGGGTGTGATCTTCACGGCGGGTGGCACCGAATCGTGCCACCTCGCGATTGCCGGAGTGACCGAAGCACATCGGCGAGATCACGAGCGAAGCGTCATCGTCGTATCTTCGATTGAGCACAGTGCGGTGCTGGACGCGGCGCAGTTTATGGCCCGTGAACACGACGACGTCGAAGTTCGATACGCCGAGGTGGATAACGATGGGGTGATCGATCTGGAGTCGCTGCGTGAACAACTCGATGAGGACGTGGCGATCGTCAGTGTCATGACGGCGAACAACGAGACCGGGGTGTGTCAGCCTCTCGATGGTGTCAACTCGCTCTCGAAGGGTCACGTTCCCGGTGGCGTCCCGACCCACACCGACGCCATCGCGGCGGCGCCGTGGCTGTACCTGCCGGTCGTGACGGGATCGATGGACCTCATCTCGTTATGCGCCCACAAGTTGGGAGGGCCCGTGAACGCAGGCGCCCTCATCATGCGTCGTGAGGTGGCAATCGAAGCGATGGTTCCGGGGGGCGGACAAGAGCGCGGACGTAGGGGCGGGACCGTCGACGTCGCCGCGTGCGTCGGATTCGCGACGGCGGTACGGCTGACCGCCAAGGAACTCACCGACGTCAATGATCGCGTCATCGACTTTCAGCACAAATTGTGCGCCGCGTTAAGTTTTTTACCGGGTTGCGCGATCACGGCTCCGGGCGTCGCGAAAGTTCCAGGCACCGTGCACGTGACCTTCAACGGCATCGCGAGCGACGAATTACTTTTCTTGCTCGATCAAGAAGGCGTCTGTGCTTCCGCGGCGTCGAGCTGTTCAAGTGGCGCCGCCGTGGCGAGCCACGTCCTCGCCGCTATGCACGTGGAGCCTTCGCGCGCGGCGGGCTCCTTACGACTTTCGATGGGTCCCGAGACCACAGAGGTTGAGGTCGACGCGCTCATTGGCATTTTGTCGTCCGTCGTCTATCGACTGACCAACGAGAACTAGATCACTCTCCTGACTGGCAGAATGGTCAAGTGAAAGTTCTCGTGGCGATGAGTGGGGGAGTGGACTCCTCGGTGGCGGCGGGGCTGCTCGTCGAACAAGGTCACGAGGTCGTGGGCGCCACACTCAAACTCTGGGGTGGGGTCTCTGACTCGGGATGTTGTTCCGTCGCCGACGTCGATGACGCGCGCCGTGTCGCACAATTGCTCGGCATTGATCATCACGTGTTCAACTACACCGACGAGTTCAACCGCCACGTGGTCGAACCCTTCATTGACGCGCACGTGCGTGGTCAATCACCGAATCCCTGCATCGAATGCAATCGTCACATCAAGTTTGACCTTCTCTTCGAGCGAGCGGAACGTCTCGGGTTTGACGCCGTGGCGACCGGACACCACGCGCGCGTCGTCGAGCACGATGGTCGACGCGAGTTACTTCGCGGCGCCGACGCACAAAAGGATCAGAGTTACGTGCTGGGCTATCTCGATGACGCCCACTTGCGAAAGTTGGTGCTGCCCATTGGCGACATGGAGAAGAGCGAAGTCCGCGAGCACGCTGCGCGCTTTGGATTGCCGACGTGGGATAAGCCCGACAGTCAAGACGTATGTTTCATCGAGGCTTCCAAGGGTCGCGAAGTGTTCTTGCGCCGACGAATAGCGCTGACGCCCGCGACCATCGTCGATCGACGAACGGGCGAGGTGCTCGGTCAAACTGACGCCGCCGAGCTGATGACCGTGGGACAGCGGCGCGGTGTCTTGCCGGATCGCGATGGCGAAAAACGTTTTGTGTCGAGCGTCGATGTGTCGGCGGGTCGCGTCGAGGTTGGTCGTCTCGAGGACGTCGTCGTATCGCGACTACGTCTGATTCAGACGTCCTTGAGTTTCACGCACGACGCGCTCGCGAATGGGGCCCGCGTGCTCGTCCAATGGAGCGCACACGGCACCGCGCAGATCGCGACGCTTCGATACGACGGCGAGTGGTATCTCGACCTCGCGAAACCTGCGCGTCCCGTAGCGCCGGGACAGAGCGTGGTGATGTACCGAGCGGACGAACCCTCGATCGTTGAAGGTGCGGCGATCGTCTCTCGAGCGTGAGCACACCTCGCGAGAGGGTGGCGTCGCTGCGTGAGGAGATCGCGCGACACAACGAGGCGTATTACGCGAAGGACGCACCGACAATTCCCGACGCGGACTACGACGCGCTGCTGATTGAATTACGCGACCTCGAATCCGAGTATCCAGAACTCGCCAGTGACGATTCGGTGTCGCGCAAGGTCGGGGCGGGCTCCACCACTGTCTTCAGTGAGGTCAGGCACGCGGCACCAATGCTCAGCTTGGACAATGTCTTTGACGTCACCGAACTCGGTGCGTGGGCAGAACGTGTCGCAAAGGGATTGGGGCTCGGTCTTGAGGAGATCGATTTTGCGGTGGAGCCGAAGATTGACGGATTGGCACTATCAATCACATACATTGACGGCGTCCTCGTGCAAGGCGCGACGCGCGGTGACGGTCAGGTGGGGGAGGATGTCACCGACAACGTGCGTACGATCCAGAATTTGCCAGAGACGTTGGCTGTTGGGCACCGAGGGCGCGTTGAAGTGAGAGGGGAAGTGTTCATAGCGAAGAGCGACTTTCTTTCGCTCAACGAACATCAACGGGCATTGGGAGCGAAGGAGTTCGCCAACCCGCGCAACGCCGCCGCAGGCAGTCTGCGCCAAAAGGATCCGGCGGTGTCGCGCGAACGACCCCTCTCCTTTTTGAGTTATCAGTTGGTTGATCTCGATGATTCGTTATCCTTCGAGCGCTACGCCCAGACGATCGCTCAACTGTCACGCTGGGGATTTCTCACCGCAGCGGAGATGAAGGTGCTACACGGCGCTACGCCAATGATCGAGCACAGTACGTGGTTCGAGGAACATCGACATCATCTTGCCTACGAGATTGACGGCGTCGTCATCAAGGTTGACGATCTCGCTCAGCGCGACGCCTTAGGCTTTACGAGTCGCGCGCCACGTTGGGCGATCGCTCGAAAGCTTCCGCCAGAAGAGCGGGCCACGCGGCTACTCGCGATCGAGGTATCCATTGGACGTACGGGTCGCGCGACGCCCTACGCGGTTCTCGAGCCAGTCGTCGTCGCGGGTTCGCGCGTCTCGATGGCGACGCTGCACAACGAGGACCAGGTCGCCCAAAAGGATGTTCGACCGGGTGATCTCGTCATCGTGCGAAAGGCGGGCGACGTCATACCCGAGGTCGTGGGTGCCGTGCGTGAACCCGGTAAGCGGCGTAAATCGCCCTGGAAGTTCCCGAGTGCGTGTCCTGACTGCGGACAACCTTTGGTGCGAGTGGGTGACGAGAGTGATACGTACTGCGTGAATCCCGCGTGCCCCGCCCAGCAACTCCAACAGATCATTCACTTCGCCTCAAGGGGCGCGCTCGACATTGAAGGACTTGGCGAAAGTCGTGTCGCCCAATTGCTCACCGGAGGTCTCATCAGTGACGTTGCCGACCTCTTCGAGCTTCGAGTCGAGCAACTTTCCTCACTCGAGGGTTTGGGGGAACTCTCTGCGACGTCGCTCACTGAGGCGATAGAGGGTGCGAAGTCTGCTCCGTTGTCACGAGTGCTGGTGGGACTCGGGATTCGTCACGTCGGTCCGGTCGCCGCTCGTGAGCTCGCGAACACGTTCCATTCCTATGAGGCGTTGGCCGCAGCGCCATTGGACGTCCTCGAAGCAGTCGAGGGCGTGGGCCCGGTGATCGCGGCATCGATGTATGAATACTGCCGCGACCCTGAGAATCAGGAGCGAATGCGTCGCCTCGCGTCCAACGGACTGTCGCTTCGAGAACCGGAGGTGGTGAGCGCATTGAGCCCAACGCTCGCCGCTCGAGCAGTCGTGGTGACGGGTGCAGTGGGGGGCTATTCACGAGAACAAGCCGAAGAAGCAATCGTCGCACGAGGCGGAACGTCGCCGGGTTCAGTGTCCAAGAAGACGTACTGCGTGGTCGTGGGTGAGGCGCCGGGTGCGGGCAAGGTGAACAAGGCGCGCGAGCTCGCCATTCCGATGATCCCCGCGAGTGAGTTTGAGAGACTTTTGGCGACGGGCGCTTGGAACACCACCATTGCCTAGGCCTTCCTTACTAGGGTTGTGATGCATGGTGTTTCCAACTTTCGTCAATGGGCATGAGCTTGCCGGTCGCTACCGGATCACTGCGCTTTTGGGTGTCGGTCGTACCGCCGAGGTCTACCTTGCTGAAGACACCTCGTTGCACCGCAACGTCATCGTCAAGGTGCTCTTAGCATCGCTCGCTCAGCACGAGGAGGTTCGCCGGGCGTTTCGCGACCACATCGTGCGCGCTGCCACCCTGAGCCATCCGCACCTCGCGCGAGTGTTCGACGGGGGCCAAGAATCCGGCGCCATCTTCATGATCACCGAATACCT
>PLRK01000086.1 GCA_003163875.1 Acidimicrobiaceae bacterium | reverse complement strand
ATGGAGCGCGCCGAGCGCATGGTGTTACTTGGTGCGGCGATGCTCTGGGCGCCGGCGTTCATCCCCGGACTCTGGGTGATCCTGGTCTTGACCACGATGACGGCGGCTGGACGATTCTGGCGAGTGTGGCAGGTCGCGGCGCGTCCCGAGCCGCTGAACGCTCCCTCCATTCGCCACTTGCAAGCGAATCGCATTCGTCGCGGACTCAGTCGAACCTCGCGACACTAGGTCGTGGCGACAAAAGCGCGCGTCGCCCTCTATAAGACTCTCGGCACGGTCCTCGAACGACTTCCCGAGCGCGTCGACGTCGCGATGGTGTCGCGAATTGCCAAAACGGTGGGCAAGCGTTCACACGGCGCGCGTGCGAATCTTCGGCTAAACATTGAACACGCGCTCGGCGTGTATGGCGCGGCACCCGATGGGCAACTCGTGGAACGTTTCGTGGAGCGAGGATTCGCGAGCTACGGACGCTACTGGGCTGAAGGCGCGAAGCTTCCCGCGCTTCGCAAGTCAACGATTACGAAGCATTTCCAGATTGCCGAGGGTCTAGAACATCTCGAAGACGCGAAGAGTCGAGGCAAGGGGATCATCATTGCCTTACCGCACATCGGAAGTTGGGAGTGGGGCGGTTCGTTCCTCGACAGCATCGGGCTCGGTATGACCGCGGTCGCCGAAGAATTGGAACCCGCCGAGCTTTTCGCGTGGTTCAAAGCGAAGCGTGAATCGATTGGTATTCGCATCGAACCACTCAACGACCACGCGGGCACGGTGTTACTGCATACGCTCAACGACAACGGGGTCGTGGGTCTGTTGTGTGATCGTGACCTGCAAGAGAACGGTATCGAGGTCGAGTTCTTTGGCGAGATGGTGCGGATTCCCGCGGGTCCCGCCACCCTGGCGTTGCGCACGGGTGCGACACTCGTCGCCGCGGCGTGTTACTCGGGACCGGGTCGCGAACACTTCGCGGTCGTGACGCCGCCCATTCTCGCCCAACGCGAGGGACGACTTCGCGAGGACGTGACGCGCGTCACCCAAGGCGTCGCCGTTGCCCTGGAGGGCCTCATTCGACGCGCTCCAGAACAGTGGCACGTGCTCCAACCACGGTTCGCCCCTTGACTCGACGCATCACCTTGGTGTCGCCCTACGCGCTCAGTGTCTTCGGCGGGGTCCAAGAACAAGTCCTCGCGATGAGTCGCGAACTCGCCCGACGTGGTGATGACGTGCTTCTGGTCGCTCCCGACCGCCTGGACGTGGCGCACTACGACACCCCCGCGACACTCGTTCGCCTGGGGCGCGTGGTTTCGACGCCAGCCAATGGTTCGAGGGCCCCCCTGGCATTATCGCCTCGCGCGTCGCAGCAAGCCTCGAAGGCGATTGACGAGTTCACTCCCGACGTCGTGCACTTTCACGAGCCGTTCGCACCGTTGTTGCCCTGGGCGACGTTGCGTCGCCATCGATGGGCGAGCGTCGCGACGTTTCATCGAGGCGGTTCCGGTCCGGCCCTGCGACTGAGCGAACCGTTGCTGCATCGACTGAGCCGAGGACTCGACGTCAGCGTGGCGGTGAGCGAACGAGCGGCGAACACTGTTCGCGGTGTCACCACACTCGCGCCGCGAGTGCTGTTCAATGGTTTCGAGACGGAACGATTTCGAGCGAGTGAGCGGACGCGTGGTGCGGACATCGTGTTGTGCGTCGTTGGGCGACTCGAAGCGCGCAAGGGTGTCGAGGTCGCAATCAACGCGGTACGCGCCCACAACGCGCGCGACGGCTCGACGTGGCAACTGGTCGTCTTGGGCGATGGCCCCGAGCGCGCGCGCCTCGAGGCACTGAGCGCGCACGACGAGAACGTCACGTTTCTCGGGGCCGCCAGTGACGACGACAAGCGTTCCTTGCTTCGTCGATCAAATGTGCTGCTCGCACCCGCCCTACGTGGAGAGAGCTTCGGGCTGGTCCTCCTCGAAGCGATGGCGAGTGAGACGGCGGTCGTGGCGAGTGACATCGACGGGTACCGTGACGCGGCGAGTTCGCACGCGACGCTGTTCGCGCCGGGTGATTCATCCTCGCTCGAAGCAGCAATCGAGCACGCCCTGCGCACCGAGAGCACACGAAGCATCGCCGATGCCCGCGCGCACGCGCAACGCTGGTCGATGCGTCAACTGATCGACGAGTACGAGCCCCTCTACGACGAGGCGGTCACCGTTCACCAACGGCGGGTAGCCTTGCGAGGTGGCAACTAAGCAACGCTCGCGGTCTCGCCGCCAGAACGAACGTGATCGCGGAGCACGCTACGTCGCGCCCGTGCTCGATCCGGGCTGGCAGAATCCCTACGCACCCTCGACCCACGAGCGTCACGAGAACCTGCGTTTCGTGCGCGCCTTCGCGTTTCGTCGCAAACTTCCCCAGACCGTTCTCGTCGGCGTCGTGGTTCTCGCCCTTTTGGTTGGCGGTGCCGCCATGTTCTGGTTGCCGGCGCTCGGCGTCGTCGTAGGCCTCGTCTATTTCTGGGACCTTCGTCGCTCGCTCGCGCGATATGAGAAAAAAGGCGCGTCGCTCGCTGACGCCATGCTCGAGCGCTTTGAAGCGGGTGGAACCACCAAGGATCGCCAGCGACTCGTCACGGTGCTCGATCGTTTAAGTGCGACCTTCGGCGTCGACGACGTGTCGGCGTTCATCGTGCGCGATGAGGGCTATAACGCGGCGCTCGTGCCGGGCACGACAACGTTGAGTTTCTTCATTACCAGTGCGATGATGCGCGATTTCGAGTTGATCGAGATCGAAGGCGTCGTCGCGCACTGTCTCGCCCGCCAGCGGCTTGGATTGTTGACCAGAGAGGCGGTGGCGTCGGTGATGACGCTAAGTGACGAACTGCGACGCAACCTCGCGGGGGCGGGGAGTGCGTATCGTGCTGACGAGGTCGCCGCCGCCGCGATCCGTTATCCCCAAGGCATCGCGGGCGC